>CAMDOZ010000005.1 GCA_945903705.1 Fidelibacterota bacterium | reverse complement strand
TCCTGAATCGCCGCCGGTGATGACCGCCACCTTGTCCTTGAGCTTGTCCGAGCCCTTGTAGAACGGCGCATCGTACATCGGTTGGAGCTTAAGATCCGCCTCATGCCCCGGCTTCTTCAAATGCGTCTTCGGCATCGGCGGCGCGGGGTATTTTCGCGCGCCGGTTTGTACGGCGCGTTTCGACTCTTTCGCAGGACGCTTCTTGTCCGCGCGCTCAACCTGTTTTTGAACCGCGCGCTGGCGCTTCGAGGCTTGAGTCGCGAGGCGGTGAGCTCGCCGTTCTCCCGTAGATTTGCGTCCGGGATTTTTTCTGGCCGTACGTGCTTTTGTGACCATTTGGAACGTTCCTAAGCGGACTCTTCTTTTGTCATGCTAACTGCGAAGACGCTAGTAAGTTTCGCATTTTCGTGCGCGCGCGAAAGAGCGCGCGGAATTTCCCGCGTGCCACAATTTTTCGATTTTCCGGCGTATTGGTTGGTTCGATTTCGCGCCGGCGGCCTGACGTCCACGCGCACCTTGAAACGTCAGATGCGCTTCGCGAGCCAGATGGCGATCCGCGTTCCGGTCTTGACGGCGGCGGTCAAAGCTTCGTAACCGGGCGCCGCCGTGGCGCCGTGCGCGAGGCTGACGTCTCTGTGGTGAAGCTCGTCTTCGCGAAAGGCGGTGATGGTCTCGCGCAGATCCTTTTCGTCGTCGCCAAGCAGCGAAGCCTGTTCCCGGTAGTGCTCGCCGATGACGTCTTCGACGGCCACGGTGCACGCCATGGCCGCTTCCTTGCCGAGGAGCGCGGTAGCGGCGCCGAGGGCGTAGCCGGCCACGTGCCACAAGGGTTGCAGGGCGGTCGGTCGGGTGCCGCGCGCGGCCATGATGCCGTTGAAGCGCGCGAGGTGCTCTTCCTCCTGCGCCAGCATGGAGCGCAAGACGGGGCCGGTTGAGGTGCCGCCGAGCACCGCGAGCTGGCCTTCGTAGATGCGCTTCGCGCCATACTCGCCCGCCTGGTCGACGCGGATGATCTGGTCGATGAGCGTTTTCTTGTCCGGATCGCCCGGCAGGCGGTCGTCGGCGGTGATTTTTGTCATGATCTCGTCCACCAGGCCTCGCGTGCGGCGGCCCACATGAGGCCAACGCAGAGGGCGAGCCCCGCCATCACGTTATAGCCGGCCATGGATATTCCGAAGAGACTGAACGCCACTTCGTCGCAGCCCGTGCGTCCGGTCTGGGTGAGGGCGGCAGCTAGGTCCAGCGTCGAAAAATCCATCGGACGGCCGACGCATTCCTCGGGGCCGAGCCACCACTTCTGTTCCACGCCCACGTGATAGAAGGCGAAGCCTGCGTTGAAGAGAAAAAGCGCTGCGCACAGCAGCGCGACTTGGCGCCGCGTCGGGCCATCCACCCCCGGCGTCGTGGCGATCAATGCAAAAACCATCGCCAGCGCATAGGGCACCCGCTGCCCCCAGCAGAGATTGCAGGGCCACAGCGCGAAGCCATACTGCGCGAGATAGGCGAGACCGAGGGCTCCGGCGGAGGCCACAGCGATCAGGGTCATGGTGAGGTGGGATTTGGTTTCGGCCATTTTCGGTCGGGTGAGGGCTCGTTTACGGCCCCAGATTGCTGCGCTTTTGCAGCCATTTATAGCCCTTTTCTGCCGACCTTTCGCATTTGTGAGGAATGCTTGAACCGGCCCGGAATGCCCTTTATATCGGTCGGCTGTGCGGGCATGGCGGAACTGGTAGACGCGCCAGACTCAAAATCTGGTTTCCTCTGGAAGTGTGGGTTCGATTCCCTCTGCCCGCACCAGCCTACGCTCGCGAAGCGAGCGTGGCTGTCGCGCCGTAGCCCGCCAGGGCGAAGGCGGACTGTTGCCGCGAGCTTCGGCTCGGCAGGCCGCCTCTCCGCACATAGGCGAAGGACTCACTCATGAAAATCCCCCCTCTGCCCTTCACACTCACCGACTGGTCCACTGTCCCCGCCACCGAACATCCCGGCGTTACCGGTAAAGCCCTCTGGCGCACCTTCACCATCGGCGATCTGCGCGTACGCTCGGTCGAGTACACACCCGGCTATCTGGCCGATCATTGGTGCGATCGCGGTCATGTCCTCTATGTGCTCGAAGGCGAACTCGATACCGAGCTCAAGGACGGCCGCAGATTCACGCTCACGCCAGGAATGAGCTACCAGGTTTCGGACAACGGCGATGCCGCGCATCGGTCTTCGACGAAATCCGGCGCCAAACTTTTTATCGTGGACTGAATCTACTTCGCGTCCCGCGTCAGCGTCAGCGGCGTGCGCCGGCCTCCGGCCGTCAGCGTGCCGGTCATGGTGTCGCCCGCGACCTTGCCTTCGAAGGTGATCGGCCCGGCGGCGGTGAAGGTGAAGACGTCGCTCTTCACAATCCCCATTTCGAAGGCGGTTTCCTTAGGCCCGACTTTTACCTTCCCGCCCGCGTTCTGGTACTGCTGCGTGAGGTCCAGCCGGTAGGGCACGCCGCCCACCGTCGCGGTCCAGCCCCCTTGAACTTTCGCCGGCACGATCCACAGATAGATTCGCCGCATGTCGATGCTGCCGGCGCCGTCGGGCACCCAATCGCCCATGTTGAAGGCGTGGCTCACCACGCGCGTGCCGGGCGCAAGGTCGAGGATGCGCGGGCGCAGCGTCACATTCACATCGGGAAGCAGGTACAAGGTCAGCACCGTCGCGTCCTTGAAGTCCATTTTGAAAATGTCGCCGCGGGTGAAACTCACCCGGTCCGCGACGCCCGCCGCCTGCGCGTTCTTTGTGGCGAGGGTCACGAGCTCCGGATCGAGATCGATGCCGATGCCTTTCTTGACCTTGAAGTCGCGGGCCGCGGCGATGACGATGCGCCCGTCGCCGCTGCCGAGGTCGTAAACCACGTCGTTCGGGCCGACCCCCGCCAGCTTCAGCATGCCCTCCACCACGGCCGGCGGCGTGGCGACGTAGGGGACGTCGAAATAGACGTCCTTACTGGCCGCAAACGCCGCAACAGGGGCTGCGATTAGGGCGCAAAGGGCGGTGATCAGGGCGCGGGAGGTCATGCGGGGCTCGCCTCAAGGTTCCTCAAGGAAGGCGCATCATGTCAGACCGAAAGGGCCGAAAACACGATTTCCTTGCAAATTTGAGAGCCTTTTATGGAGAGGGACGCCTCATTTCCGCCCCTCTTGTGAGACAGCATTTCCCTGGTATACCGGTGCTTATCCGCACCGACCCCTTCGAGGATTCCATGAAAAGACTCGGCCTTAGCGCCATCGCCGCTGCCTTCTCCGCTGCTTTCATTGCATCGCCCGCGCTCGCAGCTCCGCAATGCTTTGAATTGCGCTTCCTCGACGCGAACAAAGTCGTCGTTCCGGTCAATCCGCCGCTCGTCGGCATCATGATCGGCGATCGACCGCTGTTTGAGGGAAATCCGCCCAATCACGAGTTCATGGAGGACGGCAGCCGCGTCCCATGTCCCGAAGCGTTGCTTGCCAGCGTGCGCAAGGCGTTCGACGACTTCTGCACCACCGATGATCGCCGCAAGAAAGCTGCGGCGGCCAACAAGGTGGATATGTCGGTGATCAACACGCGTTGCAGCGATCTGACCGCGACGCTCACCAAATAGGCTGATTAGGCCTTACGCCTTCGGATTGAACAACCCGTCATTTTTGACGTCCGTGAGCGCGCCTTGGAAAATGCCCGCTACCTGGTTGACGTCGCTCGCCGTATGCGCGGCCGATAAGAACGCAAGCCGCGAGGCGTGCACCAGGACTCCCTTGCTCAGGGCGAGCGCATAGAAGGCCGCCTCGGCGGCGGGATAGCCGCTACGGCCGGACGCGGCGTGGGTGGGGCGCCTGAACTGAATGCGGAAGATCGACCCTGCGATCCTCAGTCTCGCCGGCATGTCGTTCTGTTCGGCGAAGGAATTGAATGTCTCGGCGAGCAGCCGGCCTTTCTCGGCAAGCGCTGGGTATAGCGTAGTGCGCCGCGTCGAAAGCTGCTCGAGCGTTGAAGCGCCCGCGGCAATACTCAGCATGCTCCCGCTCGTCCCCCGCTCGGTGAGCGTGCGGGCCAGGCTCTCGCGGCCGGCAATACTGCCGAGCACGTCCGCGCGCCCGGCAACGGCGCCCAGCGGCAAGCCGCCCCCGATATTCTCGCCGTAGGCCACGAGATCGGCCATCACGCCGAAGCGCTCCTGGGCGCCGCCGTAGGCGAGACGAAATCCCGTAAGCCGCTCATCGAAGATCAGAAGAATGCCGGTCTCGCCGCAGACGTTCGCCAGCTCATTCAGCCACTTCGCATGCTCGAAGCTGGGATCGAGCGCGCGCACGGGCTCGACGATCACGGCGGCCAGTTCGCGCCGCCGCCGGCGGAGCTGATCGAAAGCCGACGCGTGGCCGTACGTGAGGCTGACGCTGGCATCCATCACCGATTGCGGTATGCCTGGGTGACGTTGGGGGCGCCGGTTCCAGGGGCGCGCGAACAACGCACCGCTTTCCTCAGGCTCCGGCATCTGACGACGAACTTCCTCGCCCGCGAGGCCGTAGTCGTGGGTCCCGTGCGATGATCCGCTGAAAACGGCGATGAGGTCGCGGCCGGTGAAAGCGCGCGCCGCGCGCATCGCGTAGGCCGTTGCATCGCAGCCGGAATTGCAAAACACAACCCGCTCGTTGGCGGCACTTGCCGCCTGGATGAGGCGGGCCAGCTCCAATTGTTTCTCGTTCACGACGCCGAAGTGCCAGCCGCGGGCCGCCTGTGCGACGACCGCATCCTGGACCGATTGCACCCCGTGCCCCAGGAGCTGCGCGCCAAAACCCATGCTGAGATCGATGAAGCAATTGCCGTCCAGGTCGGCGACCCGGGCGCCCAGGCCCTCACGGATGTACAGATGGAATGCGGGATTTCCGACGAAGTCCTCGGTGCGGGGGAGGACGTTCGTGCGGTCGAGGCTCATCTTCCACGAGTGGCACGTGCGCGCTTCCAGCGCCGACAGGGCGCGGTCGGCACGGTTATTGAGCGCCTCCCGGATAACCGAGGTTGGCGAAACCACCGTCATGGGTGGTCCGGCCTCGGAAGGTCCAGGTCCTGGCGATTCAAGTCCTCGGGCACAAGGCCGACGCGATTGACGTTGGCGGCCGCCCGGGCCTCGCCCGCCACCGTACGCTGCTGCACCATCTCGATGTAGGGCGTCGCCAATTTGAAGGTGGCGAACAGGCGAGCGTGGGGTGCGGCGCGTCCGTCATTCGACGTACCGCCCGTTCTCGGAAATTCCTGCATGGGAGCCCCGCTGGCTACGAAAGAGCCGGGAGGGGGATCACGTCTGCGGAAGGTTCCGGCGGGCGGCTCGGTCGTCCCTCGAGGTAGCGCAAGGCCACCATCATGGACATGGCTAGCGTCGTCGACGTCCGCGCGGCCGCGATCTGCGTCGGGGCGGCGGCGGCATAGCTGTGGCGCGTCGAGGGGTGGGCGGTGCGCACTGCCCGCACGCGGGGCAGCTTGCTGTGGTGGTGCGTCATGATCCTGCTCCAAGTTCCAAGTGTTGTCCCGGACGGTGCCTTTTGCGGCTTATATCCACCGGCCTGACAGAGACAGACCTGTGGCGTCCGAGGGGTCGCAGTGGTCGTTTCGAGTACTCCCCAGAGACTCGGCGGGGCGAGCGAAGCCTAGCCTAAGCCTTTGATTAGACAGTGTTATTGACATTTTATTTTTGCTGACGCTAGCCGATAACAATGAGCCTGCACCGGCCTGGAAATGGCGGGACCTGTCAGTCCTGACAGGTCCTGGATCCTTAACGATATGGTGGTCTGTTCCCGAAACCATTCGTGAGTCGGTTCGGGGGAACAATGCTCACTTCGATTATCGAAATGCCGGAAAACACGCTTGAGGCCTCTCGCAAGCTCGAGGGCATGTTCAAACTCCGTCACGAAGTCTTCAAGGAACGCCTTGCCTGGGAAGTCGGCTCCGCCGGCGGCAAGGAGCGTGACATGTTCGACGATCTCGATCCCGTCTACATCGTCTGCGAAAACCAGGGCGAAGTGCTTGGCTCCTGGCGCCTGCTTCCCACCACGCGGCCCTACATGCTGAAGGACGTTTTCCCCGAACTCCTCCACGGCATGCCGGCACCGGAAGCTCCCGACGTGTGGGAGATCAGCCGTTTCGCGGTGTCGAAGCGCGTGATCGGCAACGAATCCCTCGGCACCATAAATATGGTGACCGACATGCTGCTCGAGCAATTGGGAGCCTTTGCCAAACGCCGCAATATCTCGCGCATCGTCGCAGTCTCCGATGTCCGCTTCGAGCGCATCTTGAAGCGCGCGGGCCTGCTCTCGCACCGTTATGGTCCGCCCCTGCAGATCGGCGTCACGCGCGCCGTCTCCGGCTACGCGGATGTTTCCGAGCTGAATCAGCGCCGCGCCCAGGCTAAGCTCCTCGCGGCTGCGCCTATGATGCACTACGAAGCCGAGCTCAAGGCCGCAGCATAACCGCGAGTAAATTCGGCGTTCTGAAAGTCCGAGACCTGAATGTTTTGGCGGGAAGCGAAGAACGGGCCCAAGGGGTATCCCTTGCTGGGCGTAATACCCCAGTTGCGGGCGAATACACTGGGTTTTCTAGATCACGTCGCCAAGACTTACGGCGATTTAGTTCCAATGAGAATGTTCATGAGCACAGCGTATCTCCTTAATCATCCGAAGCACATCGAACACGTCCTGCAGACGAACTATCGCAACTATCGCAAGACGAAGATGATGGACAAGTTCAAGCCCATTCTGGGCGAGGGCCTGTTCATCAGCGAAGACGAACTGTGGACGCGCCAGAGAAAGCTTGTTCAGCCGTCGTTCCACCGCCAGCGCGTCGAGGCGATGGGTGGCACGATGATCGACGTGATCAAGGATCACGTGGCAATGTGGGACAAGCTCGCCGTAAGCGGCGAGGAGTTTAGCCTCTCGCTCGACATGTCCTACCTCGCGCTTGAAGTCGCGCTGCGCACGATGTTCGGGAACAGCCTGCCGCGCGAAGAGGCCAACGCAATCTCGGACGCGCTGCATGTCGCCAACGAAATTACCGCCAAGCGCCTGTGGGAAATGACCCGGCTCGGCGAGATCCTGCCCACGCGGGAAAACCGCGCCTACAACGGCGCCGCCAATACGCTGGACCGGATCGTCAGCCGCATTATCAACGAGCGCCGCAAAGCCGACCTGCGCCAGGACGATCTCCTGGGCGTGCTGATCGACGCCCGCGACGCCGACACCGACGAGGCCATGAGCGATAAGCAGCTCCGTGATGAAGTGCTTACGCTGCTCCTCTCGGGCCATGAAACCACGGCCGTGGCGCTTAGCTGGGCCTTCCTTCTGCTCGCGCAGAATCCGGCCGCGCTCGAACGCATGCGCGACGAGGCGGACACCGTGCTCGCCGGCCGCGACCCGGTGGCCGAGGACGTGCGCCAGCTCGAATATACCAAGCGCGTCGTGCAGGAAGTCGCGCGCCTCAAGCCACCGATCTGGTGGGTGGCGCGCACGGCGATCAGCGACGACAATATCGCCGGCGAAACCATCAAGGCGGGAACCACGGTGCTGATCTCGCAGTACCTCATCCACCGCAATCCGAGTGTGTGGGAAGACCCCGAGCGCTTCGATCCGGACCGTTTCGAGCCCGAGCAGTCCGTGAGACGGTCGAAGTTCGCCTATCTCCCGTTTGGAGCGGGCCCACGCGTGTGCGTCGCGTCGGCCTTTGCGACCATGGAGATGCAATTCCTGCTCGCGATGATGCAGCGGCGCTTCGATGTGAAGATCACATCGGACCTGGAGCCCGAGCTTTCAAACCTGATCACGCTCAGGCCGAAATACGACATCATGGCGAAAGTGTCGCCACGGCGCCGTCACTAGAGAGGTGGCAGTGCTAGTTAGCGGAAGAAATAAGGCCGATGCTCATCGCCTTCGCGGCGGCGTGGACCTTGTTGTGGACGCCGAACTTGCCCATGGCGTTCTGCAGGTGGAAATTCACCGTGCGTTCCGAGATGTTCAGGATCGAGCCGATTTCCCACGCGGTCTTGCCGGTGGCGGTCCACTGAAGGATTTCGACCTCGCGTTCGGTCAGCGGGATTGGTTTCGGGACCTTCTCGACCTTCATTAACGCCTTTTGCACGGCGTCGTGGAAGTGCATCGACAGCACGTGCACGTCGTATTGATATTCGTCGACCGTGTTCGCGAAAACTTTCTCGTTCAGGTCCGAATAGAGCGACATGACGCCCAGTTCGCCGCCGGGTCCATGGACCGGCACGGTCACACACGGCGGCGCCTTGTTTTCGCCGGCCGAGGCGTCGATCGTGAATCCGGAATTCGTCGACAGCTATGAAGTCGGGGTGAAGGGTTCGACCCCGGACCGCCGCCTCTCCTTCGAGGGCGCGGTTTTCTACTACGACTTCAAGGACCAACAGGTCTCGCAACTGGTCCCCGGATCATTGGTCTCGCTCCAGAGTCTCACCAACGCCGCGAAGACGCGGGTCTATGGCGCCGAGCTCGAGATCAACGCCATGCCGACCGATGCGCTGTTCGTCCAGGCGAAAGCCGGGCTGCTCGATGCGAAGTTCAGCGAATTCCTGTTCGACCCCAGCAATCCCGCCTCGAGCCTCGCCGGCAACCGCACGGCGTCCTCGCCCAAGCTGACGTTGGCGGGCCTTGCGCGTTACGACATCCCGCTCGGCGCTCATACGCTCGGCCTCCAGGCGGACGGCTCTTACACCGGCGGCCACTATTTCACGCCCGACAACAATCCCGTGATCTACGAGAACGGCTATTGGTTGGCGAACACGAGCGTGGCCTTACGCAGCGCCAACGAGCGCTACACCGTCAGTCTCTGGGTCAAGAACCTCTTCAACGAAAAGTACTTCGTCTCCGGCCTCGCCAACGCGAGCCTCGGGTTCAATGAGACGTTCCCGGGCCTGCCGCGCACGTTCGGGATTACGGCGACGGGGCGATTCTAGATCTCGAGATTTCCGGCCGGCGCGATCTTCGCCTCGCGCCAGGCGTGCGCATGCAGAAGGCAGGCGTCGCAATGGCCGCAAGGCTGTGTGACGCCGTTCTTCTCCTCCGGTGCATAGCAGCTCCACGTCTCGCCCGACTTTAAGCCGAGTTCGTCCGCAAGTGCTGCAATCTGCGGCTTCGTGAGCTGCACAAGGGGTGCAACGATGCGCGGCGGCGTCGGCACCGCTTCAGCCCACATCTTGCGGAAGGCGTCGAGGAACGATCCCCGGCAATCCGGGTAACCGGAATAATCGACGGCGTTCACCCCGAGCCAGACTTCACTGGCGCCCGTGCCCGCGGCTTCGGCGCAGGCCAGCGCCAGGAACACTGCATTGCGTCCGGGCAGGAACGTGGGCGCGATGCCCGCTTTCATCTCGGCGACGGTGCGGTCTTTGGGAACGTGGATCTCGGGCTTTTGCCAGCCGACGTCTACGATGCGGCGCTCGAAGCCGAAGCGTTCGCACTGGCGGTTCGCGAATTCGAGCTCGATCTGCTGGCGCTGGCCGTAGTTGATGCCGAAGCTGTAAGCATCCCGCCCGCGGGACCGCGCGAGGAGAAGGCACACGGTGGAATCGAGACCGCCCGAGTGCAGAACGACGGCCTTCGGTCTCACGGACGTCTTACTCATGCCACGTCGAACCGGCAGGTCTCGCCCAGCGACGGGCGGCGTACGGTCACGGCGGTCAGCTGAGGCAGCAGAAGCCGTAGCTCACCGGCGATCCAGCAGGCGATGTTCTCCAGCGACGGCGTCTCGAGGCCCGGGATCTTGTTGAGGAAATGGTGGTCGAGCTTGCCGCGGACGGTGTCGAGCGCCGCGGTCACTTTCTCGAAGTCGACGACGCAGCCGGTCGCCTCGTCGGGCTCGCCGCGGAGGGCCACCTCGACGCGGAACGAGTGCCCATGCACGCGCGTGTTTTCGTGGCCCTCGGGCTTGTGCCCAAAAGCGTGCGCGGCCTCGAAGCCGAATTCCTTGACGATCTCGAACCGTCCAGACATGTGCTTAAGCTATCCCAAGATACTTGTGAGTTTGCATCGAAAGTCGCCACTTCGGATGGGCGAGGCAGTAGGCGATCGCCTCTCTGCTGTTGGTATCGCGCGCCGGGCCGTCCATCGGTTGTAGGAACCAGTGGCGGAAGGCGAGTTGCTCGTAGCGTGACGGCGCGCCGCCGTCCTGCGGGTAGACGAGCTTCAGCTCGTCGCCTGCCGTCACCACCAGGTTGGCGTCCGCTTTCGGGCTCACGCAGACCCAATCGAGGCCGGCGGGAACCGGCATCGTGCCGTTGGTCTCCACCGCGATCTTGAATCCCTTGGCATGAAGGGCCGCGATCAGCGCGGCGTCGATTTGCAAGAGCGGCTCGCCGCCCGTGCACACCACGAACTTCTCGCCGCCGGTGCCTTGCCAGGTCGCCGCGACCGCCGCCGCCAGGTCGTCGGCGGTCTTGAACTTGCCGCCGCCCGCACCGTCGGTGCCGACAAAGTCGGTGTCGCAGAACCGGCAGGTCGCCGCGGCGCGGTCCTCTTCCAGTCCGCTCCATAGATTGCAGCCGGCAAAGCGACAGAACACGGCGGGTTTCCCGGTGTTGGCGCCTTCGCCCTGCAAGGTATAGAAAATCTCTTTGACGCTATAAGTCATCGGCCGGCGCGGGGTTTAGGCCCTGCCCAAGGGGTTAATGTGGCAGACCACATAAGCCTTTAGGACCCAAGAATCCAGGCTTCGGCGCGAGGGCGGAGGCGCCGGAAGGCCCCAAGACACCGCATTTTTCCGTGTCCGGTCACAAATATTTCACAAGGATCATATGGTTCCGCGGCGTATTTAACCTCGAGAGCTATGTTAGATTCCCCTTCTGAAGCGCGTATGGTCGGGACGAAGCATGAACCAAGGCGAACATTCTCATATCGTGTCGTCATTCGATAACGACCTCGCGCAACTCGAGCGCAAGGTCCTCGAAATGGGCGGCCTCGCCGAGGCCCAGCTCAGGGACGCGATGGAAGCCCTTGTCCGCCAGGATGCCGAGGCGGCCCAGGCGCTCATCGGACGCGATTCCGAAATCGACGAGTGCGAGCGCAAGATCGAAGCCAGCGCGCTTTCGATCATCGCCCGCCGCCAGCCCATGGCCAACGACCTGCGCTATGTGTTCGGCAACGTGAAGATCGCGGGCTCCCTCGAGCGCATCGGCGACTATGCCAAGAACATCGCCAAGCGCAGCCTGATCCTCACCAAGAACCGCCTGCAGGTTCCGCCCGACATGGCGGCCCTCGGTTCCCTCGCGCAGCGGACCGTGCGCGACGTGATGGACTCTTTCACCACCCGCGACGCCCACAAGGCCGAGATGGTGTGGCAGCATGATCATGAACTCGACGACCTCGTCGCGCGCGTCATGCGCCAGGTGATCTCGCGCATGTCCCAGGACCTGATCGCGAACACGGCGAAGACCACCGAAGAAGTGGAGTGCTCGACGCATCTCCTGTTCGTCACCAAGAACCTGGAGCGCGTTGGCGATCACGCGACCAACATCGCCGAAGTCATCCAGTTCCAACTGTCCGGTGGGTGGAAGACGGCCGAGCGCCCGAAGGGCGGCGACAGCCTTCAGGCCGTTGGCCGGCGCTAAGAGGCCTTCTTCGACAGTTTGGCTTCAAAAGCTTTGACGTCCAAGGGCTTCGAGAAATAGAAGCCCTGGATGACGTCGCAGCCGTTATCTCTCAGGAATTCCACATGCTCGAGAATTTCGGCGCCCTCGGCGACGACCTCGAGATTGAGGCCGCGGCTGAGCCCGATGATGGCGCGGGCGATTTCCTTGGTGTTCTGATTTTCCTGAACGTCGCGGATGAAGGCGCGGTCGATCTTGAGGGTCGTGATCGGGAAGCGCCCGAGGTAGCTCAAGCTCGAATAGCCTGTTCCGAAATCGTCGATGGACAGGCCGCAGCCGAGATCGCGGACCGCCTGCATGCGGGCGATCGCGGACTCGACGTCGTTCATCAGCATGCTCTCGGTGATCTCGAGTTCGAGCCACTTTGCTTCGAGGCCTGAATCCGCCAGCGCCGACTTCACCTTGTCCAGAAGGTCTTTTGCCTTGAACTGGTGGGCCGAGACGTTCACCGACATCCGGATCGGCTCGTAGCCCATGTCCTGCCACTTCTTGATCTGGAAGCAGGCCTCGCGCATCACCCAGGTGCCGATTTCCACGATCAGACCGGTTTCTTCAGCCACCGGAATGAACTCGCCGGGCCCGATAAAGCCGTGCTGCGGATCCTGCCAGCGGATCAAGGCCTCCCCGCCCTTCACTTTGCCGGTGGTCGCGTCCATCTTCGGCTGGTAGTAGAGCAGAAATTCCTTGTTCACGAGGGCGGCCCGCATGCGCTTCTCCAAGCTCAAGCGGTTGCGCGCCTTGGCATTCATGTCGCTGGCGAAGAACTGGTAGCCGGCGCCACCGGAGGCTTTGGCGAACTGCATCGCCGAAAGACTGTCCTTCAACAGATCGTCGAAGGTCTCGCCGTCTGTGGGATAGATGCTGATGCCGATCGAGAAGGTGACGAAGACTTCTTCGCCCCTGATCGTGAAGGGCTTCTTGATCGCGGCCAGCACCTTCTCGGCGACGATCACGCTGTCGTCGATGGCGCTGATGGGCGTCATCACCGCGAATTTGTCGCCGTCGAGGCGCGCCGCCGTGTCGCTGGTTCGGATCACTTTCGCGAGGCGTTCGGCGACTTCGTGCAACAGAATGTCGCCGGCCGCGTACCCGAGCGCATCGTTGATCACGGTGAATCGATCGAGGCCCATCACCAGAAGGGCAATGGATTTGTTGGCGCGCTTGGCGTTCAGGATGTTCTGCTCGACGCGGTCGGCGAGCAGGGTGCGGTCGGGCAGGTTGGTCAGAGCGTCGTACCCGACACGCCTTGTCTCACCGGAGGCGGCATCGGACTGGAAGGAATCCGAAAGGATCACCGCGACGAAGCGGCTCGGCTGCCCGGCGGAATCCTGGATCGGCGTCATGTTGAGGGCGTGAAGCTGCGCGCGGCCGTCGGCGTGCTTCGAGCGCACCGATGGATAAAAGCGCGTGTCCCCGTCTTCCGTCCACAGTTCGTCGCAGAATTCGGCGCTATTGATCTCGCTGAACAGCTCGCGCGCGTCGCGGCCCACGAGCGCGTCCGAGGGGAAACCGGTCAGGCGATGGAAGGCCGGATTGATGCGGCAAATGGTTCCCGCCCGGTCCGTCACCATGACGGCGTCGGCGGTGGCGTCCAAAACCGCGGCAAAGAGTGCTTCAGCGTCCGCCATATCGCTTTGTATCGTCCCCAAGGGTCTTTTTTCTTAGCCGCCAACCGGGCGGCGGGCCATCATTTCATTTGGCGGCGCGGGCCGCAATCGCCTGGGTGGGCGCTCCTCCTAAAATTCACGGAAGATCAGACGCTTAGGTCGACTGGCGCAGCGCCAGCGTAATGCTGACCTGGGGCGGGATGTCCTTGCCGTCGCCGGCGATATGCGAAATGCCGAGATTGGCGCTCCAATTCACCGCCTGCCAGGTCAGCCTGTAACCCACCAGGCGCTCCTCGCCGCCGTTGGTCGGGCGCCGCTCGTCCATGACCTTTTCGACTTTGAAGTTCTCAGCTACCGCGAGCCCCTCGAGCAAAGCGGCGAGCACCTGGTTCACCGCGGCATCGTCGGTGTCCATCGCGCGCATATTGCACATCGTCGGCGTCAGATGAAGCTGCAGGCCCGTTCCGCGGTCGGTGCGCACGATCCACCCAAGGTCGCCGGGCTTTCCCTCCAGGAGGTCCCTCACGCCATCTTCCGACAGCGGCAGCGCCTGCAGGCGTTGCTTGGTGATGATCTCGTCGATGCGTTTGGCGTCGCCCCGCGTGGTGACGCACAGCTCGCCGAACAGGATCGCGGCGTCCTCCGAAATGGTGCGCGCGGCGTCGGATTGGGCGCGCGTGTCGGCGGCGCCCAGGCAAAGAGCTGCGAAGAGGGCGGCGGCGGTCCTTGAAATGCGCATCACACCCATCTTCAAGCTTTCAGGTTTTCGACCATGCGCGCGACCAGCCGGAACATGTCGTCCTGCTCGCCGGCGGAAAGCCGCCCCACGGTGCGGTTCGAGACGGCGCGCGCCGCTTCCATCACCTGCGCCTGGATGTCCTTGGCGCGCGCGGTGAGAAACACGTGGGCGCGCCGGCGGTCGTCGCTGTCGGCCTTGCGCTTGACGAGGCCGTCGCGCTCCATGCGCTCGAGGGTATTGGCCATGGTGGGCTGCTCGACGTTGATGCGCCGGCAAAGCTCGGCCTGCGTCAGGCCGTCTTCCTCGAACAGCATCACCAAAGGCGCGAATTGCCCGGGGGCGACGCCGTATTCCTTCAACGCGTCCTGCAAACAGCGGTCGTAAAGCCGGTTGAGAAGGCCGAGCTGGTAGCCGAGTGAGTCGATGCGCCGGATGGCCATGGCACGAAGCCGCGCTAGTCCTTGCTGTAGCCTTTAGAGGTCATGCAGTTCTCGAAGTCACGGCCAAAATCGTCCTGGGTCTCGCGCCGGTCCAGCATCTGCATGGGGCTAGGACCGCGGCTCATGCCGGGATTGGGATCCGGCGTGCCGAGGCGGTAGTCCACCCGCTGCCGCCCCGCGCGGGTCAGCGTATTCTCCTCGGCCCGCTGCGAGCATTCGCGCTCGTCCGCCGCCGCTTCCGCGCCTTCTTTCCGGGGATGGTGCCATGTGCTCGCGCAGCCGGCGGTTATGGCACCCGCTGTCAGGCCGACGACGAGAAGGCCGCGCTGAAGCAAATGTTGCTTTTTCTTGACCGCGCGCAGGGGACCTGTTTGTTTCGCCACCCGAACTCTCCCGACTTAACATACTAAAAATGAGTGTCGCATGGCGTTACCGGCCCCGCAAACCATGTTTGAAGATCTTGCCGTCGGCATGTCCGCCAGTATTACGCGGACCATGACGGACGCGGACATCCGCAGTTTCGCCGCGGCCACCGGCGACACCAATCCCATCCATCTCGACGAGGACTTCGCCAGGGGCTCGATTTTCAAGACCCGCATCGCCCACGGCATGCTGACGGCCTCGCATATTTCGTCGGTTTTCGCTACGCGGTTGCCGGGCGCCGGATGTATCTATGTCTCCCAGGAATTCAAGTTCAAGGCCCCAGTACGGCTCGGAGATGATGTGACCGCCCGCGTGGAAGTGACCGGCTTCGTGCCGGAGAAGAAGTTTGTGATCTTCAAGACGCAATGCCTTGTTGGGGAGAAGGTCGTGGTCGAAGGCGAAGCGGTCCTCAAGGTTCCCTCCCGCGCATGAGCTGAAGAGGCGCGCCATGCACATCTTTCGCACCTGGAGCGAAGTGCCCGCCGCCCTCAAGGGCGGTGTGATCGCGCTCGGCAATTTTGACGGTCTGCATCTCGGCCATCAGGCCGTGATCGGCCGCGCGCTCGGTCTTGCGCGGACGAAAGGCGTCGCCGCCGCGGTCATGACCTTCGAGCCGCATCCGCGCATGTTCTTCAAGCCCGACCAGGAACCCTTCCGCCTGTCGCCGTTTCGCATGAAGGTCCGCGTGATCGAGGCGCTTGGGCTGGACTATCTCTACGTCCAGACGTTCGACAAGGAATTCTCCCAGCGCTCGCCCGAAAACTTCGTCTCTGAAATTCTCGTCGGCGGCCTCGGCATCTCCCACATCGTCGTCGGTTACGACTATGTCTTCGGCCATCAGCGCAAGGGCAACGTCGAGATCTTGCGCGCGCTCGCGGCCAAATACGGCTTCGAGGTCACGGCGATCGAAAAACTCGGCGCCGGCGAAGAGCGTTTTTCCTCGACCAATATCCGCACGCTTCTGCGCGAGGGAAAGCCGCGTGACGCCGCGCGCATGCTCGGGCGCTACTGGGAGATCGAGGGCAGGGTGGTGCCCGGCGACAAGCGCGGCCGGCAGCTTGGTTTCCCCACCGCAAACCTTCCCTACCGCGATTACCTGCATCCCCGGAAAGGCGTCTACGCCATCCGCGCCGGGGTCGACCATGGATCTGAGACGATCTGGCGCGACGGTGTCGCGAACTTCGGCAATCGCCCGACTTTCGACAAGACAGATGTGCTTCTGGAAGCACACCTGTTCGACACCGACGAAGACCTCTACGGCAAACATCTGCGCGTTGCGTTGATCGATTATCTCCGCGAAGAAAAGAAGTTCGACGGGTTGGAGGCGCTGAAAGCGCAAATCGCGAACGACAGCGAGACGGCGCGGCGTTTGCTGACGGCCGAGAATTTTCCCAAAACACTGGCGCCCTTCGTCGCCTTTGCGCGATGAACGACATTGCGCAGTTTTGATCTCACATCGTCCGCACGCGAGCACGTCAGAAAACTCATCTCTCAGTAGCGCTGGGAATGACTGCTGAGTGAAACGATCTCGACAGGCGCACGCAGCGCGTGAGTCTTCGTTGTTTGTGCCAACGACTCTCCGCAAAGTTAGGATGTGGTTAGGCGGCGCTCGGTTACTTTTCGCGCATCATGTGTAGATGGTTTCACCGGCGCGTTGATCGCCTCAGGCTGATCATGCGCCGCGGTCGCGCGGTGCGGCATCTCAGCGACGATTCAGGTGTGGCCGGGCTCGCCATGGCGATCATGATCATGATCGTCTCATTCACCGCATTGACCGTCTTCGTCAGCAAGCACACCGGGCCGATCCACGAGCTTGCGAAATTGAAGAACGTCGGTGGTCAAGAGAAAATCCTCAAGGCCAGCCTGATGGTTTACTTCAATCAGTTTGGCGAAATGCCATGTCCCGATGCCGATCAGGATGGCGACGAAGACGCATGTTCCGGAGGCGCGGCTACGTCCGGCACGCTGCCGTGGTCCACGATGGGTTCCTCCAAAGACGATGCGATTGACACCTACGGCACGTATTACACCTACGTTGTCGCCGACACCTCCAAGGACCTGTGTATTTCCATCCCGAACGATTACGACGACACCGCCGCGCCGGAGTTCACCGGCGAGAGCCTCCCCTTTGAAGATCTTCAGGTGATGGCGACGACGGCCGGTGCAACGGGCACCTATGTTCCGTTCGCGCTCATTAGCCACGGCAAGAATCGCCTCGGCGGCATTTCCGGTTCGAGTGGTACGCCGATTGCGGATCCGGACGCTGGATTCGAAGAACTCGTCAATGCCACCGCCAATCCAACGACCATCTACACCGGACCCTACGATACGGACGCGGAGACCTATTTCGACGACAGCGTGTGGGCGCCGGCCACCAGCGACCTCGCGGGGATTTGCGAGCAGAAAACCCCGGGCGGGGCGCTCAACGCCGATCTCACCGAGGATTTCGCCGGCGACGACGGCGACGTCGACCAGGACAAATTCGATACGGTCAACGGCGGCCCGGAAGTTCAGCAGGAGGGCGGCGAAGCCGTGTTCGCCAATGCGAGCGCCTATATGACCACGGCGGGTTCCTACACGTTGAACTCGACGGAACGCCCGCTCTATATCTCGGCCGATTGGACGCCGGATGCGGGCGCCGCCGCCGGCGGCTTCTCCATTGTCACTCGCGCCAATGCGACGCCGACGGCCAGCACACTGGATGCTACCGACGTTTTCGATCCTGGAATTACGTTCAGGTTTTTCAGTTCCGCGGCTGAGGGCGCGAACACGATTTCGATCATGAACAACGGGGCCGCGGTCGCAACATCTGCCGGCACCTTCACGATGGACTTCGGTCAAACCTACCTGCTCGAGGTCTATGACAACGGCACCGAAGCCTGGATACAGATCACAGAGAAAAACCTCACCAGCAATCGCGCCTATGCCCACGCGACGAGCGTTACGGGCGATACCACCGGCACCCGGGTCGCCATCGTCAACGGAACGGCCTCCGAGAGTCGTCTCGACAACCTTGTTGTCGGCCGTCCGACGCTCGCCTTGGACACCCGCGGCGCCGGCTACGTCGAGACGACGGGCAACCAGAATGGTACGAACGATGATGCCCTGACGTTGGAGGGTTGGTTTCGGCCGCGATCGCTGCCCACAGGCGTCAATACCGCCACCCTCATCTCCCAATGGGACAGCCTCACGCCCAACACTACTGGCTCATTTCGCTTGTTCATGTCGGCAGGCGGAGCGCTTTCTCTTTCCCTCGGCACCGCTACGGGCAACACGACGGACACGGAGACGCTCGGCGCCTCTCTTGCAGTGGACACGTGGACCCACGTCGCCGTCACCTACGATCCCGATGTCACGAACGGCGAGGTTACCGTCTATATAGACGGCGAACTCGTGAACACGATCACCGGACAAACACTGTCGGGCAACGACATTCGCAACGCGACCGAGCACTTCGTGGTCGGTGCTAACCTGAACGGCACTGCGGGTCAAAATTTCTACGACGGCATGGTCTCCGACGTCAGGGTGTGGAATGCCGTGCGCGACGCCGACGAGATCGCGACCTGGTACGATCGCCGTCTGCCGTTGGTGAACGCGGATAACTTCCTTGACACCCTCCGCGTCAACTGGCGGCTCGATCGAGAGTCCGGCGGTTTTGCCTCGACGCAGGCCCTGGAGGAGCCGGGCAGTGCCGGTAGCCCCGGCAATCTTGTAGGGACCGCCACCTGGGCCGGCGCGCTCCTTTTCACCCACCGCCCGGACTCGACCGCCATCTGTTCGGGATTCCGGGTCGGGGCCTTCCGCTGCGACTACCGCACCACGGCCGCCGGCAATAACACGAACATCACCGTCGGGATCGACGGCGAAGACCTGGGCGGTATGGCGACGTTCTACGCGAAGGTCTGGGGCGGCGGCGGCGGCGCCGATATGAGCGCCGACAATGACGGCGGCGGTGGCGGCTTTGCCGGCGCTCTCTTCGCGAACACCGGTCAGGACGTAGACATCCGGGTTGGCCGCGGCGGCAACAGCGCCGCCAATGGCCAGGCTGGGGCGGACTCCTACCTCGATCAGGGGTCTCAACGCGTGACCGGGAACCTTGGCGGGGCCGGGACGAACTCGGTGGATGGGACGTCCGGCATCGGCGAAATCCTTGGCGGCGGTACGTACATCACCAGCACCATATTCCCGACGGTCGGCGACACGGACCGGCAACCGGGATGCGTGCCGGCAATAACCGTTCTTGGAAACCCGTGCACGGACGAGCATTACACGCTGGAAGGCGCCGAGATTGAAATGCCGGGCTATGGCGCGGATGGTTCGTTGGTCACTCCCCCGGGCGGACAATCGGGCGCGGTCGTCCTGCTCTGGTGAGGGCCGGGCCGCGCCCGGACCCGCTAAAAATACTACAATTACAATATCTTATGACCAGGTGAGCGCGATCTCGTCCGCCAGCGCATTGAAGCCCGCGGATATCCCTGATATCTCAGCGCCCATGTCATTGGTTTACGCAGAGTTGGCGCGAATTAGCCGCCCCATTCCCTAATTAGGAATGGGGACTGCCAGCGCTTTTCTTCGCCCCTCTCATATCCGGACTCTGCGCCATGGCCGACACGGCTGACTCTTCTGCTCCCGACTATCGTTCGACCGTCTTTCTTCCCACCACCGACTTTCCCATGAAGGCCGGTCTCCCGCAGCTCGAGCCCAAGTTGCTCGCGCGCTGGGAGAAGATGGACATGTACAAGAAGCTTCGCGAGTCCGCGAAGGGCCGCGAAAAATTCGTGCTGCACGACGGCCCGCCCTATGCCCACGGCCATCTGCACATCGGGCATGCCCTCAACAAGATCCTGAAGGACACCATCGTCCGCGCGCGGCAGATGACCGGCTACGATTCCAATTACGTGCCCGGCTGGGACTGCCACGGCCTTCCCATCGAATGGAAGATCGAGGAGGAGTACCGCGCGAAGGGCCAGAACAAGGACGCCGTTCCCGTCGTCGAGTTCCGCAAGCAGTGCCGCGACTTCGCCGCCAAGTGGATCGAAGTGCAGAAGGAAGAGTTCAAGCGCCTCGGTGTCGTCGGCGACTGGGACAATCCCTACAAGACCATGGCCTTCGAAGCCGAAGGGCATATCGTGCGCGAAGTCGGCAAGTTCCTCATGAACGGCAGCCTCTACCGCGGCTCCAAACCCGTCTTGTGGTCGGTGGTGGAAAAGACCGCGCTGGCCGACGCCGAAGTCGAATACGAGGATCACACCTCCACCACCGTCTGGGTGCGCTTTCCGGTGGTGAAGACCAATCTGGAGGCGATCAAGGGTGCGACCATCGTCATCTGGACGACGACGCCCTGGACCATGCCGGGCAACCGCGCCATCGCCTACGGCCCGACGATGAACTACGCGCTGGTCCAGGTGAACGCTGTCAACGAAAAGAGCCTCGCCCGCGTCGGCGAACGCTTTTCCGTGAACGTCGATCTCCTGGAAGATGTGCTGAAGAGCGCCGGCATCACGGGCCATGAGGTCGTCGCGCGCTTCAAGGGCGCCGAGCTGGAAGGCACCGTCTGCCATCATCCGCTGCACGGGCTTGGCTACGACTTCGATGTGCCGGTTCTGCCCGGCGATCACGTGACGACCGAAGCCGGCACCGGCTACGTGCATACGGCGCCGGGCCACGGCGAGGACGATTACCACCTCGCCCTGCAGTTCAAGATCGCGATCCCGGAAACCGTGGACGGCGAGGGCAAGTACTATCCTCACGTTCCGCTGTTCGCCGGCAAGCATGTGTTCAAGATCGATCCGGACATGATCGCCGCGCTGAAGGACGCCGGCGGGCTGCTCGCCCACGGCAAGCTGGTGCACAGCTATCCGCATTCCTGGCGCTCGAAGGCGCCGCTCATCTTTAGGAATACGCCGCAGTGGTTCATCTCGATGGAATCGACCGGGCTTCGCAAGACCGCCCTCGACGCCATCGCTGCGACCACCTGGGTCCCGGCCGGCGGGCGCAACCGTATCCAGGCCATGATCGAACAGCGGCCCGATTGGTGCATCTCACGCCAACGCCAGTGGGGCGTGCCGCTCGGTTTGTTCCTCCACAAGGAGACCCGCGAAGTCCTGAAGGATCAGGCCGTCATCGATCGTGTCTCGGAAGCCTTCATGAAAGAAGGCGGCGACGCGTGGCTCACCTCGCCGCCGGAACGCTTCCTCGGCAATAAATATAAGACCGAGGAGTGGGAGCAGGTCACCGACATCGTCGAGGTCTGGTTCGATTCCGGATCCACGCACGCCTTCTGCCTGGAGCAGCGCCCCGATCTGAAATGGCCCGCGGACCTCTATCTCGAAGGCTCCGACCAGCATCGCGGCTGGTTCCATACCTCGCTTCTCGAAAGCAGCGGCACGCGCGGACGTGCGCCGTTCGATGCCGTGCTCACCCATGGCTTCGTGCTGGATGAGAAGGGACGCAAGATGTCGAAGTCCCTCGGCAATGTGGTCGCGCCCCAGGACGTCATGGCCCAGTCGGGCGCCGATATCCTGCGCCTCTGGGTCGTGGCCTCGGCCTACGAGCAGGATCTCTCCATCGGCCCGAACATCTTGAAGCAGATGAGCGACCTTTACCGGCGCCTGCGCAACACGCTCCGCTATCTGCTCGGCAATCTTTCCGGCTTCACCGAGTCCGAACGGGTAAACGCCGCCGACATGCCCGAGCTCGAGCGCTTCATCCTGCACCGCGTATGCGAACTCGACCGCTTGATCCGCAACGCCTGCGACACCTACGACTTCCACGGCCTGTTCAACGAACTCCATAACTTTTGCGCGGTGGAACTCTCGGCCTTCTACTTCGACATCCGCAAGGATGTCCTGTACTGCGACGCGCCGTCCTCGATGCGCCGGCGCGCCTGCCGCACCGTGCTGGACACGCTCTACGACTGCCTCGTGAAATGGCTCGCGCCGTTCCTCTGTTTCACGACGGAAGAAGCCTGGCTCGCGCGCCATCCCAGCGAGAACGGCTCCGTGCATCTCGAGCAATTCCCGAACCTGCCGGCCTACTGGCGCGACGACGGCCTCGCCGCGAAGTGGGCGAAGGTGCGCGACTTGCGCCGCGTCGTCACCGGGGCCATCGAGCTCGAGCGTGCGGCGAAGAAAATCGGCGCTTCGTTGCAGGCGCACCCGAAGGTCTGGGCGACGAACGACTATCTCGAAGCCATCAAGGGCCTGCCGATGGATGACATCAGCATCACCTCGGCCATCACGTTCGAGGAAGGGGCCGCACCCGCCGGCGCCTACATGCTTCCCGACGTGCCCGGCGTCGGCGTGATCATCGAACTCGCCGGCGGCGAGAAGTGCCTGCGCTGCTGGAAGGTACTGCCCGATGTGGGCAAACACCGTCACCCCGGCGTGTGCGAGCGCTGCACGGACGCCGTCGACGAAGTGCGGGCCGCATGAGCGAGAGCGTCTCCGCAATCAAGCTCGCTGCCCCGCGCGCCGGTTTGGCGTGCGCCGCTGCGGCCGTGCTCGCGGACCAGATCTCGAAGTACTACATGGTCGAGCGCGTCTTCCGTCCGGAAGGCGTAACCGACGCGCCCTTTCTCAGCCCGGTAGTGATCGACATCCTTCCGGTGTTTCAGTTCCGCCTGTCGTGGAACGAGGGCATCAGCTTCTCCCTTTTCAGTTCGAGCGATGCGCGCTGGGCCCTGGTTGCGCTCACCAGCCTGATCACCGTCATTCTCTTCACCTGGATGTGGCGCACGCCACGCGGCTGGCTGCAGATCGGCCTCGGCCTGATTGTCGGGGGCGCACTTGGAAATATCATCGACCGGGTGAGTATCGGCGCGGTTGCCGATTTCCTGCATGTTTACTGGCAGGACTGGCACTTCCCGACTTTCAATATTGCCGATAGCTGTATCACCGTCGGTGCCATAATTGTGCTGCTTGACGCCTTGTTCGAGCGCCCGCACGATGGCAAAACACCACCTACGTAATTATGAGGACGACGATGCGTTATTTATCCATTGCTATCATGCTTGTGGCGGCGGTCGCTTTGACCGGCTGCGACAGAACGCGCCGCACCCTCGGCCTCAATAAGACCGTGCCTGATGAATTCGCGGTGGCCACGCCGGCCCCGCTGGCAATCCCGCCCGATTTCAACCTGCGTCCGCCCGCGCCCGGGTCCGAGCGCGTTGAAGAAGCGTCGCCGGCCGAAGCGGGCCGCGCCGTTCTTTTGGGGCGCGCGCGCCTGCTCGACTACCAAAAGCGCGGCTTCTCGGGTGGCGAGACGGCGGTGCTGGGCCTTGCCGGCGCCGACGCCGTGCTTCCCGATATTCGCTCGACGCTCAACAAGGAAGTCTCGACCTTCGCGCCCGAAGAACGCGCCTTCACCGACCGGCTCTTGAGCTGGGGCGGCGGCAGCGGCGGAGCGGCCGTGCTCGACCCGGCTGCAGAAATGAAGCGCCTCGGACAGAACGCCGCCGAAGGCAAGAAGCCGAACGAAGGCGGCTCGCCCGTCATCCGCCGCGGCGGCCGCGGCATCCTCGGCTCGAACTAGCAGCTAAAGCACAGGGATTGACGGCGGCGGTTCGGCCGCAGGCTCCGCCATGTCCGCGCGCATCTTGTAGACAAAGCCGAACAAGGTCGCCATCGAGAACAGCCCCGCGAGATTGATCACCGCCTGAGCGGTGACGCGCACGAAGGGCAAGATCTCCGCCGAGCCCGTGTCGGCGGCGATCGCGAGCATCATGCCCAGCAGCCAGGCCAAGAGTTCGGCAAGGGCGATGAACAGCACGATCGCGAGAATGATGACGATCAGCGCGCCGGTCATCCGGAACGCGACGCCGCGTGTCACGCGCCAGGCGCGCTTGAAGCCGGCGGGCGTATCCAGACTCGCCAATGCGACGATCATCGAGAGGCGTGCGCCTCCCACAAGCATGAGAAAGGCGCAGCCGAGGGCGGCAGGCCCAAAAACCGCAATGACCAATGCATCGCCACGGGTGATGGTCCCGACGAGAAGCGCGTCGCCCCCGAGCGTTTTGAGGACAGTTGCGATGGGTATGAGCAGCCAGGTTCCGATGAAGAAGAGGGGCGCGGCAATCGCAATCAACAATATCAACAGGAGAATCTGCCAAAGGAGGACCCGAATTTCGAGACGGCCGAGCGCGACCACCGGCCGCCGCGCCGCTTCCTCTTCGCCATAGACGACGATGCGATACCACGTCACGGTCGGCGCCAGGAAAATGAGCACTTGCACGGCCGCGATTGTGAACAGTTCGACCGACGGCTCCGATTGCGACACTTTGAACCCAAGCATGGCCCAGGACGCGATCATCCCGACAGCGAGGGGAATCCCGCCGAAGCGGAGCGCAAGCGGGCGGCGCTGCCAGACATAGTCCATGGCATCCATCGCCGTGCCCCAAACCGGGAACTTCTCAGGAAGTGTATTCAAGGCATTGACCTCTCGCGCCTGTGACAAGTCCTTGGCACGGGCAATCCTATCTTAGTTGTAACCACGGATTTACGCACGCATTCCCGGCGGGCTATGGTTTCCGTCCCCGAGATTCTCCAGGGATCATCATGCTCCGCATCATCGCTTCGCTGCTTGCCGCCGTCATATCTCTGGCCGCGCCGAATGCCCGCGCCGAGGTCTACGGCGCCCAAACCTTCACCCTCGCCAACGGCATGCAGGTGGTGCTGATCCCTAATCACCGCGCGCCCGTCGTCAGCCACATGGTCTTCTACAAAGTCGGCTCGGCCGACGAACCGCCCGGCAAGTCGGGCATCGCGCACTTCCTCGAACACCTCCTGTTCAAGGGCACGCCGCGCTTTCCCGAAGGCGCCATGACGGACATCGTCGCGCGTAATGGCGGCAACCAGAACGCCTTCACCACGACCGACTATACCGGCTACTTCCAGAATATCGCCGTCGACCGCCTGCCGCTGATGATGGATATGGAAGCCGACCGCATGCGCAACCTCGTCCTCGCGGAAAAAGACGTGGTGACCGAACGCGAGGTCATCATCGAAGAGCGCCGCATGCGCGTCGAGAATTCGCCGTCAGCGCTCCTGGGCGAACGCATGGCCACGGCGCTCTGGATGACCAACACCTATGGCATCCCGGTCATCGGCTGGGAGCACGAGATGCGCGGCCTCAACCTCGAGGACAACCTCTCGATCTATAAAGCCTATTACGCGCCTCACAATGCGATCCTCGTGGTGGCCGGCGACATCACGATGGATAAGCTGAAGCCGCTGGCCGAGAAGTACTACGGCGCCATTCCCAAGAGCGGCGATCCGAAGCCCCGCGCGCGGCCGACGTTCCTGTACCAGAAGGCAGACACCCGCATCACGTTGCACCACGAGCGCGTGACCCAGCCCTCGTGGAGCCGGCAGATCATCGCGCCCAGCTACAACGTCGGCGACCGCACGGATGTGCATGCTCTCGAAGTGTTCAGCGAGATCATCGGCGGAGGATCGACCACCAAGCTCTATCGCAAGCTCGTCATCGAGCAGCAGGTGGCTGCCGCGTTCGGCGCCGGATACGACACCGACGCGGTCTCCTACGGCTCGTTCTTTTTCTCCATGACGCCCAGCCCGGGTGTTTCCATCGAGCAGGCCGAGGCGGCCTTCGAGAAGGCGCTCGCGGAGTTGATTGCCAACGGACTCACCGAAGCCGATATCGCCCAGGCGAAGAATCGCTTCGCCGCCCGGCTCGCCTTTGCCAAGGATTCGCCTATGTCGGCGGCCCGCGGCGTCGGCACCTCGCTCGCCTCGGGCATCAGCCTCGATGACATCGAGAACTGGCCCGACGCCGTCAACAAAGTGACGCTTGCGCAGGTGCAGGCGGCCGCGCGCAAATTGTTCGCCGAGAATTCATCGGTCACAGGAATCCTTCTGCCCGAACCTAGGCAGGTCGCCGGAGGGCCCACACCATGAAAAAGGTTTTAGCGCTTGTCGTTGCCGCGTGCGTGTTCGCCGCACCGGCCTTCGCCATCACCGTCCGTGAAGTGAAAAGCAAGGGCGGCATCACCGCCTATCTCGCCGAAGACCACACCACACCCATTATCGCGATCACCTTCGGCTTCAAGGGCGGCTCCGCGATCGACGCCGACGCCAAGCTCGGCCTCTCGGGCATGGTGACCTCGCTCTTGGACGAGGGCGCCGGCACGCTCGACTCCTTCGCCTTCCAGACCGAGCTTCAGGACCGCGCGATCACGTTGCGCTTCAACGCCGATAGTGACGGCCTCACCGGGCAGATCGTCACCACGACCCCCAACGCGCCGAAAGCCTATGAACTCGTCCGCCTGGCGATGACGCAGCCGCGCTTCGATCAGGAGCCGGTCGAGCGCATCCGCCGCCAGATCCTGGTTGGTATCCAGTCGCGGCTCGAGAGCCCGGGCCGCATTGCCGGCGAGCGTCTGATGCAAGAGCTCTTCGGCAAACATCCCTATGCGCGCGAAGACGAAGGCACGCCCGAGACGATCAAGGGCATCACGGTCGATGATTTGCGCGGCTGGGTGAAGAGCCGCTTTGCCCGCGACCGCCTGATCGTCGGCGCGTCCGGCGACATCACCGCGGCGCAGCTCGGAACGACCCTCGACCAGATTTTCGGGCCGCTGCCGGCCGCGACCGGTCTCAACGCCGAGGTTCCGCCGGCGCCCATCGTCGGGACAGGTAAAGTGATTCGTATTCACAAGAACCTGCCGCAGAGCATCGTCTATATCGGCCAGAAGGGCCTCATGCGCGAGGATCCCGATTGGTACAAGGCGCAGGTCGTCGACTATGTCTTCGGCGGCGGCAGCTTCGCCTCGCGCCTCATGGACGAAGTGCGCGAGAAGCGCGGCCTTGCCTACAGCGTCGGCACGGGTTTAGCGCCCTACGACGCGGGCGCGATGATGATGGCCTCCGTCGGCACGCGTGCGGACCAGGCGGAAGAAAGCCTCAAAGTGATCCGCGACGAGTGGCGCAAGATGCACGACGGCGGCCCGACGCAGGACGAGCTCAACGACGCCAAGCAATACCTCACCGGGGCCTGGCCGCTCAGGTTCACCTCCACCGGAAGCATCGCCGACATTCTGCTCGCCGTGCAGCGCGACAACCTCGGCCTCGATTACATCGACAAGCGCAACAGCTTGATCGAAGCGGTCACCCTCGAGCAGGCGAAGGCGTTTTCGGCGAAGCTCTATGACCCGGACAATTTGGTCGTGGTGATCGTCGGGCCGGATCCGGCCATGGCGAAACCGGCGGCGGCAAAGCCTGCGGCGGCGGCAAAACCCGCCGCCAAGGCGAAACCGTAGGCGCTACCGGCACCAGCGGCGAAAATTATCTCAGAGATAATTTTCGTTAGCGCCGCTCTATCCCGCGCGCACCAGCCTCGTTTCTCTGACACGGTCCGCGAGCATCCCGACGGTGCGCTGTGCGGCGAGCACGGCGCCTTCCTGCCACGCCGGCATCTGGCTCAAGTGCGCGCCGGTGAAATAGACGCGTCCGTCCGGCTGATTCAGGAGATTGAAGTCGGCCACCGCCGTGTCGGCATTCCAGCTCGACCAGGCGCCCATGTTGTAAGGCACCTTGCTCCAGTTCACGACCATCGGCTTGGCAAGGTCCGCGCCGTGGCCGGGATGGAGGCGTTCCACCGATGCCCGCGCCATGGCGATCTGCTCGGCGAGGGGGCGCTTGGCGAAGGTGACCGCGTCGCGGCCGCTGACGTAGCAGGCGAGCAGCATGGCCGGCGTGTCGGTGTTGAGGCCGGTGCTCGGATACCAGACCAGCGAGGTCTCACCGCCGACGAACGAGATGCCGCCGTAGATCTGCTGCTTCTCCCAGAAGCGCGGGCTTTCAAACGCGACCTTGTTCGACGAGGCGTAAGGCACGCCGGCAATGGCCCGCTTCACCGGCGACGAGAAGTCCGCGTCGATCTTGGCAAGCACCGTCAACGGAACGGTACACAGCACATAGTCGGCCTCGAGTGTGTTCATCTGCCGCGTGGCGGTGTTGCGCCAGGCGATGGTCACGCTGTCCCCGCGCGTGCGGATCTCGCGTACCTCGGCATTGCGGTGGATGGGGGCCGCAATGGCGCGGCCGAAGCCCTCGGCGATCTGCTGCATGCCGCCCACCGGCTGGAACATCGTCGCCTGCATGGTGATGGTTTCGTCGAACAGCGCGCTGGAAATGCGTTGGTTGGCCAACAACTCTGCGAGCGGCACCGGCGGCTTCGCCGTGCCCTTGGTCAGGAAAGCGCCGGGTGCCGTCGCATAACCGGAGCGCTCGCTGCCCCCATAGGTGAAATTCTCATCGAGATCGCCGTAGCCTTTCAGGAACGGCAGAAGTTTCTCTTTATCCTCGGCGGAGAGCGCCGTATCGAGCGCGCCCTGATTCAGGGCCTTGGCGAGCAGCTCGGAGACATGGCCACGAGTGTCGTTGACGGCGGCGCGCATCTGGAGGGTCTTACCGTCGTCCCCCATGAGGAAGGCGCTGCGCGAGGAATTGACCTCGACCTCGAGGGCGACGCCGAGCTTGCGGCAATACCCGAGCAGCGCTTCGTGGTGGCTGGGGATGCGGGCGGGACCTGCGTTGAAGTAGACATTTTCTGCGAACGAGCAGACTTGCGTGTCCTCGCCCTGCATCTCGATGCGGCTGCCGTTCTTGACGGTCCACGACCGGCCGCCAAGACGGTCGCGGGCTTCGAGGACCGTAATGGCAAAACCGGCGCGCTCGAGTTCATAGGCCGCAGTGAGACCAGCGATGCCCGCGCCCAGCACGGCGACCCGCACACCTCGACCCGCATCCGCAGGCAGAGCCGCGAAAGCCGCGGCGTTACGCGGGAAAAAGCCGAGAGCGCTCATGGCGCCAAAGGCGGCGCCCGTGCCGCCGATGGTTCCAAGCTTTCGAATCAAATGGCGCCGCGTGATCGTCATGGCCTTCAATCTCCGTTCGGAGCGAAGGGCCGGCGTGGCAGGCGCCTTCGCTTATTTCGGCGCCTTGGCGGCCGTCGCTTCGATCTCGACCAGGTAGTAGGGCGCGGCCAGCGCGGCGACTTGAATAGTGGAACGCGTGACCAGGTTCTTGTTGTCGGCCGAGCCGAAGTACATGCGGTAGGCCTCGTTCATGCCGGCGAAATCCATCTTGCCGCCGAGCGCGGGATCGCCGACCAGGAACACCGTGAGCTTCACCACGTCCGACATGGCGTAGCCGCGGTCCGCGAGGGCGGCCTTGATGCGCTCCATGACTGCGATGGTTTGCGTCTTGGTGTTGCCGAAGGCTTCGAAGCTATCGGTCTTGCCGGCAACGATCGGCGTGGGCGTGAGGCCCGAGAGCAGCACTGTCTCGCTGCCGGCGGGGATGACGACAGACTGATGAATGAGCGCGTTGGCGCCGCCGTGGCGCGTGATCTCCGCCGCGTCGGCGGAATGGGCGATCAGGAGTGCCAGAACTCCTGTAGCGATGCGTGCAGTTGCTTTCACGACGGTCTCTCCATGCTTGAAAGGATTTCACAAGGGTATGTTGCGCCGCAACATAGAAACGCTGCAATGCAACGGAGAATAACTAAAACGGAAACCAAGGCCTGAAGCGGCGTTCCTAATCGATTGATTCCCCACACGTCCGGGAGGGCCGGTTTGGCAGGCTCCCGCCGGGTTGATATGGTGCCCCGCCCTCAGTTTCGAACCGGAAATTAGCGTTAAATGAGTTCACCGTCCCTGACAACGCTGCCCGCCTGGCAGGCGCTTCAAACCCACGCCGCCGTCATCGGCGGCCAGCATATGCGCGAGCTGTTCGCGGCCGATCCGGACCGCTTCGCGCGCCTGTCGTTTTCCTTCGGGCCCATTCGCGCCGACTACTCGAAGAACCGCATCACGCCCGAGACCATCGGCCTCTTGGCCGAGCTCGCGCGCGCCCGCGGCGTGGAGGCCGGCCGCGCGGCCATGTTCGCCGGCGAGCGCATCAACACCACCGAGAACCGCGCCGTTCTCCATGTGGCGCTCCGCAACCGCGAAGAACGTCCCATGATGGTGGACGGAATCGACGTCATGCCCGAGGTCCGTGCAACCCGCGCGCGTCTCAAAGCGTTCAGTGACAAGGTACGGTCGGGTCAGTGGAAAGGGGCGACTGACAAGTGGATCAAGCACATCGTCAATATCGGCATTGGGGGCTCGCATCTGGGCCCGATGTTTGTCGCCGACGCCCTCAAGGACTTCCAGAAACCGGACCTGTCCGTGGCGTTCGTCTCCAACCCCGATCGCGCACAGCTCGACGAGGTACTCGCCCCGCTCGATCCCGCGAACACCCTTTTCGTTATCTGCTCTAAAACCTTTACCACCGCCGAAACCACCGCGAACGCCGATGCGGCGCGCGCGTGGCTCACGTCGCGCCTTGGTGAATCCGCGGTCGCCAAACATTTCGCCGCCGTGTCGACGAACGTCGATGCGGCCGTGAAGTTCGGCATTCATCCGGACGCCGTGTTCCCCATGTGGGACTGGGTCGGCGGACGCTACTCGGTATGGTCCGCCATCGGGCTCCCGGTGATCCTCGCCTGCGGGTTCGAGGCCTTCGACCAGATGCTCGCCGGCGCCGAGGCCATGGACCGGCACTTCGAAACCGCCTCCCTCGAGCAAAATCTTCCGGTGATCCTGGCCCTCATCGGACTCTGGTACACCGATTTCTTCGATGCGCCGGCCGTGGCGGTGATGCCCTACGATCATCGCTTGAAGCTTTTCCCGTTCCACCTCCAGCAGCTCGACATGGAGAGCAACGGCAAAGGCGTCACCAAGGACGGAACGCCGGTGGAGACCAAGACCGGACCGGTCGTGTTCGGCGGCGGCGGCTCCGACAGCCAGCATTCTTTCTTCCAGCTTCTCCACCAAAGTCCGCGGCTGATCCCGTGCGACTTCATCATCGCCCTAAAGGGGGCCGATGGGTCGGGGCCCAGCCGCGACCTCCTCATGGCCAATGCGCTCGCCCAGACCGAGGCGCTCATGAAGGGACGCAAGGCCGTCGAACTGGCCGATACACCCGAGGGTTTACGTTCCCATCGGGAATTCAGCGGGAATCGCCCCTCAAATACGCTGCTTTTGGACGAATTATCCCCCTATGTGCTTGGCATGTTGATCGCCTTGTACGAACATAAGGTATTCGTCCAGGGGTTGATTTGGGGGCTTAACTCATTCGACCAGTGGGGTGTCGAATTGGGGAAGGAGCTCGCCAAGAGCCTGGTCCCGGTCTTCTTCGATCCAGCCTTGATCGTAAATGGGCCAGCGACGGCCGAAGGCGTTCTCAAGGCGCGCGACAGTTCCACGGCGGGCCTGGCCCTCGCTTACCTGCAGGCCAAGGCGCAAAAGTGAAGGCGAAATCTTTGAAGGCGAACACGTGACCATTCGTCTCCTGCCGCCGAACCTCGTCAACCAGATCGCCGCCGGCGAAGTGGTTGAACGTCCGGCGTCGGCGCTGAAGGAGCTTGTCGAGAATTCCATCGATGCCGGTGCGACCCGTATCGACATCGTGCTGAACGACGGCGGCCGCTCGCTGATCGTGGTTACGGACAACGGCTGCGGCATGACGTCGCAGGAATTGATCGTAGCGGTCGACCGTCACGCGACGTCGAAGCTCCCGAGCGACGACCTTCTCGACATCAACTATCTCGGCTTTCGCGGCGAAGCGCTGCCGGCCATCGGTTCGGTCGCGCGGCTCACCGTGACCAGCCGCACCGCCGGTGCTGATTCCGGTTGGTATGTGGTGGTGGCGGGCGGACGCAAGGACGGCCCGGTGCCGGCGCCTCATCCCCGCGGCACCCGCATCGAAGTGCGCGACATCTTTTATTCGACGCCCGCGCGCCTCAAATTCCTCAAAGCTGCCTCCACCGAGCTCTCCTACGCGGTGGATGCGATCAAGCGCCTCGGCATGGCAAATCCCAATATCGCCTTCACGCTCACGGCCGATGGCAAGCAACGCCTCAACCTTCCTGCCGGACACCTGCAGGGCGATCTCTTTGATGTTCATCTCGAGCGGATCGCGGCTGTCCTCGGCAAGGAGTTCGGCGCGAATGCCGTGCCGGTGGCCGCCGAACGCGAAGGGCTCAAGCTCTACGGCTATATCGGCGTGCCGACGTTCAATCGCGGGAATGCGCTGGCGCAGTATCTGTTCGTGAACGGCCGGCCGGTCCGCGACCGGCTTCTGCACGGCGCCGTGCGCGGCGCGTATCAGGATTTCCTCGCCCCCAACCGGCACCCTTATGTCGTCCTCTTCCTCGAATTGCCGCAAAGGGACGTGGACGTGAATGTTCACCCCGCCAAAGCCGAAGTGCGGTTCCGCGACGCCGGGTTGGTGCGCGGACTGATCGTCGGCGCGCTCAAACACGCGCTCGCCGAGGCCGGCCACCGCGCCTCGACCACTGTGGCCGGCGCCGCCCTCGGCGCCTTCCGTCCCGGCGACGGCCGCGGCTTTGCGACCCGCCCCGCCATGACGCAAGGCGCAGGGACGCTGGCTTACGATATGCAGGCGCCGCTTGAAGGCGGCGACGAAAACCAGGGCCTTGCGGAAAGCGAGGCGCCCTCGCTCTTTGCGCTGGCGCCCTCGGCCCCCGACGCAACGCCGGTACAGGTGGTCGAAGCCGACTACCAGTCCCATCCGTTGGGCGTCGCCCGCGCTCAGGTGCACGAAACCTACATCGTCGCGCAGACGGCGGACGGCATCGTCATCGTCGATCAGCACGCGGCTCACGAACGTCTGGTGTACGAGCGCATGAAGGCGGCGCTTGCGAACGGCGGGATCACCCGCCAGATCCTGCTCATCCCGGAGGTCGTGGAGCTCGATGAGACGGGTGCGACGCGCATCGCCGCGCGGGCGGCCGAGCTTTCCGAACTGGGTCTCGTGATCGAGGCCTTCGGCGCCGGCGCCATCGTGGTACGCGAAGTGCCGTCCTTGCTGGGCGACACCGACGTGCCGGGCCTCATCCGCGACCTTGCGGACGATCTCGCCTCCGTCGACGAAGCCTTGAGCCTCAAGGACAAGCTCGGCGATGTGTGCGGAACGCTCGCCTGCCACAGCTCCATCCGGGCCGGCCGGCGCCTGAACGGACCGGAGATGAACGCTCTGTTACGTCAGATGGAAGTGACGCCGCACGCCGGTCAGTGCAATCATGGGCGGCCGACCTACGTCGAGCTGAAGTTGAAAGATATTGAACGCCTGTTCGGCAGGCGTTGAAGGGGACCCGGGGGATTTAGAGCGGGATGTTTGGGGAATTTATCCGCTACCTGACGACCTTGGCGCCCGAACGCGTGCGCAAGTTCGGCTATTTGAAGAGCCTGATCGCCCTCGAATTCCGTGCGAAGCGGTGCGAGGCCGCGTGGGCCGAGCATCAGCGCAACTGCAAGAACTTCATCACCAAGGCCGCCGACCTTTGCGCCCAGCAAAGGATTTGCGTCGTGTTGGGGTCGGGCCTCCTGCTTGAGGTGCCGCTGAAAGCCTTGAGCGAGCGCTTCGAGCGTGTGATCCTGGTCGATATCTTTCACATGCCCCAAGCGGCGCGCGAGGCGAAGAAGTTCTTCAATGTGAAGATCCTGACCGGCGACGTCACCGGCGTGTTCAAGGCCATGAAGGAGCGCCGCCCACCGGGGCCGAACCAGCCGGCGCCGCCGCCCCTGATCCCGCATTTGAAGGAGGCCGATCTCATCGTCTCCTGCAACTGCCTCACGTCGCTCGCGGGCCCCTTCAACAAATACTTCGAGGAGACCCGAGGGTTCTCCGATCTCGATTCAGACAAGGTCGCCTACCAGATCATGGATCGGCACGCGAAAGCCATTGCCGAGGAGGCGACCGGGATCGGCGTCATCATCACCGACACCGACCGGTTCGCCATGCAGGGCAATCACACTGTCTCGCGCACGGATCTCCTGAAGGCGCTGAAGTTGCCGCTCACGGCGACGATCGTACATAACGAAGAATGGGATTGGGTGGCGGCCCCGCATCCGGAAGACCATCCTACCCACGACTACGTCCATACGGTCGTCGGCAAGGTCTATCAGCACAATCTGACCGAAGAGGAAAAGGCGAAGGCCGCCGCCGAGATGGCGCTTCCGCCAAGCCTCGACGACGACGCGCCGTTGCCCGAAGAAGAAACGCGCGATCCGCTGGGGGACATTATTCCGGAACGCTAAGCCGCTTTGCGCGGGCGCGCGCGAAGGCGCGCAACTAAATAATCAGGCCGCTTTTCGCGGCCGCCCGACTTTTCTGATCTGATCCACTTCATCGAGACCGATGCCACGATTGGTGGCTGCGCGCAGGCGATCGTCGAAGGCGTCCGAGGGTTTTTCGAACAGATCGCGGTAACCGCGGCGGCGCGCCTCATCGGTCGTCCCTAAGCGTTGATAGACCTCGTGCGGGGTGACCAACGCGTCTTCACGCCCCAGCGCATTCGCCTTGTAGCTCGACCAGCGATAGACCTCAGGCGTCGCCGCGAGTCCCGCGCGCACCGGGTTCATCTCGATGTAGCGCGAGCAGGCGAGAAAATAATCATCGCGGGCGATGACACAGGACCGGTACCGGCCTTCCCAAAGAGTCCCGGTCCGTTCGCGTGTCCCGTTGAAGTATCGCGTATAGCGGATGCCCACCGACTGCATCGTACGGGCAAGGCTGTCCTTCGATCCGAGGGAGGCGAGCAGGTGGATATGGTTGGTCATCAGCACGTAGGCGTGGACCGAAAGGCCAAAGGCTCGGGCGGCCTCCGTCAGCCATTCGAGGTAAAGGCCGCTATCCTTGGCGGAGTCGAAAATCCGCCCCTTGTTATTGCCCCGCTGGAGGACGTGAACCGTCGTCCCGGCCGAAAAGCCCCTAAAACTCATACTAAAAATTATATCAGAGATAATTTAAATTATCTCTGAGATAATTTCTCTAGCTTTGGAACTGGTAGAGGGCGACCGCGATCCGCCCCGCCTCCCGGCGGTCGAGAAGCCGGAAACCCACCACCTCGGGCGCGGGCGTGCCGGCATCCATCTCGGCCGACACCAACGCCCCCGGTTTCAGCCAGCCCTGGCGCGCGAGGCTCAGCATCGCCGGTGCGAGAAGCCCCTCTTTGTACGGCGGATCCAAAAGCGCCAGGTCGTGCGCAAGCGCCGCCCGCGGCAGATTGGTCGCGTCCGCCGACATGAGGCTCGCGCGGTCCTCCGCGCCAAGGGTTGCCACGTTGCGGCGGATGAGCGCGTGCGCCCCCATGTCGCGCTCGATGAAGGTGGCGTGGGCCGCGCCGCGCGAGAGCGCCTCGAGCCCCATGGCGCCGGTGCCGGCAAACACGTCGGCGACGCGCGCGCCGCTTAAGACGAAATCCGTCCCGGCCGCGCCGTGCATCAGGCGATTGAAAAGAGATTCACGCACGCGATCCGACGTGGGACGGATCGTGTCGTCCGCCGGTGCCTCGATCAACCGGCCGCGCCACGCGCCGCCGATGATACGCAGGCGGTTCGGCTTAATGGGACCCTTGGCGGGCGCCGGCGTCTTGCCCCCCAGTTTATTTCCTGTCGGCTTCAACGGCGCTTCCGTTTGCGCGAGAGGCCCTTGGGCGCGGCTGCTCCCAGCTGCTGGCGCACCACTTGCCCCGGCACTTCTTCAATATGTCCGGGCTCGAGCTTGCCCAACTGGAACGGCCCGTAGGACACGCGGATCAATCGCGTCACCGAAAGCCCGAGATACGCCATCACCTTGCGCACTTCGCGGTTCTTGCCTTCGGCCAACGACACGGTCACCCAGACGTTGCTTTTGGCCGGTCCCTTGGTGGGGTCGGTTTCGCCGTCGAGGCTCGCAGCGATCGGCCCATAGCGCACGCCTTCGACCGTCACACCGTCCTTGAGGCGTGCCAGCATCTTCGCATCGACACGTCCATGCACGCGCACCCGGTAGCGGCGCATCCAGCCGCGGTCCGGCAGTTCCAGCTCGCGCGCGAGATCACCGTCATTGGTCAGGAGCAGGAGGCCTTCGGAATTGAGATCGAGGCGCCCGACCTTCACCACCCGCGGCATCTCCGGCGGCAGCACGTCGAACACCGTGGTCCGGCCCTTTTCGTCCTTCTGAGTGGTCACAAGGCCCGTCGGCTTGTGGAACCGCCACAGCCGCGCGCGGTCCGCGACCGGCAGTGGTTCGCCGTCGACCATCACGTCGTCGGCCTCGGTCACCGTGCGCGCGGGTGTCTTCAAAACCTCGCCGTTCACGCTGACGCGTCCGTCAGCGATCCATTTCTCCGCATCGCGGCGCGAGCATAGCCCGGCGCGCGCCATCACTTTGGCGATGCGTTCGCCTTTTTCCGCTTTCTCGTCGCTCATGAGCGGCAGGCTTCGACGAAGGCCGCAAACAGCTTCACGTCCGCCGGGCTGATGTGGAACTCGGGATGCCACTGCACGCCGATGCAGAATTTCCGGCTGGGGTCCTCGACCCCTTCGATGACTCCGTCGGGCGCCACAGCGTCGACCATCAATTCCTTCGGCATGTTCTTCACCGCCTGGTGGTGCGCGCTGTTCACAGGCAGTTTGGTTTCACCCACGACACGGTGCAGCACCGTGCCTTCTTTCACCGTCACGTCGTGGCCCGCCTGATGGCGCGGGTTCGGCTGTTCGTGGGCGAGGGGATTGTTCACTTCGTCCGGGATGTGCTGGATCAGCGTCCCGCCGAGCGCCACGGCCAACAATTGCTGCCCGCCGCAGATGCCCAGGATCGGCTTGTTCGCCGCGAGCATCGCCCGGGTGATGGCGAGTTCGAAGTCCGTGCGGCCTTCCTTCAGCGTGACCTTCGGATGGCGTTCGGCCGCGCCGAACAGCTTGGGGTCGACGTCGAAATTGCCGCCGGAAACGACGATGCCGTCGATCATCGCGGCGTACTCGGCCACCAGGCTCAGCTCATGGGGCAGCACGACCGGCACGCCGCCGGCCTCGCGCACGGCCGAGCAATAGTTCTGCCGGAGGGCATACCAGGGGTATTTGGAATAGCCGCCGGGCTCTTCGCTGTCGGCGGTAATCCCGATAATGGGCTGTTTCATGGGGTCCTCTTTCGGGGACCTCTTAGCATGAAGGGCGGGGCGTCTGAAGAAAGAAGCCGTGCGCGCCGCGCAACCCTCTCTAGAGCAGATCGTCGAGGTTCGGCAGGGGAGCGGGGCCCTGATAGGCCGTGGCGCCTCGCTTTTGCTTCGGAAGGCCCACCGCTGCCGGTTCCGCGTTCGAGCGCATCATGGCGGCGGTGAAATCCTGGCCGTGGAACCCCGCCGGCGAGACGAGCTGGCTGTACATGTCTTCCTCGCCCTCGCCGTCGATCATCTGCATGGGGCGGAGCGCGATGAGCTTGGCCATCTCCTCCAGCACCATCATCTGCATCATCTTCTTGGCGGTGTCGTTTTTGTCCAGACGCTCGAAGCCGCGCGCGACCTGTGTGGTCGCCGTGCGGGACTTCGCTTTCGGCGCGTCGGGCGCCTGCGGTTCGGCAGGCGCGGCGGTATCGGCGAAGCGGTCCAGTTGCGACGTGAAGCGTTCGCGCACGAGAGTCACGACATCGGCGGCGCTCCGGGGTGCGCCGTCCTTCGTGAAGAACACGGCGCGGTTGGCCTTGGCTGCGGCGGGCAACATGCTCGCGGCCGCCATCTCCGGTGTTTCCTGCGCGGCATTGAGGACAATCGAGGCGCCTGAAGCGCCGAGGAAATGCGCGAGATAAAGATCGGCGGAATCGGGAAGGCGCCCCAACGTATTTTCAAGCGTCGCGGCATTGTCTTGTGCATAGGCGGCGGCCATGAGGCCCGACGCTTCCGGATCTTCGCGCAGGTCGAGCAGGCGCCGCTCGGCGCCCGCGTCCGCGACGACTGTCTTACCTGCGTCGCTGACGCTAATCTTCTGGGCGAGGTCGCCGTAGCCATACTGGCTGCCGTAGCGATGCATCATGTCGAGCCAGGTGCCGCGCGTGAACTGGAACAGGCCCGCGGCCGACGACGTGCTCGCTTGTGCCTCGGTGTTGAGGCTGCTTTCCTGGGCGGCCTTCGCCACGAGATATTGGAAGCTCACGCCGCTCTTGGCGCTCGCGACCTTGAGGCCGGTCAGGGTGGATCGCTCCACGGACTGTCCTGCAATCTTCACAAGGTCATTCAAGGGTTGGACCATTGGGCCCTATACGGCTAAAGGTGTCTGACCACACTAGTTACGAAATCCTTAGCAATCGTTAAGAACGCTCTATGCCCTTGGTTTCACAGGATTACATGGAACTGGCGCTCGCCGAGGCGCGCGCCGCCGAGGCGCGCGGCGAAGTGCCCATCGGGGCGGTCGTCGTGGCATCCACGGGCGAAGTGCTCGCGCGCGCCGGCAACGAAGTGGAAGCGCGCAACGATCCCACCGCCCATGCCGAGCTCCTTGTTATCCGCGCCGCCGGCGAAAAGCTGGGCGCGCCGCGTCTTGTGGACTGCGACCTCTACGTAACGCTCGAGCCTTGCGCCATGTGCGCCACCGCCGCCTCCTTCGCGCGGTTGAGGCGAATCGTCTTCGGCGCTTACGACCCCAAGGGCGGCGGAGTCGAGCACGGCCCGCGCATCTTCGCCCAGCCCACCTGTCACCATGCGCCGGAGGTGGTAGGGGGCGTTTCTGCGAGTCAGGCCGAAATTCTGCTCAAAGGCTTCTTCGCGGCCCGCAGGTGAGAATGATAGGATGGTCGCCATGAGAACAATTTTCCTCGCGGCAGCCCTGACCATCGGCCTCGCGCCCCACGCCTGGACTCCGAATGCATCGGCCGCCGATAGCGAACGGGTCGGCTACGGCACACCGATCAAGATTCAGCTGATGCCCATGATGGCGCCGTACAAGGTCGGCCGGAACACCCGCTACGAGGTCGTGACGTTGCGCCTCGTGCTCACCCCCGACCCGGAAAAGGAGCGGCCGGCCTGCTTCATGATTCCGGTCCTCCACGAGAAGATCCTCTTGTGGCTGCACAAGGCCAATCTCCAGCAGGCGGACTTCTCCGGCCAGCGCAAGGACGTGCTCAGGGAAAAGATCCTCAATGTCGCCATAGCCAATACCGACAAGACCTACTTCGCGGCGGTTGAGTTCCTCGACGACCAGAACATGCTGCCGTCAGGCGGCGCGAGCGCCGGATCGTCGAGCGGGGCAGCAGAGAAAGCCAAGAGCGCCGCCAAGGGCGACGCGCGCATCGCGGAGCAACGGGAACAGGCCCGCGCCGCCGTCGGCGTGACGGTCGGTTCGGCGCCTCCCTCGACAACGCTCGATCCGCGTTCGACGACGTTGTCGTCGCAGTGTAAGTGACCCTCGCATAGCGAGGGTCATCCCGGACAAGCCGCGTAGCGGCGCGATCCGGGATCCATTTTTCCAAGCACTCGAAGCCTAGAGTTTCATACCGAGCCAGATCACGACCTCGGTCGACAGGCTCACGATGGGCGCGAGCACTTTGAACCAGACGCTTTCTGCAGATGACTGTCCAAGCGCTGAATCGTAATGCGCTTTCTCCTCGGTGACGATCGCGGCCACGGCCGCGAAAGCCGCGGCATCGAGAGGGCCGAGCACTTTCATCTGCTCCTCAAGGTGCTTGAGAACTACTCGTTCTACGGCATATGTCGTAGCAGAGACCGCTCCAGGACCGCACAAGCCTGTAACAAGTCCAAGGGTCAGTCCGCCAAGGCCGCACAGGTGATAGCTCCAGCACCGCGCACGGCCGCGTCGTACGAGTTCATTAGCGAAGATGTCGCGGTGCCGTTCCTCGTGAGCCATGAAGCTCTGCAGCTCTGGTACTAACCGCGGTGCCCGCCAACGACACATCAGGATTTGGCCGCGATAGATATTTACCGCACCGTGCTCGCCTGCATGGTCCACCTTAACGATACGGTCGGCTATTTCCTCGCTCGTGGCTCTTGAGCTCAGCGACGAATTGCTCACTTCTCTCTTGCGATCGCGCGCCACCCAATATCGCGGCGGCTGAATCCTTCTGGCCACTTGATCCTGTCGACCGCCTGATAGGCGCGCGCTTGCGCCTCGCGCACGGTCTTTCCGATGGCGGTCACTGCAAGCACCCGTCCCCCGTTCGCGACGATCACCTTGTCCTTGCCGCGCGTCTCTTCCTTGGTGCCCGCGTGGAACACCATGGCGCCTTCGACTTCGTTCGCGGCCGCGAGGCCTGTGATCACGGTGCCTTTCTGCGGCGTGCCGGGGTATCCATTCGCCGCCATGATTACCGTCAGCGCCACGTCGTCGTACCAGCGCAGATCGAAATGGGCGAGTTGGCCGTCAGCGGTGGCGATCAGCGCAGGCAGGAGATCCGATTTCAGGCGCATCATCAGTGCCTCGCACTCAGGGTCGCCGAAGCGGGCATTGAACTCGATCACCTTGGGGCCGTCGGTGCCGATCATGAGGCCCACGAACAGCACGCCGGTGAACGGCGTACCCTCTTTCGCCATGCCTTCGATGGTCGGCGTGACGATCTCGCGCATGATGCGCGCGTGCATGGCGGCATCAACGACAGGCGTGGGCGAGTAGGCGCCCATGCCGCCGGTGTTGGGACCGGTATCGCCGTCGCCCACGGCCTTGTGGTCCTGCGCGGCCGCCAGCGGCAGCGCGGTCCTGCCGTCCACCAGCGCAAAAAAGCTCGCCTCTTCGCCGTACAGGAATTCCTCGATCACCACTTCGTTGCCCGCCGCGCCGAATGTGCGCGCGGTCATGATGCTGTCGACCGCGGCGTTGGCTTCGTCGACGGTCTGGCACAGGATCACGCCCTTGCCCGCCGCGAGACCATCCGCCTTCACCACAATGGGTGCGCCTTTTTGGGCGATGAACTTTTTCGCGGTAGCCACATCCGTGAATCGGCCATAGGCGCCGGTCGGGATGTTGTATTTGGCGAGCAGATCCTTGGTGAAGCCCTTGGAGCCCTCGAGCTGGGCCGCCGCCTTCGTCGGTCCGAAGGATTTGATGCCGACGGCCGACAGGCGATCCACGAGGCCCGCCACCAGGGGCGCCTCCGGCCCCACCACAACGAAATCGATATGTTCGTCCTGGGAAAACTTAACGAGGCCGTCGAGATCCTCGGCGCCGATGGCCACGCAGGTCGCCACGTCGGCGATTCCGGGATTGCCGGGGGCGCAGTAAAGGATGTCGCACAGGGGAGAGGCCGAAATTTTCCAGCACAACGCGTGTTCGCGCCCGCCGCCGCCGACCACCAGCACTCGCATCGCTCTTCGATCCCGTTCCTTTGCCGCCTCGGCAGTGGCATAACAGAGCCATGAGCGACTTGCTATCCCGCGATGCCCCGGGGCCGGACCATAACGCGCCGCCCCTGACGGTCTCCGAACTCTCCCAGGCCTTGAAGCGCAAGGTCGAGGAATCCTTCGGCTATGTGCGGGTACGCGGCGAGGTGTCTCAGCCCAAGGTGCCCGGGTCGGGCCATTGTTACCTGCGCCTCAAGGACGAGGACGCGGCCCTCGACGCCATCATCTGGCGCGGCACGCTCTCGCGCCTTTCGATCCGGCCCGAAGAGGGCATGGAAGTCATCGCCACGGGCAAGCTCACCACCTACCCCGGGCGGTCGAGCTACCAGATCATCATCGAGAGCCTGGAACTCGCGGGGCAGGGGGCGCTTCTCAAGCTCCTCGAGGACCGGCGCAAGAAACTCGCCGCCGAAGGCCTGTTCGAGGACTCGCGCAAGAAGCCGCTGCCGTTCCTTCCCACCGTGATCGGCGTGGTGACCTCGCCCACCGGCGCTGTCATCCGCGACATCCTCCACCGGATCTCTGAGCGCTGCCCCTGCCGGGTTATCGTCTGGCCGGTGCGCGTGCAAGGCGAAGGCGCCGCCGACGAGATCACCGCCGCTATCAACGGTTTCAACGCACTTCCCGAAGACGGCGCGATCCCGCGGCCTGACGTGATCATCGTCGCCCGCGGCGGCGGCAGTCTGGAAGACCTCTGGTGCTTCAACGAGGAGAACGTGGTGCGCGCCGCGGCGGCCTCCGCGATTCCGCTCATCTCCGCCGTCGGACACGAGACCGACTGGACGCTCATCGACTACGCCGCCGACCGCCGTGCGCCCACGCCGACGGGGGCCGCCGAAATGGCCGTGCCGGTGCGGCTCGAGCTCCTCTGCAACGTGCAGACCCGCCACGGACGCCTGGTGCAGGCGGTCACACGCGTGCTCACCGAACGGCGCATCCATCTTGAAGGCCTGATCCGCGGCATCCCGCGCCTCGATGCCATCGTCGCTCAGAAAACCCAAGACCTCGACGTGCTCGCGGAACGTCTCTCGCTCGGCCCGCGCAGTCTTCTGCAAACCAAGAGCCAGGACCTCGCTGTCGTCAGCGCGAAACTCAATCTCGACCGCTTCCGCCGCGACATCGAGCGCCACGTCCAAGACGTTGAGAAACTCGCCCAGCGCTTCGCCCGCGCGGCCGGCCGCGCCGTCGACGATTGCACCGCCAAATGGGAATCCCTCGCCGCGCGCCTGGAATCAAGCTCGCCTCTTAGCCCGCTGAAGCGCGGCTATGCGCTCGTGCGCGACGCAGCCGGCGTGCCGGTTCTTTCCGCGGCAGGCGTGGCGGCGGGTGCGGCGCTCGAGATCGAATTCAACGACGGCAAGGTGAGCGCCCGTGCGGAAGGGGGCGGCGCTAAGCCCCAAGTCAAACCGGTGCGCAAACCCGATCCCGGCCAAGGCACCTTGCTATGAGATCCTTGCTTCTCGCAGCACTCCTGTTCTCAACGCCCGCGTTCGCCCTCGACGTCACCATCGGCGGAAAGCTCGAGCAGGGCGGCCTTGTCATCGGCACGGCGCCTCCGGGCTCCTCGATCACCGTCGGCGAGCGCCGCGTGCCGGCCGCCGCCGACGGCACCTTCTTCGTGGGCCTCGGGCGCAACGCGCCGGCCGCGCTCGCAGTGAAGATCGACACCCTCGCCGGCGAAACCGAAACGCTCTCCATCGCCGTCGCACGCCGCGACTGGAAAATCGACAAGGTGAACGGCGTGCCCCAGAATCTGGTCACGCCCGATCCCGAAACCGAAGCGCGCATCGCCGAGGACAGTAAGCTCCTCCGCGCCGCACGCGCGCGCTTTGAAACCCAAGCCTTCTACCGCACCGGATTCATCCGTCCCGCGGAAGGCCGCATTTCCGGCATCTACGGCAGCCAGCGCATCCTCAACGGCGAGCCGCGCAACGTCCATGCCGGGCTCGATATCGCGGCCCCCACCGGCACGCCCATCAAGGCGGCGGCCGACGGCGTGGTTACTCTTGCGCATCCCACCATGGTGATGTCGGGTGGCACGGTGCTCCTCAATCACGGCTACGGATTGCAGACGAGCTACATCCACATGAGCCGCATCGACGTCGCCGACGGCCAGCGCGTGAAACAGGGCGATGTGATCGGCGCCATCGGCGCCACGGGCCGCGTCACGGGTCCGCATCTGCACTTCTCGGTCCTGTGGTTCGACACCAGCCTCGACCCGGATACGATCCTCGCGTTGTTGCCGGCGGCGAAGGATTAGCCCTCACCCCAACCCTCTCCCGCAAGCGGGAGAGGGAGCTTCAGCGGAGCGCGCTACCTAACCCTCTCCCGCTTGCGGGAGAGGGAGGGCCCCAGCGCGTAGCGCTGGGAGGGTGAGGGGTTGCAAACATGTATTCCATTTGTCTTTGGCTAGTCGGCGCTTATCTCAAGGAGATGACTGCCTCCCTAAGGACAACCCTCGTGCGAATATCAGCTCTGCTATTGCTTCTTTTCAGCTCCTCGTCGGCCTTCGCCTTCGACGTGACCGTCAACGGGCGATTGGAGCAGGGCGGCGTCGTGATCGGAAAGGCGCCCGCCGGCTCGACGGTTCAATTCCGCAAACACAATGTCCCCGTTGCCGAAGACGGCAGGTTCATCCTCGGGTTGGATCGTGACGCGCCGGCCGTCGCCGAGATCATCATCAGGAGCGGAAAAGAAATCGAAACCCGCACCATCGGCATCTCAAAGCGCGCCTGGGACCAGGAGCGCATCGACGAACTGCCGCAGAACCTCGTGACACCCGATCCCAAGACCGCGAAGCAGATCGCCGAGGACAGCGAGCTCTTACGGAAAGCGCGGGCACGCCTCGAGAAGCAGGCCTTCTACGCCTCGGGCTTCATCCGACCCGCCGCCGGACCGATCTCCGCCAAATTCGGAAATTCCCGCGTCTTGAACGGCGAGCCGACGGCGTTCCATGCCGGGCTCGACATCGGCGCGAACGAGGGTACGCCGGCGCGCGCCTCCGCCGACGGCGTCGTGGTGCTCACCAAACCGGACATGGTCCTTTCCGGTCAGACCGTGATGATCGATCACGGCTATGGGCTGAAATCGACCTACATCCACTTGAGCAAGATCGGCGTCACCGAAGGGCAGCAGGTGAAACAGGGCGACGTCATCGGCGCCGCCGGCGCGACCGGCCGCGTCACCGGAGCGCATCTGCATTTCGGCCTCTCCTGGTTCGACGAGCGCCTCGATCCCGAGACTATCTTGGCCGCAATGCCGGCCGCGAAGCGTTAACCTTTCAACTCGCGCCGGAACTGCACCGGCGTCACGCCCAGCACGCGCACGAAAGCTCTGCGCATCGTTGCGAGCGTCCCAAATCCCGCGGCGCGCGCGACCTGCTCGGTCGCCTTCGTCGTTTTCGCGAGCAGCCGTCGCGCGGCTGCAACCCGCGCGGTTTCGACAAAGGCCGCCGGCGTCATGCGGGCTTCGGACTGAAAATGTCGATGCAGGCTTCGTTTGCTTAAGGCCGCGCGTTTCGCGAGCGCCGGCGGCGATAAATCTTCCGCCGGATGGCCGGCAATCCACTCCATGAGCTTTCGGATCCGCCCGATCTCGGCCTCTTGGGCGACCAGCTGCGGGCTGATCTGCGATTCACCGAGGCTGCGTCGCGTGGGTGCCACCAAAGTGCGGGCCGTATAGTCTGCGACGGCGCGTCCGAGGTCGCGTTCGACCATGGCCAGCGCCAAGTCGACCCCCGCCAGCACACCGGCCGACGTCCAGACCTTGGCGTCTTCGGTGTAGACGGCGTCTGCCTTCAGTTTGAGCTTGGGATACTCGCGCGCGAGGCGCGCGCAATAATTCCAGTGGGTCGTCGCCTTTCGGCCGTTGAGAAGCCCCGCCTGCGCAAGCAGGAACGCACCCGTACAGACCGATCCCGTGCGCCCTGCCATGCGCGACTGATCGCGCACAAACTTGACGAGCTTTGCGTCGGCCGTTGCCGCATCGGATCCGAAGCCGCCGGCGACAAGGAAGGTATCGACCGCTTTAAGGCTCGCCTTGTCGGTCACGAGGACCACCCCCGCCGATGTGATGATCGCTCCACCTGCGAGGCTCACCACCGAGACCGCGTAAGAGGGCGCGGCGGTCTCTCCCATCTCCATCGCGTAGTGGGAGGCGGAGGCGAACACCTGAGCCGGGCCCGTCACGTCTAAAAGATTGGCGCCGGGATAGGCGAGGATGCGGATGGCCCTCATGGTAGGCCATCCGCGGAGGGTTCGTCAGGCGTGACGCATCCCCGAGAGCCAGCCTTCGCCGTTGTGTTCCATGTAGGCCGCGCTGACCCGCGCCGCCTCGACGCCGTAGTAGCGCGCGACCACATGCAGTGCGCCGTCGACGCCGGAGGTGAGTCCGCCCGCCGTGATGAACTTGCCGTTGTCGACAAAGCGGCGATCCTTGAGAAGGGTGATGCGGCGGTCTTTGAAGGTTCGTTCGAAACTCTCGTAGTAATCATGATGAGTGGTCGCGGAAAGCCCGTCAATCAGTCCGGTCCGCGCGAGCAGGAACGCGCCGGTGCACACCGACATGACGATGTCGCACGCGGGCGCCACCTTTTTGATCCATTCGATCTTTTCCGGCATGTCGGCGCGGCTCTGCGCACCCATGATCACCACCTTCGGCTGCGGCGCATCCGCAAAGGTGAAGTCCGGGATCACACGCATGCCCGGCCGCGCGGCGCCATGACCGTTGCCGGTGGTGTGGATCGGCTCCTTGGACGGCGCCACCGTATAAAGTTCGAATCCCGGTACTTTGGCGACCCGCGCGTCTTGAAACGCTTCCCAGGGCCCGGCGAAGTCGATCATCGTCGCCCCTTCGTCCATCATAATGGCCACGGTGACGGGGCTCTCAGGCTTGGGCAGAGGAACAAGCGTGGCGTTGGCCGCCGCCGCATGGGCGGTGGACGACAGGGCGCCCGCCAGTCCGGTGGCGATGCCCGCGGTGAGAACAGCGCGGCGATCCAGTTCAATGCTCATGTGCGACCTCGAATGTTGGTTTCGACGTCGCGGACAGTAGCGCTCCTCGCGCGCGCGAGAACGCCGCCGGACCAAGATTGGCGCTAACTGCTCAATAATTGTCGCTGATTAGCGCGTCTTGCGCAGAACATCCTGGAGAAGTGCGTCGAGCGCCTCGGGTTTCTCCCACGCCACGTCCACCGACAGCACGTTCACCTGCTGGCGCTGATCGGGCTCAAGGCGCACGGCGTCCTTTTCGGTGGTGACCGGAATGGCATTGATCGCAAAAGCCTCATCCAGGATCGGCTGGATGTCGGCCACGTCGAAGCTGTAGTGATCGGCGAAGGGATGGAAGGCGCTCACCCGGGCGCCGACTTCGAGCAGGGCCTCGTAGAATTTCTGCGGATCGCCGATGCCGGCGAAGGCGACGACGCGCTCGCCTTTGAGACGCGCGCGCTCCGGGCCCGGCACGAGGCGCGCGCGCAGCACCGGGAGATGTTCCCCCAAGGCCACGGCGAGACCGAGACGGTCCTCGCCCATGATCACGGCGGCCTGCGCGCGCTTCAGGCCGCCCCGCACCGGCTCGCGCAAGGGACCCGCGGGGAAGATGCGGCCGTTCCCGAACCCGATGCGTCCGTCCACCACCAGGATCGAGAGGTCCTTCGCCAGCGTCGAATGTTGATGGCCGTCGTCCATCACCAGCACATCGGCCCCGTCCGCGAGCGCCGGGGCTGCCGCTTGTGCACGCACATGCGACACCCACACCGCACCGCGCCGGGCGTGCAGCAAGGCTTCATCGCCCACGTCGTCGACCACATGCTTGCGCGGATCGACCCGCACGGGGCCTTTCAGCCGGCCGCCATAACCGCGCATCACCACCGCCGGCGTACGGCCCATGGTGCCGAGCCGCCGTACGATCGACGCAGCGACCGGGGTTTTTCCCGTCCCGCCCGTGGTGAGATTGCCGACGCAGATCACGGGGGCACCGGCGCGCACCAAAGGCGCCCGCGCCGCTCGCCGCGCCGTGATGCCGCCGGCGATCTGGCCGAAGGGATCGAGGAAACGCGAAAGCACGTTGTCCGTGAGCCAGAAGTCAGGCGCGCGCATCGGCGAAGTCCTGAGGCAAAGGTGCGGGCATGATGGGCGCGTGGCCGACCAGCTGATCGGCCTCGGCGCTGACGCGGTTCAACTCTGACTCCAGGCGCTGGCGAAGCGCGCCCGCGTCGGCGTCGCCGGTTACGTGAATCGGCTCGCCCCACACCATCGCGCCATCCCCAAAAGGAAGCGCGACGATCAGCTTGTCCCACGAGTTCATCACCATGCGCCGGCTCACCGACACAGCGGCCGGCAGGATCGGCGTGCCTGAGAGGCGCGCGAGTGCAATCGCGCCGTCGGAGGCGTGCATGCGCGGACCCCGCGGCCCGTCGGGCGTGATGCCCACCGACACGCCGCTCTTGATCAGGCGCACGAGCGAGCGCAGCGCCTCGCTGCCGCCGCGGGTCGAGGATCCCGCCACGGTCTCGATGCCGAAGTGTTTCACCGTCCGCGCGATCAACTGCCCGTCCGGATGCGAGGAGATGAGCATGTGGAACGGCCGCGCCGACGGCCAGCAGTAGGGCATCATGGCCAGCCGGTTGTGCCAGAAGGCCACGATCACCGGACGCTCGCCTGCCCAGGCGGCGCGCGCGGCCTCGTCATTCACCGCCCGCCAGCGCGTGGTGCGCCGCACGAGACCGATATGCGCCGCCAAGGTTGCTCCCACCATGCGTTGCACGGCGGGCCTGCGGCCGACTTTCTTCAAAAGCTTGCCCAAAGTGGGTCCAGTCGCGTGTATTATTGTGTCTTATGACAATAGGGGGGCCGTGGGCCTCACGCCACCCGGGAAAGAGCGATGCCGTTTGTGCGAATTTTATTGGCGACCGTGGCCCTGTTGGGTTTTGTCATCGCCGGCCTTGTTTTCTTCCGCTCCGTTCCTGACGCCCCGCCCGCGCCTCAGGCCGACGCCGCCCCGTCCGCGCCGCCTCCGGTCCTCGCGACGCCTGCGCGCCGGAGTCCGGTGTCCTTGAGCCCCGCCGACGCCTCGAGCCCGGCGGAGATCACCGCGCGCGAGGCCGAAGACGCCCAGCGCCGCCTGGAGCAGGAATCCGGAGAGTCGAAAATGATGGTGCCGGACATGGCCCCGGCCGAGATGATGCCGCCGGACGTCGCACCGCCGGTGAAATAGGGCGGGCCACGGGCTGGCTGGGAGCGAAAATTATATCAGATATATTTCGCGGACTCGCGCTCGTCCACGCTCCGTCGCATGGCGCGAAAATTTATCTGATATAATTTTCGCGGGTTGGAATCGCGCCCTAAACCGCGACCGCCGCCGGCGTGCTCGGCGCGCGGTCCGGGAAAAACGCCCCCGGCGGAAACGGCCGCACATTATCGAGGAACTGCGCCGTGCTTGCCGCCCAGGAATATTTCTCCGCATGCGCCCGGCACGCGTCCGGCGAGGCTTTCAACGCCTCGCGAACGGCAACAGTCAAATCCTCGTGCAAACACCCCACCGGCGCGTCGCCGATGACGTCGAGCGGACCCGCCACCGGATAGGCGGCGACAGGAACGCCACAGGCCAAGGCTTCGAGCAGGACAAGGCCGAAGGTGTCGGTGAGGCTCGGGAAGACGAACACGTCCGCCGCCGCATAGTAGCGCGCGAGCTCCTCGCCTTCCTTCAGGCCCACGAACTTCACTTCCGGATATTTCTTGGAAAGCTCCGCCATCTGCGGGCCGTCGCCCACCACCACCTTGCTCTTGGGCTCAGGGAGGGCGAGGAAGGCCTCGATATTCTTTTCCACCGCAACGCGGCCGACATAGAGGCCGATCGGGCGCGGCAGATCGAGAAAACTCTTGTCACGTGGGCGGAACACGTTGGTATCCACACCGCGGCTCCAGCGCTTGATGTTCCCGAAGCCCTGACGCACCAGTTCGTTCTCCACGGTCTGGGTCGCCACCATCACCGCCGACGACGGCCGGTGGAACCAGCGCATTGTCTTGTAGGTCCACTTGGCCGGAATGGGCGAGCGCGCCTCGAGATATTCGGGAAACTTGGTGTGATAGGCGGTGGTGAAAGGGATGCCCCGGCGAACGCAGTACCTTCGTGCGGTAAAGCCGAGGGGGCCCTCGGTCGCGATGTGCACGACGCAAGGCCGGAAGCTTTCGATGGTGCGGGCCATCTTGCGGCCGGGAAACAGCGCAAGGCGGATTTCCGGGTAGGAGGGGCAGGGCATGCTCCTGAACTGATCGGGCGTGATCATCACCGGCTCGTAGCCGCCCGTCGTCAGATGTTGCTTCAGCGTGGTCAGCGTGCGGACGACACCGTTGACCTGCGGGTGCCACGCGTCGGTAACGATGAGGATGCGCATGTTGCTTTTCGCCTAGTTCGCGACTTCGGGAGTGCGCCGGGGCACGGTGGGAAGGGGAAGCGGCAGCGTCGGCTCGACCATCGGGTCGTCGTCGCGCGCGAGGTCGGTCGGCAGCACGCCGCGCATCTCGGCCCAGTCGATGATTTCCCAGCGGCCGTCGTAGTGCTCAGCCAGCGCCGTGCAGCTCTCCACCCAGTCGCCGTCGTTTAGATAGGCAATGCCGTCGATCGAGCGGATTTCCGCGTGGTGGATGTGGCCGCAGACCACGCCGTCGGCGCCGCGTTCGCGGGCGACACGCGCCATGGTCTCTTCATAGTTCGAGATGAAGGCGACCGCGTTCTTGACCTTGTGCTTCAAGTATTTCGAGAGGGACCAGTAGGGACGGCCCATCAGGCGGCGGTAGGAATTGTACCAGTTGTTGAGTTTCAGGGCCGCGCTGTAGGCGTGGTCGCCCAGCACCGCCAGCCACTTCGCATACTTCATCACGCCGTCGCACTCGTCGCCGTGCATGACCAGGAAGCGTTTGCCGGAGACGGTGACGTGGATGTCGTCGCGCCGGACCTTGATCTGGCCGAACTCATGGCCGAGGAAATCGCGGCCGAAGGAGTCGTGATTGCCCGGAATGAAGATGACGTCGGTGCCTTTGCGCGCCTTGCGCAGCAGCTTCTGCACCACGTCGTTGTGAGCCTGGGGCCAGAACCAGTATTTCTTCAGGCGCCACCCGTCGATGATGTCGCCGACGAGATAGAGCTTGTCTGACTCGGTATGCTTGAGGAAATCGAGGAGAAAGTCGGCTTTGCAGCCGGCCGTGCCTAAATGAATGTCGGAGATGAATAAGGTACGGTATTTGAGCGGGGCACCGATCTCGCGCAACCTGTTCTCCTAAAACGCTACATGCGCGATCTCCATCTATGTGAGGCGGACTCGGGTGCATAGGGGGTGGACCCCTGTCTTCCCGAACTCTTCACGGGGCTGAAACAGAACTGTCACTTTTCCGCCGAGTCTTCATACTGTAAGCGGAGGACTCATGGAAAAAGCCGAGTCGGCGGGCTCATCTCCCGCCTCATCCCGTCACATAATTGCAATATTCAATCCGGCCGCCGGACGGAATCGGCGTCAGCGGTTCGACGAAATCGTGACTCTTCTGCGAAAAGCAGGCTGCAACGTCACCGTCCGTGTGACGGAAAGGCCCGGGCACGCCGAGGAGATCGCGCGCGGCGCAAAGGCCGGCGAGATCGACATCGTCGCGGCCGCCGGCGGTGACGGCACTATTAATGAAGTGGTGAACGGCTTGCGCGGCACCGGCGTCGCGCTGGGCATCATCCCGCTCGGCACCGCCAACGTGGTCGCGGACGAGATCGGCCTCAAGAAAGATCCCGCGACCGTCGCGCGCACACTCGCCGAAGGCCTGGTCAAGCCGATCCATGTCGGCCTCTGCAACGGACGGCGCTTTGTGATGATGGCGGGTGTCGGATTCGACGCCAATGTGGTCGCCCGCGTCTCGCTCGCCCTCAAGAAGGTGTTGGGCCCGCTCGCCTATGTCTGGACCGCGGGCGTGCAAGGCTTCCGCGATCCCTTCGCGGCTTGCGATGTGATCATCGACGGGGCGGCCTACAAAAGTGTTTCCGTGGTGGCCTGCAACGGCCGGCGCTACGGCGGCCCGTTCACCGCGGCGCCCGATGCCAACTTCGCCGACGATAGTTTCCAGGTCGTCCTCATGAAGGGTCGCGGCCCCCTCAGTGTGACGCGTTACGGTGCGGCACTTCTGGTCGGGAAAGTGGGCTTGTGGCCCGACGTCGATATCATCACCGGCCGCGACGTGGCGATCGCCGGCACGGCCGGCCAAGCCGTACAAGCCGACGGCGACATCATCGCAGCACTTCCCGTCCGTATCCAGGTCGATCCCGAGCCCGTCCGGCTCGTCTATCCGGCATAAACACCGGCGCGCGCAAAAATTATCTCAGAGAAATTTTCGCGAACCAGCTATCTCACACGCACCGCAGCCGGGCGCGAAAATTTCTCTGAGATAATTTTGGAACTCGATGCAACCAGCCCCTACGACGCCAGTACAAATGTCGTCGCATCCTCGCTCCGGCAGCGCTCGAGCGTCTGCGTCACCTGACCTTCATCGAGCGGCAGCACACGAAACTCGATCGTCCCTTTGAAGTCGACCGCCTGACCCGCCACCTTGAACGGCGCGCGCAAGGCCTCCGAGATTCGGGCCGCGGCCGCCCGCGCATCCTGCTCGCCGGCAAACTCCGTCAGGATCACCCCGTACTGATTGTCGCGCAGGTGTGCGAGGATGTCGGTCCCGCGCAGGCATTCGCGCATGCGTTGGGCGGCCTACTTGAACGTCGCCGGAATTTCGTCGCGCGCTATGGCTTTCACAGCGGTGGACAAGGCCCCCAGGTCGAAAACCATGATCGCCGTCTCTTTGCCGCTGCGCTTGCGCCGCGCCTGCGCCTGCTTTGCGGTTTCCAGGAACACCCGCTGGCTCGGGAGTTCCGTCATGAGGTCGTGCGAGGCGCTCACCTTCCCGTAGTTCTGCAACGTGCTCGCCAGCCGGTTCGCCAGCGTGCGCATCATGTTCGACGCGATCGCGCTGTTCTCCTCGATCAGGCGCAGGAACACGTCCGACGTGATCACCACGGCCTTCATTGCACTCCGCGCGCGGATGCTGGTGGAGCGCGGCGCATTCGACAGAAGCGCCATCTCGCCGAATACCTGATCGCGACCGAGGACCGCGACGATGCGCATGCCGCCGATGGATTCCAGCACCACCTCGACCTCGCCATCGATGATCACATAGGCGTTGTCGCCGCGCTCGCCCTGCTTGAAGACGAATTGGCCCTTGTCGAACGACGCATGGTCGCTGGTGAAGGCCAGCAGTTTCAGCTTCGAACGGTCGATCCCGTTGAACAGCGGAATGCGCTGCAGGATAGCGACCACCTCGTTCAATCCGACATCCGCGTCCGGATGCGGTTCCTGCACCGTTTCCGTCAATGGGCGCGCCTGTTCCTCCGAGAGGGCGATGCGCCCGCGGTCCATGCGCAGCACATGCTCGAAGAACTGCGCGCGGCGGTCGGTCGGCTCGATCAGGAACAGGCTCCGGCCCGCCATGGAGCCCTGGATGCGCGCGAGCATCGGTTCCTGCTCGGCGGGATCGATGGCCGCCAGCGCGTCGCCGAGCACGAGGATGTCCGGGCGCTTCAACAAGGTCCGCGCCAGCACCAGTTTCTGGCGCTGCTGAATTGAGAGACGCGAGCCGCCGACGCCGATATCGAAGCCGAGCCCGGCGGCGATCACCTCGGCGCGCAAACCCATTTCGTCCACCACCTCCGACAGCAGCCGCCCGATGATCGGCGCGCTGTCGGCGCGGTGCGCCGCGATTTTCCCGAAGATCACGTTGTCGGCGATGCTGCTCGCGGCGTTATAGGCCTCGGCGTCGAAGAACTGCACGAAGCTTTTCAGCTCCGCCGGGATCGCGCGCGCGAACACCCGGCGCGCGTCCAACAGGCGCGCCTGTATTTTCGCGTCGATCAACCCCACGTGATGCTGATTGACGATCAGCTTGAACGGCAGCGCCAGAAGATGCGCGCGGTCTTCGCCGTCGAGGCCGTCGAGCCCATGTTGATCGGCGCGGCGCAGGATGGCTTCGAAGGCCGGCAGGTCTTCGCCGCTGATGAAGCTGAAGCGCGCGAAGAATTCATGGCCGGGCGGAAGGTCGCGGAAGATGTCGACCATGGTCGCCGCCAGCTTGCGGCCTTTCTCCAGGAACTCGGCGGTCAAACCGACTTCCTCGATGACCTTGAGCACGAAGTCGTTGCGCCCCAGGTTTCCCACCGCGAAATACGAGCCCACCGGCGTGCCGAACAGGATGTTTTCCGCCACCGACGCGTTGAGCAGATACTTTCCGGAGTCGAAGGGCTCGATGAAACCGGAAAGCCCCTCGCGCTCAAGACGCTCATGGAAGGTCTTGCGGGCCGCGATCAATCGCGCGGCGAAGGCGAACTGGGTCACCAGGTCGATGGGGCGCCGTAGTCCGATCTCGTAGACCTCCTGATCGAGCCCCACGATCCGCAAGGCGTCGATCATGCGCGCGGCGAGCTCGGCGGGGTTCGCGCACCCCGCGCTCGCATAGTCGATCCAATCGCTCGCGATACTGTGGACGAATTTCCCGCCCGCTCCGCCTCGCGCCGCTCCGGCTCATCCTCATGTGCTGCCGCCGGCCGGTGCAGCAGCGGATAGATGAGCGCCTCCCGCAGCGTGCCCCCGGGCAGGTGCGTGTGCGCGCCCACATATCCGATCTTTCGCCCCGTCACGCTGTCCGGCTGCTCGGCGATATTGATCTCCGCGGCCGCCAAGCGGCCCGAAACCGGGAAAATCTGCCGGGCGAGCGCTTGCCCCAACTCCTCGCCGCCGCTACCGCCCCCGGCGACGATCATGGCGTGCACGGGAAGGGCCAGCGTCGCCGTGGCGCCGTCCACCGAGCGCATACCGTCGTCGGATTCCACGACAAGGTTCGAGATCGTCAGCGCGCCCGCGGTCAAGGAAAGGGTCGAAGGCTCTGCCGTCAGGACCCCGCGGTCGAGAAGGGCGGAGGGTTCGAAAAACTCTTTCAGCTGATCGTACTTCACCCGCGCATCCGCGGCTTTCTGGTAGTAGTCGATCAGGTCCTTCCACGGCGCGTACATGTCTTTGTAAGCCGCGAGCACGGCCACCAGGGCGCCCAGGGAAATCTCGCCCTGGATCACCAGGTATCCGCCGATGGACAGGAAAAAGAACGGCGTCAGCTGCGCGAAAAAGGCGTTCAGGATATTGACCACGTAGCGGTTGGACGAAATCTGCACGCGCGTCTTGAACACCTCGCCGAAGCGCCGCGTGAAATCCGCGAGTTCATACTGCGACGTATCGTGTCCGTGGATTTCATTGGCCCCGGCCACCATGTCGCCGACCCGCTGCGAAATCTGGCGCACCGCCTGCACTTCCTCGCGCTGCAGCTGGTTGATCTTCTTCTGGAACTTGGGGATCAGGTAAAGCTGCAGCGGCAGAAGCGCGATCGCCGCCACGCCCATCATCCAATCCTGGACGAACATGAAGAGCACAATGGTCGCGAGCGTGCCCAGCGCCACCGCCGGCACTGCGTAAGCTTCGGCGATGAAAAAGCCCAGCGGCGACGTCTCGGCGGTCACCATCGAGACCACCTGGCCGCTCGAGGTATTGCGGAACTCCCGCGGCGGGAAGCGCAACAGCCGCTCGACCAGATCGAAGCGCAGGCGCCTCAAAAGTCGGTCCCCCACGCGGTATCTATAAGTGGAGGTGATGTACTTGAAGCCGAGATTGACCAGCACCAGCGCCAGGAACGCGCCGCACAGCAGGAGCAGGTACGGCACCTGCTCGAAATCCCGTCCGAAGATCTCCTTGGGAAAACCGCCTTCGCCGCCGATGGCCCGGTTGACGATGGTCTTGGGCAGGTCGAACGTGAAATAGAGGAGCGGCAGGGCCGCAGCCGAAAGCAGGATCAGGGTCAGCTGGTCGCGGGCGCTATGGCGCCAGATAAAATGAAAAATGCCGCGATCCATCGTCCCCGCAACCGAACCGCGTTAAGGCGGCCCGTCTCCCCCAAAAGTGCTTGCGCCTTTAGCAGCGCTTCCCGCAATGGTATATCCATTGACGAGAGGCAACAAGTTACGCGGGCGGCAAGCTGAGACTAAGCTCGCCTTCGGGGGGAATAGTGTTATGGGCTGTCGTTATGCGCGCGCCGCCGCCGCAGTCATCGCGCTTGGTCTTGCGGGCTGCGCCCAGCTGGGACCGAACTACCTCGCTGCGGGCCGTCCGCTCTACAACGAAGCCGTCCAGCAGACCGACGCGCAGCAGCTTCTGCTCAACATCGTCCGCCAGCGCTACAACGATCCCGTCCTCTTTCTGGATGTGACCAACATCACCAGCAAGGCGGTCTACAGCGTCGGCGGCACCGCCCGGGCGACGATCCCGTTCGTGGGCAGCAATGGCTCCTTCGCGCCCGATGTCGCGCCGCGCCTCGAGGATTCACCCAGCATCTTTTACACGCCGAACAACGGCGAGAAGTTCGTCCGCCAAGTGCTGACGCCTTTGGACACCCGCACGCTTGCCCTTGTGCTCCAGGCCGGCTGGAGCGTCGAGCGCGTCCTCCTCCTCGCCGGTGAATCCGTGAACGGCCTTCGCAACGGCGCCTCCGAGGAATACCGCGCGCTGATCTCGGCCATGCGCGATCTGCAGCGCACCGGCGACATGGTGATCGGCGTCGACGCCGCCACGCCGCCCGGGATCGTGCTCTCCTTCTCGCCGGCCGCGCGCGACATGCCGGCCTATCAGACCGTGTGCAAGACCTTACGCGGGGCCTGCGGCGGCGAACCGCTCCAGCTCCGCCCCGGCCTCGGCGTTCCCGCAAACGGCGCGCCGTCCTCGCTGCAAACCCGCTCGATCTATTCGGCTTTATATTTCCTCGCCGACGGTGTCGACGTGCCGTCGGGCGACGCGGGCGCCGCCCGCGCACGCAATCCGGGCGGTCCGCCCGAGGATCTCTTCCGCATCCGCAGCTCGTCAGCCGAGCCGCCCGCCGCCGCCGTGAAAGTCCGCTACCGCGACGCCTGGTTCTACATCGCCGACACTGACGGCGACTCCAAAGTCACCTTCGCCCTGCTCAGCATGCTCTTAACCCTACAAGCCGGCGATTCTGGCAAGGTGGCGCCACTGCTGACTATTCCGGCCAGCTAAAATCTCCGGCGCCAGCAAAAATTATCTCAGAGATATTTCGCGAACGCGCTCTTACCCACGCGCCGGCGACAGGCGCGAAAATTTCTCTGAGATAATTTTGGAACGCGGTGGCGGTCGGACCTACGTCCCCGCCATCGTCATCCCGTCTACTCTGACGGTAGGCGCATCAATCCCAAACCGCATCTCCAGATCGTCCGCGGGCGTCATCTGCTTGAACATGTCCTTCATGTTCCCCGCCACGGTCACTTCGCTCACGGGATACGTCAGCTCCCCGTTCTCGATCCAGAACCCCACGGCCCCGCGGCTGTAATCGCCCGTCACCATGTTCACACCCTGGCCGACCATGTCGGTCACATACAAACCCTGCTTGATATCGCTCATCAGCGCCTTCGGCGTGCTCGATCCGGCCGCGAGCCACACGTTGGTCGTCGAGGGGCTCGGCGGCCCACCGGGCCCGCGCGCCGCGTGGCCGGTCGGCGCCAGCTTCAACTGCCGCGCCGAACGCAAATCCAAAATCCACGTCGTCAGCACACCCGCATCGATCAGGTTCCGCCGCGCGTTGGCCAATCCCTCTGCGTCGCAGGGTTTCGAGCGCAAGCCCCGGTCGCGGTGCGGATCCTCGGTGATGGTGAGGCCCGGGCCAAATACTTCTTTATTCAAGGAGTCCTTAAGGAAGGTCGTCCCGCGCGCGACGGCCGCCCCGTTGATGGCCGACAGGAACGAACTCACCAGCCCCCGCGCCACCCGCGGATCAAAAATGATCGGCACCTTCTGGCTCGGCATTTTGCGTGCGCCAAGCTTCTTCACCGCGCGTTCGCCCGCGGCCTTCCCGATGTCGTCAGGGGCCCGCAGGTCGGCGAAGTAGACGGCGGAGCTATAGTCGTAGTCCGTCTCCATGCCCTCATCGGCGCTTCCCGCCAGCACCGAAACGCTGAGCGACGAACCCGAGGACGAATACGAGCGCTGAAATCCGTTCGAGGCGACGATCGCGACGCTCGATTGCCCCCACGACGCCGACGCGCCGTCCGAGTTGGTCACACCCTTCACCGCGCGCGCCGCGTCCTCGCATCCGTGCGCGCGCTCGATCAGGGTCTCCGCACTCACCTCGCTCGGGTCGCAGATGTCGAGCTTCGGAAGCGACTTGGCCAACTGCGCCGCGGTCGCGAGGCCGCAGAACTCGTCTTCCGGCACGGTGCGCGCCATGGCCACCGCGCGTTCCACCAGTTCCTTCAAGGCCTCTTTCGACCGGTCCGCCGACGAGACGATCGCCTGGCGTTTTCCGATCAGCACGCGAAGGCCCACGTCGCCGCCTTCCGCGCGCTCGAGCTGCTCGAGCTTGCCCAGGCGATAGGTGATCGACAGCGACGTGCCGTCCGCGACGATGGCGTCCGCTTCGTCGGCGCCGGCCTTACGGGCGTCGCCGATCAGGTCGGACAGGAGATTGAGAAGATGATCGTTTGCCATTTCTAGGAGGTCCGGCTGGGAAGGGGAATGGGAGGGACTAGACTTTTACTGTGCGCCGCGCGGCGCCGGAAGGTTTTTAATCCGGGCGGGCAATCCTGCAACAGATTGGGCCAAGACGTTGACGTAGCGGCATTTCGGGACGCGACCTTCACGCGGCGTCACTGCGCAAAAGTTGAGCGGAAATGCACGTCGCTCGACCGGCCGCGGAACGACTTTCCGCCGCCGGGGTTAGTCCACCGTCCCGTGAACGGCGCCGAATCAACAGGGCCTGCAGGACGCTTGGATAAACTTTGGAGGAACTTCTTTATGTATCGACGCACTCTTGCTGCGGCCGTCGCGACCGCCGCCCTCATGTTTGCGGGCGCCGCTTCGGCCCAACAAACGTCGGTCGGTGTCACGGCCGGTACCACCGGCCTCGGTCTCGAATTCGGCTACGACGTCAGCGATGTCTTTGGCCTGCGCGCCAACGGCAACTTGTTCGGCTACTCGAAGGACGTGGAGTCCGACGGTATCCAATACGACGGTAAGCTCAAGCTGCGCTCCCTCGGCGTGCTCGGCGACTTCTATCCGTTCGAGAGCGGCTTCCGCGTCACCGGCGGCGCCTACTACAACGACAACCATGTGAACCTCACGGCGACGCCCTCGGGCCCCGTGACCATCGGCGGCACATCCTACACACTGATCTGCCCCCTTCCGAGTGGTCCATCGACTATTTTAGTCTGGATCATGAAGGAGAAGAGAAATGGGCAAGAGGCACAAGCCGGAGGAGATTATCGGCAAGCTGCGTGAGGCAGAGATCGTACTGGCGCAGGGCGGGACGACGGGGGA
>CAMDOZ010000004.1 GCA_945903705.1 Fidelibacterota bacterium | reverse complement strand
TGACCATCACGATCATCACGCGGATGACCACCAACACGATCATGGGCATGACGACCACCACGACGGCGACGCGATCCCGCTCGCCTTCATTCCGCCGGCGATCACATCCGCTCTGCCGTCCGACGACGAGCACGACGAGCATCACGACGACCACCATGACGAGGCCGATCACGACGATACAGCGCATAACGATGCCGCCGCGGAAGGCGCGTCCGAGTCCGCCGCCGGCGAAAATGGCGGCCTAGCGGAAGGCGCCGAGCCCGGCATCGAAACCACCGGCGAAAACACCGGCGCGGAGAATGGCGCCGGCGAAAACGGCGGTGGAGAAAACGCCAACGGGGAAAACGGCAACGGCGACGCGCCGCAACGGCGCGAAAAGTCGGTCGTGGAAACCGTCGGCGGCGATGACGATGAAGAGGAAGAAGGCCGGGATGACAGCGGCCGTCGCCGCTTCGTCGCCTCGCGCCACTACAAGATCCAGGAAGTCATCAAGCGCCGCCAGATCATGCTGATCCAGGTGGTGAAGGAAGAACGCGGCAATAAGGGCGCCGCGCTCACTACCTACCTGTCGCTCGCCGGACGTTATTGCGTGCTGATGCCGAACTCGGTGCGTGGCGGCGGGGTGTCGCGCAAAATCACCAGCGCCCAGGACCGCCGGCGCCTCAAGCAGATCCTCGGCGATCTCGAGCTGCCGGCCAATATGGGTGTGATTCTGCGCACCGCCGGCTCCGAACGGAGCCGGGCCGAAATCAATCGCGACTACGAGTATCTGCAGCGCACGTGGAACAGCATCCGCGAAGTGACGATGCAGAGCCGGGCGCCCGCGCTGATCCATGAAGAAGCCAGCCTGATCAAACGCGCGATCCGCGACATCTACAGCCGCGACCTCGAGGAAGTGTGGGTCGACGGCGAAGAAGGCTACAAGACCGCCAAGGACTTCATGCGCATGCTCACACCGAGCCATGCCAAGAAGGTCCAGCGCTACAAGGACGACATCATTCCGCTGTACCACCGCTACCAGGTGGAAACGCAGATGGAGTCCATCAACAGCCCAGTCGTTCAGTTGCGTTCAGGTGGATCGATCGTCTTCGCGCAGACCGAAGCGCTTGTCGCCATCGACGTAAACTCGGGCCGCGCCACCAAGGAACGGCACATCGAGGAAACGGCGTTCAAGACGAACATGGAAGCCGCCGAGGAAATCGCACGGCAGCTGAGGTTGCGCGACCTCGCGGGCCTGATCGTCATCGACTTCATCGACATGGAAGACAACCGCAATAATCACGCGGTTGAGCGGAAGCTGAAGGAAGCGCTGAAGGCCGACCGCGCCCGGATCCAAGTGGGCCGCATCAGCCACTTCGGCCTCTTGGAGCTTTCGCGCCAACGCCTGCGCCCCAGCTTGATCGAAGCCAATTTCCGGCCCTGCTCGCACTGTGCCGGCACGGGCATGATCCGCTCGACGGAATCGGCCGCCGTACACTCGCTGCGCATGCTGGAAGAAGAAGGCGTGCGGCAGCGCTCGAGCGAAGTAACTATTACGGTTCACCCCGACGTCGCCCTCTACCTGCTCAACTACAAGCGCGAAGCCTTGGCGATCATCGAAGCCCGCTACGGCCTCAAGATCTTCGTCCTGGGCGATCCCCACCTCATCCCGCCGAACCTGCGTCTCGACCGCGTGAAGTCGATGCGCGGACCCGGCGAAGGCGAAGCGCGAGAGCTGCCGCCGCCGGTACGCGAAATCGCGCCGCCTGAGCCTGAAGAAGAAGACGAAGCGACCGACGACGCCGAGTCCGAGGAAGAAGCGGCCGCGTCGGAGCCACGCAGCCACGGGCAACCGCGGAACGACGGCCAACCGCGCGGCGAGAGCGAAGAAGACGGCGCGCGCCGCAAGCGCCGGCGCAAGAGACGCCGCGGCCGCGGTGGCGAAGACCGCGGAGATGGCCCGCGCCATGAACGTCATGATGGTCAGCGTCATGAAGGTCAACGTCACGAGGGTCAACGTCACGACGGGCCCCGCCCAGAGGGGCAACGCCAAGAGGGGCCGCGCGCCGAAGGCGAACAGAGTGCAGAAAGCCCGGATGCCGTTCAGGACGGTCAACCGCGCGCCGAAGGGCAAGAGTCCGGCAGGCCCGAGCCTCAGGGCCGCGACGGTGAAGCCCGCCGCCGACGCAGAGGCCGCCGCGGCGGACGGCGCCGTCGCCGCGGCAATGGTGAACCCGGTGAACAGCAAGGCGGCGAGCACCTCGGTGGAGAGCGCCATGGCGGCGAACATCAGAGCACCGTGGGCGGCGAGACATCACAATCCGACAGCAACGCGCAGCCGAACGCCGGTCCTTGGCCGGAAATGCATACCCCGGCCCCAGAACCTACGACTGCTCCAGCGCACGTTGATCTCGCGGGTGTTGACGGCGCCGCTGAGGTCCGCAACGGCAACGGTCCGTCACGATTCTTCCGCGCGATCAAGGAAGGCGTGCTGGGTCGCCCGGCCGAACCGCGCCCACCTGAACAACGGGCGGAACCGCCGCGCGCCGAGCCTCGCGTTGAAGCCCGGCCGGATCCTGTCCCGGCTCCGGTGATGCAAGCGCAGCCGCAAGCAGAGCCGGAACCTTCCGGTCCGCCACGCAAAGGCTGGTGGTCGAACAAGACCTAAGAGCACTACGTTCTTGATGCACCTCCCCGCCGCGATCTCGCGCGCGGGGGGAACGCATTTTCAGCCGAAGAACGGAGACGCCCATGCTTGAAGGCGGATGTCACTGCGGCCGGGTTCGCTACCGGGCGAGCGGGCGGGCGTATAATCGATCGATTTGCCACTGTTCCATCTGCCGCCGCACCACAGGGGCGCCGATGGTGGCGTGGTTCTCCGTTGCGAAAGCGGACTTCGTCCTCGTTCGCGGAACCCTCACGTCGTACCAGTCCAGCGCGATCGGAAGGCGGGGGTTCTGCCCGATCTGCGGCACACAGGTCACGTTTCAGGATGACCGGCTTGCCGGCGAGATCGACGTCACGACGGCCAGCCTGGATGATCCCGAGGCTGTCCCGCCGGAATATCACATCTTCACGTCCACGAAGTTGGATTGCGTAAAACTGAGTGACGGCCTGCCGCTGTATGAAGAGCAGCGCTAGCTTATTTCATCCACGCGAGTCTAAGACCGAGGAGCAGGAAAAGCGCTCCCGTCACGCGGTCAATCCAGACCCTGAACGCCGGTTTGCGCATAAGGAATCCGCGCGCACGGGCGGCTCCGACCGCGAGCACTAAACACCAAACCGTGCCGAGGGTGACGAACGTGGCGCCGAGCGCGAGGAACGCGAGGGTTTTCGTGCTGCTCGCCGGATCGATGAACTGCGGCAGGAGCGCCAGGAAGAACAGCGCGACTTTCGGATTGAGAACATTAGTGAGGATGCCTTGCGCAAAGGCGGATCTCGGGGTTGCCGCCGTGGACGCGGCGTTCAGCTCAAGCGGCGCATCCGTTTTGGTGCGCAGGAGCTGCACGCCGAGATAGATCAGGTAGGCGGCACCGACGAGCTTCACCACTGTGAACGCGGTCGCCGACGTTGCAAGGATCGCCGATAGGCCTAGCGCCGCTGCCAGTGTGTGGAACACACTGCCCACGGAGACTCCGAGGGCCGCCGCAATCCCTGCCCGCTGACCGCCGGTGAGGCTTCGGCCGATGATGAACATGGTATCCTGGCCGGGCGCGAGAATGAGGAGAATCCCGGTGACGAGGAAGAGCAAGTAGCTGTGGATTCCAAGCACGCGCTACTTCCTCTGCCGCCATTTTTTCAAACGCGCGCACGCCTCTTCCATGTCGGCGGTCGAACCTGCGAATGAGAAGCGGACGAAATGCCGCCCGTGGAAAGGATCGAAGTCGATGCCCGGCGTGATGGCGACGCCCGCCTCGTGGAGGAGTCGCCGGCAAAATTCTTCCGAATTGTCGCTGAGTCCAGCGATGTCGGCATAAATGTAGAACGCACCGTCCGCGGGGGCGAACTTTTCGAACCCGAGTTCCGGCAAGTGTTCGAGCAGCACCGTACGGTTGCGGGCGTAGCGGGCAACATTGGCGTCGAGTTCGTCTTTGCAGTCGATGGCGAACAGCGCGCCATACTGCGCCACTGTCGGCGGCGAGATGAACAGGTTCTGCGCGAGGCATTCCATCGGCCGCTTGAGATCCTCGGGGATCACGAGCCAGCCCATGCGCCAGCCCGTCATGCTGAAGTACTTGGAGAAGCTGTTGACGACGATGGCGCTGTCGGAGATCGCCGAGGCTACGCTCACCTTCGGTCCGTAGGTGATGCCGTGATAGATCTCGTCCGAAATCAGACGGATTCCGTTCTTGTCGCAGAACTGCGCCAAGTCCCTGAAGGCGTCTTCCGGCATGATGGAACCGGTGGGATTGGCCGGGCTCGCGATGATCAGTCCGTGCGGAAGCTTCGGCAGCTTCTTCAGGTGATCGACCGTGAGCTGATAGTGCGTGGCCGCGTCGACGGCGATGAGTTCGGGCACAACGCCAAGGCTCTTGAGGATGTGTCGATACGCCGGGTACCCGGGCGAGGCCAGCGCCACACGATCGCCCGCTTCGAACGCGCACAAGAACGCGAGCACGAAGGCCGCGGAGGATCCAATGGTGCCGAAGACGCGATCCTGCGCAACGCTCACGCCGTGTTCGTCGGCGTAGTAGCGCGAAATGCGCGCCGCGAGCGCGGGGATGCCCGCCGCCACGGTGTAGCCCAGCGGATCGGACCCGGCGAGCAGCTCCGCCACGCGCGCGGCAGCTTTCTTCGGCATGCCCGTCGACGGCTGACCGACCTCGAGGTGAATGATGCTGCGCCCGGCGGCTTCGAGCAGGGTGGCGTCCCTCATCACGTCCATGACGATAAACGGAGGGACGACGCCACGCTGGGCAACCTTAAACGACATAAAAAAGTTCCTAGGGCATAAGACTGAAGGTGGAGGACGGCGCAGGACAACGCGCTGCATCCTTGTCCGGTTCTCCGCCTTGCTTAAGGCAGGTCAAGAAAGCCAGGGCAAGCTGATCGAGGATGGCATCCTGGGGCGAGGACGCAGGGAATAGAAATCCGCCGTCTCGTGTCATGCTGCCGAGACCGAACGGCCGGCCCATGGTGAGCGCGCAGGCCACCGCGGCGCCCGCGTCGTCGGCAACCGCAAATCCAGTCGTTCCCGGCGAAAGCGCCGTTTCATAGGGTTTGTACACGGGCACACCCCACGTCGGAGGATTGCCATCGAGGAAACGCGGCGTGCGGATCTTCGCAAGCGTGTCCGAAAGGCGCGGCTGCCGCCAGTCGTCGCCCGCGGCGATAAGGCGCCGTTCGGCGGTCATGAACTGCTGAAGGCCCCTTGTGTCGCTCGCGAGCACGCCACCGTATTTGGCGATGTCGTCGGCGAGAGCCGGCGACACGCGATGACCAAATCGCGCCAAAGTTTCGGCCGAGATGACCAGGCTGGACCACGGCCTCGTTCCGAACTTCGCATGGAGCCCCAAGAGGCCGCGGCCGAGGCGGGCAGTCCTGAAATCGACCGCTTCAAGGGCGCCCTTCGCGTCCCGCGCCACACAGACGCCTCCGCCGATGATGCTTACCGACGAGGGCGCGGTCACGGACAGCGTAAAGCCCAATCCGACCGCCGCGTCGGCCGCGCTTCCTTTGGCGAGAAGGATCTCTCTTGCAACCGCAGCGGCCTCACGATCGGACGTGACCACCTGCATATCCGGGCGGGGCGGCGGACGCACATATTCAGCGTTTTCCGAGCCCTGCAGGCCGCCGAGCTGAAACCGGACCGGCGGCAGGCCGTCACAGCCCCCAAGCACTCCCGCAAGGGTCAGAAAAGAAAGGATGATTACGCATTTGTAGAGAGGCCCCATGGCGGGAAAATGACACAATTCGCATGTATTCGCAGCACCGGTCTCAAGACGAGGGGCCGAAAGGGCTGATAAGCTAGGCCGGCACGGCGGTTCCCGTACCTCTTTTCAAGGCGTGGAAGGTTTCCTCTGACGAACATCAGCTCGTTTTCCCGTTTTCAGCGCGTCGTGGCCCTTTTTGTCGCGGCCGGAATGGTTGCGACCTCGCCGGGGGCCCGTGCGCAGGACCTGGCTACGGGAACGGTCATTTCCGACACCGAGATCGAAGCGACGCTGCAAGAATACGCGCGGCCCATTCTGAAGGCCGGCGGCATGCCGCCCGACATTCTTCACATCAACTTGCTGGTCGACGATTCGATCAACGCCAGCGCCGGCGCGGGCAACCACATCTTGTTCAATACCGGTCTCATCCTTAAGGCCCAGAACTCCAACGAAGTGATCGGCGTCCTGGCCCATGAAATCGGTCACGTCGCGGGAGGCCACGTCGTCACCCATGGAGACGGCACCGTCGCGCCGACCGCCATCTCGCTCCTGGCCACACTTCTGGGCGTCGCGGCCGGCATCGCCGCCGGAAGCCCGGACCTGGGCATCGCCTTGATGATGGGTGGCCAGCGCGCGGCCATCGGCGAATACCTTTCGTTCAGCCGCGGCGTCGAAAGCCGTGCCGATCAGTTCGCGCTGCAGGCTTTGGAAGGCAGCAATCAATCGGCGGAAGGACTCTATGCGTTCTTCAACCGTCTCGCCGGCGAAGAACTGCTGATCACCGACCGCGGCGATCCTTACGTGCGCACACACCCCATGAGCCGCGACCGCATGGCGACAATCCGCGCCCATATCGAGCGTTCGACGTTCAAGCAACACGAGGCGCCGGCGAAGCCCGACACGCGGCTCGCCCAGCCCGGCGATACCATCGCTATTGCCAGCGACCATGCCGGCGTGGAGCTGAAATCGGTAATCGCGGACGATCTGGCGCGCATGGGATTCAAGGTGAAGGACCTCGGCACGGTGACGACGGATTCGGCCGACGTCGTGGCCAAGGCGGTGGAGACCCAATCGGCCAAGGCCGGAGTTGTCGTCAACGGCGCCGGCACCGGCATCGCCAGCACGATGGCCGCCAACCCGCGTGCGGGTGTGCGCCCTGCCGTGGTGCGCGACGAACCCACCGCCCGCGCGGCACGCGCGCAAAACAACGCGAATGTGCTGGCCCTGGGCGCGCGAGCCATGCCGCCGGAAGACGCACGCGCAATGATGCGCGCCTTCTTCGACACACCGTTCGAAGACGGGCAGAAGACTCCGGACCGCGAAGAACGCCACCAGCGGATGGTCGCGAAGTTATATGCCTTTCTGAAGCCGCAATACGCGACGCTGCAGCGCTATCCAGAAACCGACAAATCGGTTCCCGCACGCTACGGGCGCGCGATCGCCTATTACCGCCGCGGGCAGTTCGATAAGGCCATTCCTCTCGTCGACGATCTTCTGAAGGATCGTCCGCAGGATCCATACTTCTGGCAGATCAAAGGCGACATGCAGCTTTCACGCAGCAAGACCGAGGAGGCCGTCATCGCCTATCGCGAGGCGCTCAGGTACATGCCGAACGCGACGGAGATCCTGAACGCCAAGGCCCACGCGATGATCGAGAGCGCCGATCTCGCCTATTCCAAGGAGGCGGAGGAGACCTTGAAGCGTTCCACCGCTCTCGATCCGGAAAACGCCTATACCTGGGACCTCATGGCGCGCTCCTACGCGCTTGCCGGTAACCAGGGCTTGAGCGCCTATGCGGCTGCGGAAAAAGCCATCCTGATCGGCCAGTTCGGAGATGTCGCCCGTTACACGATGCAGGCGGATAAGCTCCTCGAAAAAGGCACGCCGACGTGGTATCGCCTCCAGGACATCAAGATCACCGCGCAAAACCACATGCGCGACATGAAAGAGCGGCGGCGGCGCTAGTGGTCCGATTCTAACATTCGCATCCCAGTTCCGGGAGCCGTTTTGCGAATGTTAGAATCATTCGGACCACTAGGTATCTATAGAGTCTAGTGGAGCTTATGGATTTGACATTCGCTTCTCAGCCTAGAAGCAAACAGGGTAGCGAATGGCAAATCCGCTCCACTAGGCCGGGACGCGCTCGAGATTATCTCGCGAAAGGACACGACCGATGACGAGCCTCTTCACCGACGGATACAAGCGCGCGTGCCGTGTCGCGGGCATCGCCGCCATGGCCGTCGTCTTCACGAGCCCCGTTCTCGCCCAGGGCGCTTTTAGCGAAGCGCAGAAGAAAGAGATGAAGGCGCTGGTGCGCGAATACATCCTCGAGAACCCCGAGATCATCTCGGAGGCTGTTGCGCTCCTGCAGGACAAAGAGGAAAAGGCCAAGGCCGCCGGCGTGGTGGCCGCGATCACCAAGAATAAGGCCGCGCTGTTCAATCCGCCGGAAGGCACCGTGCTCGGCAACCCCAAGGGCGACGTGACCCTGGTCGAATTCTTCGACTACAACTGCGGGTATTGCAAACAGGTGTTCCCGACCCTGATGGAGACGGTGAAGGAGGACGGGAAGGTCAAACTGGTAGTGAAGGAGTTCCCTATCCTCGGCAATCCGTCCGTGGTCGCCTCGCGCGCAGCCCTCGCCTCGCGCAAGCAGAACAAATACACCGAATTCCACACGGCAATGCTGAGCCACCGCGGATCGCTCACCGAAGAAACGATCATGAAGATCGCCGCCGATGTGAAACTGGACGTCAAGCAGCTGCAAGCCGATATGAAGGCGCCGGAGATCAACGAGGTGCTCAGCAAGAACCACCAACTGGCCCAGGCGCTTGGGATCGAAGGAACACCCGCCATCATCGTCGGTGAGACGCTTGTGCCCGGCGCGCTTCAGAAGGATCATCTGAAGGAATTGATCGCCGGAGCGCGCAAGAAATAGAAGGCGCGGGGCGCCGTAGTTCGTTTGGGGGAAGTAGTTCTGTTTCGATGAGCGTTTCGCAGTTCTCGACCAAGGAGCGCGTGCGGTTTCGCAAGCTGCTCGAGGTCGCCAATTCCACGACCTATGAAGGCGAGCGAGAGGCGGCGCTAAGTGCGGCGACGCGCCTTGCGGCCACGCATGGCCTTTCGCTGCGCGAGGCAGCGGGTATGGCCGATCACCGCGCTGAAGCACAGGAGCCGCACGATCGCGGCTCCAAACCCCACCACCGGCCGGCGGGTTTTCCGGCGGATTTCGGCGCCGCATCCGGCGAACAGATGGGCCGCTGGTGGTCGCAGCGCCGCGACGGCGCGGAAGCCGCGACAGGATTCCAAACCGAGCTCGAGCGCTATGCGGCCGAGAAACGCCGTTACGCGGAAGCGATGGCGGACGCGATCCGCCGCGGGCTCGACGAAGACGAACGGAAGGCCGAAGCGGCCAAGCGGCGCCGCGCCGAATCCTTGCGTGCGCGAGGCGGCCTCAAGCGAAAGAACAGCGCCTGGCGTCCGCGGCCCGAATTTGTCCGCGTCCTCTTGGCCGAAACCACCATGAGCGCCAAGGATATCGCCGCCGTGGCGGGCGTAACGATCTACGACGTCTTCCGGGAAAAGCTGTTGATGCGTCAGGCCAAGCGGACGTCCGCCGCCTAAATCCCGCTTAACGCTTCAGATCTCTCGCGGCCATGGTCATCTCGTCCGCAGTGCGCAGCACCGTGGCCGATGACGTGTAGGCGCGCTGGGTGATGATCAATTTCGAGAACTGATCTGCCAGGTCGACGTTGGAGCTTTCCAAGGCGCCGACAATGAGTTGGGTCCGACCCATCTGGGAACCGATGCCGCCGATCATCAAGGCGCCGGCCGCTTGGGTGCGTTCGAACATATTGCCGCCGCGGGCTTCCAAGTTGTTCTCCGCTATGAAGCGGGCGGTGGCGAGCTTGGCGAGGTTTCTGGTCTCGCCGTTGGAATAGCTGCCGATCAGCATGCCGGTGTTGTCGAAATAAGTATTGTCGAGGCGGCCCATCAGGTAGCCGTCCTGCTCGATGTTCTGGATGGTCAGGGTGCCGTTGTCGGCGAGCTGAGTCAGGCGGCTGAGGTCGAGGACCAGGGGCTGGTTGCCATCGGTATCGTGCACAACGACGTCGAGCAGACCGCCTGGGGGATCGATGATCTTGCCCTTGCCGTCGAAGGCGACGGTGCCCTGCGAAAAGCTGACAGGCACGGTCGAAAGGTCGACGCCGATCGACTCCATATCAAGGGTCCACGTCTGGCCGATTCCGGCGGTGAAACCCACGGAGAGCGTGCGCGAGTTTCCCGCGGCGTCGACGAACGGCAAACCCGCGGTCTGCCGGTTGAAGGTGCCGGCGGAGACGTTGCCCTGCAGCGCGATGGTGGTGGTCGCGCTGTGCTCGAACACACTGTTGTTGTTGAACATGATGGGCGTGAGGGTCGAGATATCGTCGTACTCTTCCACGGCGCCGTTCTCGTCCGCCGTCCAGCCGTACACGAAGTTGCCGTTGGCCGTGACCAACAGCGTGCCCTGGTCGTTCTGACCATTGCCGTTGGAATCTGTATCGAGTTCGATCGCCCGGCCAAAGAACGCGCCGTCGCGGGTGTACTGGAACTCGCCCGTTCCGTTGGCGAGAGCGTTGGTGACGAACAGGCCGCGACCGTTCAAGGCGACGTCGAAGGTGCGGCCCGTGGAAAGGAGGGCGCCCTGTTTGTCGACCTGGCGATAATCGAAGGTGTTGACGGAGAAATACGAGCGCGACAACGGCGTCGTGTGATTGAGCAGCGTCGCGAAGTGCGTGCCTTGGGCCTTAAAACCCGTGGTGTTCACGTTGGCGATGTTGGTGGAGATGTTCGACATGTGCTGTGACTGGGACTGCATCCCCTGCACGGCCGTGTTGAAGATCCCCTGAAGCCCTAAGCTCATCTCGCTCTCCGATAATCCGGGGCCCAAAGACACGCCTCTTCGCAGAGCGCACACTTCGAGCGTCGGTACGGACGTAGCAAAGGCCGTGCCAGGGGGACATGCGCGTAATTTCAATGGCTTAGGGCACCGGAGCCGGACCCGGCCGGGTCGCATGCGGCAAGAGGGGCGCGCAGGACGGCAGAAATTGCCGGTGTCGTTCGACCAAACATGACGATCCCGATTGTGCGTCACCGGCCGTTGCTTCGGAGGGCACGGCCTGTAAAACAAGATCCTTCCTCCTTGACCCGTTTCAGGCACGATCGTCGCGTATGACCGACCTCCCGGATTACAAGGCCCTCACCAAGAAGGGCCTCCACGAGATCGCACTTGGGAAGCCTGCGGAGGCGGCCGCGTCATTCGAGGCCGCGCTCAAAGCCAAGCCGGATTTTCTCCCCGCGCAAAAAGCCCTGTCCCAGGCCTACTACATGGAAGGACGATATGCGGCCGCGGTTGCCGCCTCGGCGAAAGTCATCGCGGCCGAGCCCGGCGACCTCGCGAATTCACTCAATCACGGCATTTGCCTGTACGGCGCAAGCGACTTCAGCGAAGCCGCCGCATACCTCGCACGCGGGATGGACTCCAAACAGGCCAATGCACACCATCGGCTCCTCAGGCTGAAGAGCCTGATCCGGATGGAGGCCTTCGACGCCGCGCTTGAGGCCATGGCGCAACTCCGGGCCTCCGGCGCCGTATCGCCGGAAATCGATCTCGTCGATTTCGAGCTGAGGCAAAAGACCAATGCTTGGGGCGATTACGATGCGCTGCTGGCGAGACTCGCAGACATCAGCCGCCTCCCCGGCGCGCACATCGTACCCAGCGCCACGTTGGCGGCGCCGAAGCTTGGCGGAGCAGATCAACGCAGAATCGCCGAAGCGTGGACCGCGAAAATCTGCGCGGGCATAAAACCCCTCCCTCCCGCCGAGGTCCCGACAGACCGCAAGATCCGCGTCGGCTACGTATCGCCCGATCTTCAGGTGCATCATCCCATCGGGCGGCACTTTCAAGCCGTCTTCGCGGCCCACAATAGAAGCGACTTCGAAGTCATCGGCTATTCGCTGAAGGCGAGGCGCGAGCGGAGCGCCGCGATTTACGAGGCTTGCGACCGGGTCCACTTTCTTGAGGGGCAAAGCGACGCGGCGATTGCCCAGCTCATCAGAGACGACAAGATCGAAGTCCTAGCGGATCTTGGGATGCACACGGACGGCGCGCGCCCGCGAATTCTCGCATTCCGGCCGGCGCCGGTGCAGGTCAGTTTCATCGGGCATAGCGCCACGACCGGCGCTGCGTTCATGGACTACATGATCACCTATGATGCTCTCATGCGGGCCGCCTCAGCAGATCACTTCACGGAAGCGACCGCCACGCACAGAGATCCGTTTCTCAACGGCGCATGGGATCGCCCGGAACCGGAGCCGGTGTCGCGCGCGGAGTTGGGGATCGCTGAAGACGCTGTTCTTTTCTGCTCCTTTTGCAGCAATCACAAGATCACTCCTGATATCTTCGAGTTGTGGTTGCGCCTCTTGAATGACGTTTCCGGCAGCCTCCTCTGGCTGCGGGACTTTGGTCCGGTCCCCACCGATAACCTCCAGGCCCGCGCCGCAGCGGCGGGAGTGGCGCCCGACCGGCTCTTGTTTGCCAAAAACGAATCCGTCGCGCGATTCTTCGGCCGCCTGCAGTGCGCCGACCTTTTTCTCGATACGGCGCCCTATTCAGCGGGCTCGAGCGCCACCGATGCGCTTTGGGCCGGCCTGCCAATCGTGACGCTCGCGGGCGAAACGTATGTGTCGCGCATGGCCGCGAGTTGCCTGATCGCTAGCGGCCTTCCGGACCTCGTGACCACCAGCCGGGAAGCCTACTTCACGAAGGCGAGCGAGCTTGCAAAGAGCCGCGAAGCACGGGGACGCTATCGCGCGCATTTGCTTTCGACACGCGCGACAAACCCGCTTTTCGACACCCTCGGCTATACACGCCAAATCGAGTCGCTCTATCGCAAGATGTCGCAGCGCTTCCGTGCCGGCGAGCGGCCTTCGCCGATGAGCGTCTGAGTTAGATCAGCCCCGCCAGAGGACTCGAAGGATCGGCGTACATCTTGCGCGGCATGCGGCCCGCGAGATAGGCGAGCCGGCCGGCTTCGACCGCTAGCTTCATAGCCCTCGCCATCTTGATCGGGTCCTTGGCGGCCGCGATGGCCGTATTCATGAGCACGCCGTCGCAGCCGAGCTCCATGGCGATGGCCGCGTCCGAGGCCGTGCCGACGCCTGCATCCACCAGCACCGGGACTTTCGACTGTTCGACGATGATGCGGATATTCACAGGGTTCTGGATGCCGAGGCCCGATCCGATGGGCGCGGCCAGCGGCATGATGGCGCAGCAGCCGATCTCCTCGAGGCGTTTGCTCATGATCGGATCGTCGGTGCAGTAGACCATCACGTCGAACTTGTCCTTGATGAGCGCCTCGGCGGCTTTCAGGGTCTCGACGATATTGGGATAGAGCGTCTTGTGGTCGCCAAGCACCTCGAGCTTCACAAGGTTCCAGCCGCCGGCCTCGCGCGCGAGCCGAAGCGTGCGCACGGCGTCGTCGGCGGTGAAGCAGCCGGCCGTGTTGGGCAAATAGGTGTATTTTTTGGGGGCGACGAAATCGACCAGCATGGGCTGGGAGGTATCGGTGAGATTGACCCGGCGCACGGCGACGGTGACGATCTCGGCCCCGGAGGCTTCAATCGCGCGGGCGGTTTCCTCGAAGTCCTTGTACTTGCCGGTGCCGACCAAGAGTCGCGAGCTGAAGCGCTTGCCGGCGACGACGAAGGAATCGGTAGAGGTGGCGTCGATCTTGTTCATGGCATTTCCTTTTAGCCGCCACCGATGAAGGCGACGATCTCCAGACGATCACCCTCGGCGACTTCTGTCGCCTGAAACGCGGACTTCGGTACGATCTCGAGGTTGCGTTCGACCGCGACCTTCTTCGATTCAATGCCGAGGTGGCGCAAGAGCCCATCGACGGAAAGGCCGTCGGGGATTGCGCGCGCGTCGCCGTTGAGGGTGATATTCAAGGAGCTCTCCTCCCTTCGCTGGCATGACCCAGATCAGGTTCAACGGGTTCGGCGCCTCGAAGGCATCGTCTCAGCCCCAAACCAATAAAGTCGGGCACCCCGGTTTGGCCGGAAGATGGGCGACGAAACGCGCCAAGTCAAGCGGTCCGGAGGGGCTAAAAAAACTGCTAGAGCATTGCAACTATTAAATTTTATTCCCTTCGGGCGGTCGGAAAGGTTGCCGCAACGAATGGCGTGGTATATCCCTGTCACGGTTCCGTGAACGCCCATACGAAGGCGGAGCGAGAACCGGGGGTAGGAAAAGATAAGCGTGAGCCGAACAGTCGTCGTACTGAATGGCCCGAACCTCAATCTCTTGGGGCAGCGGGAGCCGGAAATCTATGGCCACGGGTCACTGGACGACCTGAAGGCGGCCACGGTCGTGCGCGCGAAGACGCATGGGCTTGCGGCCGACTTCCGCCAGAGCAACGACGAGGGCGAACTGGTGAGCGCAATCCAGGCCGCACGCGGCTCAGCCGTCGGAATTATCATTAACGCTGCCGCCTATACCCACACCTCGGTCGCGATCCTAGACGCGCTGCTGGCCAGCGACCTGCCGGTGATCGAGGTTCACCTGTCCAACATCTACAAGCGCGAGGAGTTCCGCCATCACTCCTACGTCAGCCGCGCGGCAACCGGCGTGATCTGCGGGTTCGGCGCACACGGCTATGAGCTCGCGATGGACGCGATGGCGCAGATTCTCGATTCAAGGAAAGCAAAGTGAAGAAGACCGTACAGAAAGCCGCCAAGGGCGCCGCTAAACCGATGAAGAGCGCATCCAAGAAGGGGACGGCCACAGCCGCCGCGAAACCGGCCCAGGCGAAGTCAGGCCGCAGCATCGACAGCAGCCTGGTCAAACAGCTGGCCTCCATCCTGGATGAAACCTCGCTGACGGAAATTGAGTACGAAGCGGGCGGAATCCGCGTACGCGTGGCCCGCAATCACGGCGGAAGCTTCGCACCGACGGCGATGGCCGCTCCCGCCGCGCAGGCCGCCTTGCCCGCGCCTGTCGCTCCCGCGGCTCCGGTCGATCTCGCGAGCAATCCGGGCACGGTGAAATCGCCGATGGTCGGCGTTGCCTACCTTCTGCCCGAACCGGGCGCTGCACCTTTCGTGAAGGTCGGCGATACGGTGGCGGAAGGGCAGACGTTGTGCCTCATCGAAGCGATGAAAACATTCAATCCCGTGAAAGCGCCGCGCGCCGGCAAGGTCACGCAGATCATTATGGAAAACGGCGCGCCGGTCGAATACGGCGAGCCCTTGATGGTCATCGAGTAAATACCGAATGTTCGAGAAAATCCTGATAGCCAACCGCGGCGAGATTGCGCTGCGCATCCAGCGCGCCTGCCGCGAAATGGGCATCCAGACCGTCGCGGTGCATTCGACCGCGGACTCGGAAGCGATGCATGTGCGCCTCGCCGACGAATCCGTGTGCATCGGCCCACCCTCGGCCCGCGAGAGCTACCTGAACAAGGCCGCGATCATCTCCGCCGCCACCATTACCGGAGCGGATGCGATCCATCCGGGCTACGGGTTCCTCTCGGAGAACGCCGAATTCGCCGAAATGGTGGCCGACCATCACCTCACTTTCATCGGCCCGGAGCCGGTGCATATCCGCACCATGGGCGACAAGGTGCTGGCGAAGAAAACCGCCAAGGAAGCAGGCATTCCCTGTGTGCCCGGCTCCGACGGCGCGGTGGCGTCCGAGGACGAAGCGGTCAAGATCGCCGAGGAGATCGGCTTTCCGGTGCTCTTGAAGGCCAGTGCCGGCGGCGGCGGGCGCGGCATGAAAGTGGCGCAGAACAAGGATCAGGTACGCGAGGCCTTCCAGGTCGCCGGCGCCGAAGCGAAAGCCGCGTTCGGCAACGGCGAGCTCTATATGGAGAAGTATCTGGGCAAGCCGCGCCATATCGAGATCCAGGTGCTGGGCGATAAACACGGTAACGTCGTGCACCTGGGCGAACGCGACTGCTCGTTGCAACGCCGGCACCAGAAAATCTTTGAGGAAACGCCTTCCCCGGCCCTCAATGCCGGCCAGCGCGACGACATCGGCGCGGTCGTCGTCAAGGCGATGAAAAAGCTGGGCTACGACAATGCCGGCACCGTCGAGTTCCTGTACGAAGACGGAAAGTTCTACTTCATCGAGATGAACACCCGCCTGCAGGTGGAGCATCCGGTGACCGAGATGGTGACCGGCCTCGACCTCGTGCGCGAACAGATTCGCGTTGCCGCCGGCCTCGAGCTGGGCTTCAGCCAGAAAGACGTCACGTTTGAAGGCTTCTCGATGGAGTGCCGCATCAACGCCGAGGATCCGGAAACCTTTGCACCTTCACCGGGACTCATCACCGGCTATCACGCGCCGGGCGGACGCCGGGTTCGTGTGGACTCCGGGCTCTTCTCCGGCTTCAAAATTCCCCCGCACTACGATAGTCTGATCGCCAAGCTGATCGTGCAGGGCTCGACCCGCGAAGAGTGCCTGATGCGCATGCGCCGCGCGCTGCATGAATATGTGATCGACGGCATCAAGACGACGATCCCGCTGCACGTGGCCATCTTGAGCGAGCCCGCGGTGATCGACGGAAACTACGATATCCGCTGGCTGGAAAGCTTTATCGAACGCTTAAAGACGGAAAAGTGAGGTCCTCACGTCCTCGCCTTCCGGTAGGGAGTGTGAGGACGGCGTGACCATCACCCCGGAACTTGTGCTCAAGGCCTACGCCTATGGGGTCTTCCCCATGGCGAAGTCGCGCAACGACACCGACGTGTTCTGGGTGCAGCCGAAGCTGCGCGGCGTCATCCCCCTCGATCAGTTCCATGTCTCCCGGTCTTTGCGCAAAACCCTCCGGCGCGGGGAATTTCGCGTGACCGTGAACGCCGATTTCGCCGGCGTGCTCGAAGGCTGCGCGGAAAGCACCGCCGTCCGCACCGATACCTGGATCAACGACCACATCATGGAGCTGTTCATCCAGCTCCATGAAGCCGGGTTGGCGCACAGCATCGAGGTGTGGCGCGATAACGCCGACGGAAAGCCGATGCTGGCCGGCGGTCTTTACGGGCTCGCCATGGGCGCGGCGTTCTTCGGCGAGAGCATGTTCAGCCGCGCAACCGATGGGTCGAAAGTGGCGCTCGCGCACCTGGGCGCCATTCTCATCAAGGGCGATTTCACGCTGCTCGACACGCAGTTCATCACCGATCACCTGAAGACCTTCGGCGCCATCGAGATTCCACAGAAGGAATATCTCGCGCAGCTGGGCGCGGCGCTCGCACGCAAGGGTGAGTTTAAAGGGCCGGTCTCTCAGTCGGACTTGGAAGCCTTGCTGCTTTCGCAGCGGAGCACCCACAAGTCATAGACTGGGTGATCGAGGGCCGAAAGCGCGGGGCTGGAAGCAAACATCCAGCCGCTGAAGACTTTGACTTTATCGCCCTTCTCCGGAATATCGTAGATCTCGACAAAAGCCGAATTCTCGGGCGGCTCTTCGGGCGGGCGGGCGAAACAGGCGCGGGGGATGATCTCGAGGGTGCCGAACCGCGCCGGCATATCAACCCGCCCCGACATGGTATCCACCCGCCCCGTGACCTTGTCGAGATTGCCGAACACCACGGTATTCATGGGGATATCGGTGGCCGACGCAGGCGCCGCGAACAATGCACCAAGCGCGAGGAAGGCCAGACTCTTTACGGTGGGTCGTCTCATGGACACGTTATCCGCGAGCTTTTTGTTCATTCTGGGGCAGGCATCGTGGGCGCCGTAGGCACCGCACCGCCGCTGTTGGTGGCGAGGAAGATGATCTCACCCACAAGGTCTTCAAGCGATTGGAAGTCGCGGGTGCGCGAGATGGCACCGCCGGCGGCGATCCGCTCGGGGGCTTGGCCCGGCACGAGGTTGATATATTTCCCGCCCAGAAGACCATCGGAAACGATGGCGGCCGTCGTATCGGCGGGAAGCTGGACGTCCGGAGAGATCGACATGGTGACCTTGGCCTCGAACGTCTGCGGGTCCAGGCGCTGATTGGTGACGGTGCCGACGTTGATGCCGCTGATTCGCACGTCGCTTCCGCGTTCCAGCCCGCCGACCTTGAGGAAGGTCGCGGTGACGTCGTAGCCGGTAACCGCGCGCAGGTCCGAGGCCGAGTAGGCGAAGACCAGGAACATGGCCGCGATCACGAGCACCACGGCGCCAAGGACGGTTTCGATGGGATTGCGTCGGGTCATGGATTACTTCGCAGGCGCTGGAGAAACGGCTTCGACGGGAGGAGCGGAAGCGGCCGCCTGGGCGGCGGCTTGTGCCGCTTTAGCACGTTGCACGATGAGAGCCACAAGATCCTCGAGGATCACGGCATCCTGAGTGAAGGAAATCCGCGCACCGTTCTTGAGGTTGCGATCGGAGCCGCCCGGGCGGAGCTCGACGTACTTCTGGCCAAACAAGCCATCGGTCTCGATGACGGCGGCCGTGTCGTCGGGAATGTCGATCGCGCCGTCGAAGCGGAACGACAGCACCGCGCGGCTGCGTCCATCGACGCCCATCTGCGCGACGGTGCCGACGTCGATGCCGGCGAGGCGCACAGGCGTTCCAAGATGGACGCCGTCCACCCGGTCGAAATCCGCGATGAGGTGGAAGAGGCCTTCGTCGGTGCTATGGGCAGCGCGATTGGTGATCGCAACGAGAAGAAGGCACACGGCGAGCACGATAGCCGCTACGCCGCCCACGATTGTCTCTCGTTGCTCAGATGCGAGCACTGAGCTGCTCAGCTTTCGGGAGTCCAGGCCTGGTAGTCGCCGCTGGCCTTGGCGCGTTGACCGCCGCGCAGGTCATGCCCCGGCGGATAGTAGGCTTCGACCGTGCCGGTGAGGTTCTGCTGGTGCGGCTTGATCCATGGGCGCGCGGGTGTGGCGATCGGCGCATCGGTGGTGTGGTGCAACCAGGCGTGCCACTCGGGCGGCACGCGCGAGGCTTCGGCTTCGCCGTTATAGACCACCCAACGCTCTTCGCGGTTTCCGAAACGCTTCCGCTTCTTCGCCTTGTAGTAGACGTTGCCGTAGGCGTCCTCACCGACCTTTACGCCGTTCAGCTTGGTATGCAGCCACGTCCCGAAACTCATCGTCCGCTCACTCCATGAACTCTGCGCGGCCCCTAAGGGCGCGGGCCGCACTATGGCTTTTTTCTTTTGGCGCGACAACCGCTGCGCGGTACTCGCTAAATACTTGATTATTCTACTGGATTAAGCGTTCCGCGGGAAGCGTGCAAGTTATCGGTGCACAACAACCGGGAACAGGTTTTTTCAAGCGACGTTGTCCTTCCGGGTTGGACTGGATCCACCATTGGAGGTTTTCATGAAGTTGACTGCTGTTTTGATCGGCGCCGCATCCGTCGCCGCGCTTGCCGCCTGCGCGAACAACCAGCCCCGAGAGGCGGCCCGGATGGAAGAGCCGCGGCCCGCTCCCATCACCTCGCCCACGGCGAAAGAGATCCCGCCGCGCGCGACGCAGCGCACCGAAACGGCGCGCGTTGCGCCGACGCCACGGGCAACCGGCCCGATGGCGCACGAGGTCAATCTTGCGACGCTCATCGGCACAGACGTGAAGGACCCGGCCGGCCAGACCATCGGCGAGATCGACGATGTTCTGCTCGATAGTGGCGGACGTGTGGAAGCCGTGATCGTGACGGTCGGCGGATTTATGGGCTTCGGCGGACGCGACGTGGAAGTCCGCTGGTCCGACCTGAAGTCGGTCGACGCAGGCAACGAGGTGAAGGTCGAGATGACCGCAATGCAGCTGCGGCAGCGGCCGGAATATCGTCCCGATGCGTCTGGAACGACCACGACCAGCGGCACTTCCAAGGATTAACCTCCTTCGACCAAAGAAGGCCGGTGCAGCAATGCGCCGGCCTTTTTCGCGCCTACTTCCCGGCCCACGGCATGATGGGCACCGTGGAGATCGCGTTCTTGGGTGAGCCCTCGATCACGCGGTCGGAATAGCTGAGATAGACGAGCGTATTGTTGGGTTTGTCGTAGAAGCGCACCACGTGCAGCTCTTTGAAGAAGAGCGAGCGGTTTTCCTCGAAGACCTCGTCTTCTTCCTTCAGGTTGGCGGGAAAGGTTATCGGCCCGACCTGGCGGCAGGCGATGGAAGAGTCGGATGTGTCCTCCGCGAGGCCGATCGCGCCCTTGAGGCCGCCGGTGACGGCGCGGCTCAAGTGACAGACCACACCCTCGACGTCCGGATCCTTGAACGCCTCGATGCAGATTTTGTCGTTCGCGGCTCCCAGGTAGCGGAAGGTGGTCGAGACGCAGCCCACCTCCTCGGCCCGGGGCGCCGAAGCCGGTACGAACGCCAGGACGGCGAGGAAAAGGACGGGCGCGAAGCGGGTCATGGGGGCCTCCAAGAGCGGGATTAGTCAGATGTGTCGCCGGGAGGACAACGGTGCAAGGCCTGCCCGAGTTATCCCCACTAGATTAGAGGATTCACGTTATCCACAGGGGGGCTTTTCCTTGAAAGCCGGGGGGTTAACCCCTACTCTTGTGGATGTCGCACGGAGGGGCCCCCACATATGGGGTTCAAGGGCGCGCGACCCAGAGGACCGCTAAAAAAGATTGGAATACCAAGCCATTAGGGGCCGCATCATGCGGCCGCGGCGGCGTTTTTGTCGCTTCCGGCGACAGCAGTTGTTTCAGAGGGCGAGCCCATGCGGATCACACGTCGATTCACCAGCGAAGGACAGTCTCCCTACCAGGGCATCACATTCCGGTCCCAGGCCAGCGAGATTCGTAATCCGGACGGCTCGGTCGTCTTCGCCCAGGACGGCATGCAGGTTCCCGACTCCTGGAGCCAGGTGGCCGTCGACATCCTCGCCCAGAAGTATGTGCGCCGCGCCGGCGTGCCGGCGAAGCTCGTACCCGTGGCGGAAGACGACGTGCCGGATTTCCTGTGGCGCAAGGTCGCGGCCACGGCGGAACTCTCCGAACTCCCGAAGGAGCAGCGCTTCGCCGGCGAGACCGATGCGCGTCAGGTGTTCGACCGCCTGGCCGGCACCTGGACGTACTGGGGTTGGAAAGCGGGCTACTTCGACAGCGACCGCGACGCACACGCCTACTTCGACGAATTGCGCTTCATGCTCGCGAACCAGATGTGCGCGCCCAACTCGCCGCAGTGGTTCAACACGGGCCTCCATTGGGCCTACGGTATCGACGGGCCGTCGCAGGGACACCACTACGTCGATCATGTGACCGGCAAGCTAGTGGCGGCGCAGAGCTCCTACGAGCATCCGCAGCCGCACGCCTGTTTCATCCAGAGCATCAAGGACGATCTGGTCAACGACGGCGGGATCATGGACCTGTGGGTGCGCGAAGCGCGCCTGTTCAAATACGGCTCCGGCACGGGCACGAATTTCTCGAACCTGCGCGGCGATGGTGAAAAGCTTTCGGGCGGCGGCAGATCCTCGGGCCTCATGAGCTGGCTGAAGATCGGCGACCGCGCTGCGGGCGCCATCAAGTCGGGTGGCACGACGCGCCGCGCGGCGAAGATGGTGATCCTGAACGCCGACCATCCCGACATCGAAGCCTTTGTGGACTGGAAAGTGCGCGAGGAGCAGAAGGTCGCGGCCTTGGTGGCGGGCTCGAAGATGACCGCGAAACACCTCAACCTGATCCTCAAGGCCTGCCGTTCGTGGGACGGGATCGATTCCTCGAAGCGCCTGGACCCGAAAGCCAACAAGCAGCTCCGCAAGGAGATCAAGGCGGCCCGGGCGTCGATGATCCCGGAAGCCATGATTCAGCGCGTGCTGCAACTCGCGGCGCAGGGTGCCGCGAGCCTGGAACTGCCGATTTTTGATACGGACTGGGATTCGGAAGCCTATGGCACCGTCTCGGGCCAGAATTCCAATAACAGCGTGCGGGTGACGGACGACTTCCTGAAGGCCGTCGCGGACGATGCCGACTGGGAGCTGACCAGCCGTGTCACCGGCAAGGCGGTGAAGACCCTCAAGGCGCGGGCGCTTTGGGAGAAGATCGCGGAAGCGGCGTGGCAATGCGCCGATCCGGGCCTCCAGTACGACACCACCATCAACGACTGGCACACCTGTCCTGAGTCGGGGCGCATCAATGCGTCGAACCCGTGCTCGGAATACATGTTCCTCGACAACACGGCCTGCAACCTCGCCTCGCTCAACCTCATGAGCTTCCGCAAGGCCGACGGCCGCTTTGACGTCGAAGGCTTCGAGCATGCGACGCGCCTGTGGACGTTCGCGCTTGAGATCTCGGTCGTCATGGCGCAGTTCCCGTCCAAGGAAATCGCGCTGCTGTCGTACGACTTTCGTACGCTCGGGCTTGGCTACGCCAACCTCGGCGGCCTCCTGATGGCCAACGGCCTCGCGTATGACAGCGAAGAAGGCCGCGCACTGGCCGGCGCCATCACCGCCTTGATGACGGGCGCCGCCTATGCCGCCTCGGCAGAGATCGCCGAGGAGCACGGCCCCTTCCCGTCCTACGCCAAGAACGCGAGCGCCATGCTGCGCGTGATCCGCAACCATCGCCGGGCCGCTTACGGCGCCCACGACGGCTACGAGGGCCTGCACATCATGCCTGTGGCGCTGAATGCCGCCGACTGTCCCGACAGCGCGCTGGTGAGTGCCGCGAAGCTCGCCTGGGACCGGGCGCTGGAACTCGGGACCGCGCACGGCTTTAGAAACGCGCAGGTGACCGTGATCGCGCCGACCGGCACGATCGGCCTGGTCATGGACTGCGACACCACCGGCATCGAGCCGGACTTCGCGATGGTGAAGTTCAAGAAGCTCGCCGGCGGCGGTTACTTCAAGATCATCAACCGCATGGTGCCGATGGCGCTGCGCACGCTCGGCTACGGCGAGAAGGAAATCGGCGAGATCGCCACCTATGCGCTAGGCCGTGGGACTTTGAAGGGCGCGCCGGCCATCAACCCGTCGTCGCTCGCCGACCGCGGCTTCGATGCGAAAGCGCTGGACGCCATCGAAGGCGCGCTGAAGGACGCCTTCGACATCAAGTTCGTGTTCAACAAGTATTCACTCGGCGAAGAGTTCTGCATCTCGAAGCTCGGCTTCGATGCCGAACAGCTCGACGATCCGAGCTTCAATATGCTCGAGGCCCTGGGCTTCACCAAGTCGGCCATCGAGCAGGCGAACACCTATGTCTGCGGCGCGATGACTCTCGAAGGGGCGCCCTACCTGAAGGCAGAGCACCTTCCGGTGTTCGACTGCGCGAGCGCCTGCGGACGTATCGGGACACGTTCCCTTTCGGCGGACAGCCACATCGGAATGATGGCGGCCGCGCAGCCGTTCATCTCCGGCGCCATTTCCAAGACCATCAACATGCCCAATAACGCCACCATCGCCGACTGCCGCGAGGCCTACACCAAGTCGTGGAAGCTCGGCCTAAAGGCGAACGCGCTCTATCGCGACGGCTCGAAGCTCTCGCAGCCTTTAGCCGCACAAGTGCTGAGCGACGCGGACATCGAGGACGATGAGGACGAAGACGCGGTCGCCCTGGTGGCCCAGGCGCCGGCGACGTCGCGCGCCGAGATCGTGGCGGAGCGCATCATCGAGCGCGTGGTGCAGCGCGAGCGTCAGCGCCTGCCCGATCGCCGCAAGGGCTATACCCAGAAGGCCATTGTCGGCGGGCACAAGGTGTATATCCGCACCGGCGAATACGACGACGGCAAACTGGGCGAGATCTTCATCGACATGCACAAGGAAGGCGCGGCCTTCCGCAGCCTGATGAACAACTTCGCGATCGCAATCTCCATCGGGCTCCAGTACGGCGTGCCGCTCGAGGAATACGTCGACGCCTTTACCTTCACCCGCTTCGATCCGGCGGGCGCGGTGCAGGGCAACTCGTCCATCAAGATGGCGACGTCGCTGCTCGACTATGTGTTCCGCGAACTCGCGGTGAGCTACTTGGGCCGCAACGACCTCGCTCACGCCACCGAAGCCGATATGCTGCCGGACGCCATGGGCGAAGGTGAGAAGGCAGCCAAGCTGCTTCAGATTGCAGAGAAGTCGGTGTCGAAAGCCTTCATTCGCTCGTCGAACCTTTACTTCCTCAAGCCGTCGGCCCGCGGCGGCGCCGAGCAAGGCAACGCGAGCGCCGTCACCAGCGTTAGCTCCCCGTCCCTGCCGACTGTGACCATGTCGAGTGGCGCACAGGCCTTAGCGCAAGGGGCCTTGGCGCAAGGAGCCTTTGCGGAGGAGCAAGTGAAAGTGACGCGGGTGACGGAAGTCACCGAATCCCGGCGCAGCGCAGTTCAAGTCGCGCGCATCAAGGGCTACGAGGGTGACGCCTGCGGCGACTGCGGCAACTTCACACTGCTGCGGAACGGAACGTGCCTTAAATGCGACACGTGTGGAACCACCAGCGGGTGTTCATAATGAACTCTGTGGCCACACGTTTCTTACAGTCGGCCTCGCTACGCTCGCCGTTGGGTGGCACAACGAGCGGCTGCTCATAGTTCCAATGCCGGTTCCTCCAGCCTTAGCAAAACGGCCGGCGGCGGATCCGGTAAAAATCTCCGGCTTCCCGCCGGATGACGTGCAGAGCACGATCGGCAGCTGCTTCGGCGTGTTCTTGCGCCGCGTCGTGCCGGGCCACGCGGCCTACGGCGTCGCCCGCGGCGCCTGCGTGCCGGCGGTCGCGGCGCTGAGGGGCGAGCTCTATCCCCGGGGCGACGGCACGGTGGATCACTTCGTCGTCGGCGGCGTGGGCAAGCGCACGGCGCTGGCGCCCATCTCACGCATCGACGTGATGTACCTGCTGCCGGAAAAGTTGGCCGCCGCCAAGGCCGGCGATGCGCTCAGGGTCGTCTGGGCGGTGCTCAAGAGCCGCTTCCCTGGGACCCTCCTGGAAGGCGACGCCGTCGTCGTGCCGCAGGATGATGTACAGATCCGGGTGATGCCGGCGCGGGAGCATGGACAAGCATTTCTCATTCCCGGCGCCAGCGCAGGCGCGCAGGCCGGCGGTTGGATCATCTCGAGCCCGGTCGCCGAAGCGGCGACCTTGCGGCTTTCCGACAGCCTCTACGGCGGCCGGCCGCGGCTCCTGCTCACGGCGCTGAAGGCCTGGCGCGCCAATGTGGATGCATCCATCAGCTCCTTCGCGCTCGAGCAACTGGCGCAGGAGTTCTACGCCGGCGCGCCTCGGCCCTACGAACTCGAGCGGGCGCTGGTGGAGTTCTGGGCCTGGGGCCGTAAGCGTACGCCTTGCGCGATAAAGCCGCCGGGCGGCGCGCAAGCTCTCGAAATCGGCGACGGATGGCACGGCAAGGCTAAGGCGGCCTATTGGCGTGTAACACTCGCTGATCATCATCTGAAGACCGGAAAGCTCATCGAAGCGGCGGTGGAATGGCGTCAGGTGCTGGGCCCGGCTTTTCCCGTGCCGGGAGAAACACCGCTGCGCACCCTGCCGTTGTTCAAGAAAAAGACGGCCTGAGTCCCCACCCCGCGGCGTAGAACGCGAATGTAACGCCCTCGGAAAATCACATCCGATGCGCTAATACATCCATCTCGAAGGACAAGCTCCCGGACCCGGGAGTATCAGGGCGGGGGTTTCGTGCGTAGTTTAAGAGCCGGTTTAATCGCTGCGGCCACGTTGGCGGCGCTTAGCGACGTTGCGTTCAGCGCCCAGCGGAGCGGCGAAGACGTGCTGGAGAGCGCCGAGGATGCCTTCGGCACCACGGTTGGCGGAGAAACCATCGGACTTTACAACGCGCTCAGCGCGCGCGGTTTCAGCCCGGTGCAGGCCGGAAACCTTCGCATCGATGGGCTCTATTTCGACACGCGGAGCTTGGGCGGCAGCCGCGTGCGGATGTCGAACCGGCTGACCGGGTCGTCGAACGTGCACGTCGGGCTCTCGGCGCAGTCCTATCCCTTTCCAGCGCCGACCGGCGTCGTCGATTACATCCTGCGCGTTCCCGGTGAAGAGTTTGCCGTAAGCACGCTCGTGCGCGGCGGATATCCGAACTCCGCGACCCTCGAAGTCGACGGGCAGGTTCCGCTCTCGACCACCTTCAGCCTGGGCATCGGCGTTTCGGCCGATCACTTCACCGACAATGCCCGCATGACCACGACGCTCGACGGCGCCCTGATCGGCCGCTGGATCGTCGGCGACGTCGCCGAGGTGATTCCGTTCTACAGCCGGGTACGGGAGTACGACAAAAAAAACCGTCCGTTCATGTTTCTGGGAAGCGACGCCTTTCCGCTCAAATATGACCGCTCCACCGACCTCTTGCAGGACTGGTCGAACAACAAAAATGAGGACATCGCCTACGGCACCATCGTCAAGGCGAATTGGACGGACTGGCGTCTTGGGGTCGGTGTGTTCCGGTCGACGGCCGCGAAGCCCGACGGCAATTCGGCACAGCTCCAGCACCGCAACATCCAGGCCAACGGCGACGCCGAGTTCTGGATCGTGCGCACGGCCGGCGATGAAAAACCGAACGCCAGCGTATCGGGCGAAGCGCGCCTCTCGCGCGTGTTCCTCGAGGCGGAGCGGCGGCACACGGTGCACTTCAACGTGCGCGGCAAGTCGAGCCAGAATGCTTACGGCGGGAACGTCTCACGCCGTGTCGCCACGGCGAAATATTACGAACCGATTGCGCTGCCAGCGCCGGACTGGGCGCCGGGCCCGCGCGGCCGGGAGTTCGTGCGCCAGGGCACGGCGGGCGTCAGCTATGAAGCTATCTGGAAAGGCGTGGGCGAGTTCAGCGCGGGACTGCAGCGCACGCAGTACACGCGCTTTACGAAGTTTGTGAATCCGACCCCGTCAGATACGACGAAAGCCTGGCTCTACAACTCCACGGTTGCCGCCTATCTCTCCGAGAAGCTCGTGCTCTTCGGGAGCTATACGAAGGGCCTCGAGGACGCGCCGCGGGCGCCGCCGTTCTCCGTGAGCGCCGGCGCCAGCGCGTCTGCGACGATCACCGAGCAAGTGGACGGTGGCTTTCGCTATCTCGTGCTGCCGGGCGTCAATTTCGTCGCCGACGTGTTCGAAGTGAAAAAGCCGTTCTTCGAGTTGGACACAACCGGCGTCTTCGGACGGCTCGGCAACGTGCGCCACCGCGGGGTCGAAGTCTCTGTGAGCGGCCCCGTAGCCCCCGGCCTGACGGTGGTTGCGGGTCTGGTCGGATTGCAGGCGCGGCTGTCCGGCCCGCTGGTGGACAACGGCACCATGGGCGAAGTTCCGCCGGAAGCCGCCCCGCTGACGGGGATCTTCAACATCCAGTACGGGCCGGCGGCATGGAAAGGTTTCTCGCTCGATGCGCGGCTTAATCACGCGGCGCCGAACTGGGCGAACGTCGAAAACACGTTCAAGACTAGCGGTGTGACAACAGTAAATGTCGGCGCACGCTATCGCTTCACGATGGGCGATCAGCCGGCGAGCCTTCGCCTGCAGGTGCAAAACCTGTTCGACACGTGGCAATGGGAAATTCAAGGCACGCAGCGCCAGATCCAGGCGACGGAGCGCCGCGAAGTGACGTTGCAGCTGACGGTCGACTACTGAGGCGCTACTTCGGCGACACGTCCTGAAATAGCTGCACGCAGTTGGCGTCTTTGCCGCCGCCGAGATCGATGGTGGCGAGCAGGCCCGCGAGCGGGGTCAAGACAATTGAGAGAGCCGCCGCGAGGCCGCCTTTGGCCATCACCTTGCCCATGTCCGGGCCGATGCGCGGCTGCGCGAACGTGCCCGCGACAAGGATCGGTGAACGCAAGGTCACAAGCGAGATGTCTTTCGGCTTGGGGCGGATTTTCATGTCCATGACCTCGCGCCCGAGATCCAATGAGCCTTCGCCGCGGAAGATCGTATCTTCCGTGTCGACGACAAAGGCGTCGGTGCTCATAACGCCTTTTGTGATCTTGAAGTCGGCAACACCGCAGCGGATTTCGACCGGGCGATCTTTGCCGATCATCAGGCCGAGGGCTTCCGCAAGGTCGAGGCCGGCCCACTCCACGAACAAGAGGCTCAACTGTCCGCCGCCGGCGATGAGGCCCACGCTGCCGTCGGAGGAGGCGGCAAAACGGTGGGCGGAATTGCCACTGCCGTGCAACTCGAACTTTCCGCCAATGGCGCCGAAGGTGGTGTTCCGCATGTTTTCGCCCGCCTTACCGATGAGGCGTTTGATCGGATAGGCCTGCACCTGACCTGTGATGGCGGTGCGTACAGGCTGCGCGTTTCCGTCGATCTTAATATCCATGGCGATGTGACCTGGATCGATGCCGAAGCGCAACGGACTGAGGATGAGCACGCCGTTCTCGAGGCCGAGTTCGGCGGTCAGCGTATCGAGCGGGATGCCGGAATTGGTGACGCGGTCGGCGACGAGGCCGACCCTCGCGTTCATGCTCTTCAGTTTCTCAAGATCGACCAATCGATCGGGGATTACCAGCTCCGCCGCCACCACCGGCTGTTGTTGGCCCGGTACAGTACGACGCTCGAGCTCGCGTTGAGCCGCCGCGCTGCGCACCGCGGGCGGCGTTTCTTCCTCACCAGGCTTGCCGCCGATGAAGCCCGCCATGTCCTTCATGTCGAGCGTCGTCGCGTGGAGCTTTCCATCGAGACGCGGGATCTTGCCGGAAACGTCCCACGTCAGGGCGCCGTCCATCTCGGTCGTGCCGAGCTTCCATGAAATGTTCTTGGCGATCCACTTCTCGCCGACGCGGTCGAGGCGGCTGGTAAAGGTGTAGGGCGGGCTCGCCGGCAGCGCTATTCCAAAGATGCGGTAGAGATCCGCGGTGTCCTTGCCTTCAATTGCGAGGCTGACGTTGAGCCCTGCGATGTGCACCGGATCGGTCACCGTGCCCTTGGCAGTAACGTGGGTATCGCCGGACACGAAGTTCAAATTGATGGGATAGGGTGTTTCTTGCGAGCGGATAGCGAGAACCGATCCGCCGGTGCCGGCAATGGTCGTTCGGGCGCCCTCGTAAGTTCCAAACCCTTTGAGGTGCAGAAGCGGCTCGCCGCCTTTTGACGTGTCGGAGGTCGAGAGATCGAACTGCAGATCGCTCTTGCTGTCCGCATCGCGCAGACGAACCTTCACATCGCGCAGCGTAAGGTCGCGAATCTCGGGGAGCTCGGAAGGAACCGAGCCCTCGACCTTTTCTTTGCTCCAATTGGTGCGGCCGTCGGCATCGCGCGCATACATCCCAGTCGTCTCGGCGACAACCAACCGCGGAAAGACAAGGTCGCCGAACACCAGGCGCCAGAAGGCAATGCGGGCGGCGATCAACTTGGAGTCCAAGGCCGCTTCGCTCTCGCCCTTCCGAGGCGGGACTTTGACGTCGTGGGCGACGAACTGCAGCGGAAAGATATCGACTTCCAGCGCGCCGATTGTCACGGACCGGCCCAGGGTTGCGCTCATGCGGCGTTCAGCGAGCTCGCGAAAATCAGCTAATGCGAGCAGGAGAAGAGCAAGTGCGACCACGCCAAAGGCGGCGAAGGCAGTCCGGATGGCGATTTGCTGGCGTTCCATAAGGTAGGGTAACGCCAGGCACAGGAGGCGGGTTCCGACCTATGTTCGGGGCGCCTCATAAAGGAACCGAGTCCGCACGGTTCCCTCGATGGCCGCCAGCTCCTTTCGGATGCCCATTCCCACCTCGACCCGACCGAGCACGTCGGTGACGACGTAGCCGATTTCACCGTCCGTCCGCAGATACTGGCCGGCGATGTTGATCTTCCGGCGGGAGAAGACCTCGGAGATCTTGGCCATGACACCCGGCACGTCGCAGTGGATGTGCATGAAACGTGTCGCACCGGTTTGCGGCGGCAGAGCCACCTCGACAAAATTCACAGCACCCAGGGTGGAGCCACTGTCGGAATATTTCACGAGCTTCTCAGCCACCTCAGACCCGATGTTGGTCTGCGCCTCTTCGGTCGAACCGCCGATGTGCGGCGTAAGGATGACGTTACGGAAACCTTGAAGCGGGCTTTTGAATTTCTCTTCAGCGCCGGAGGGCTCCTTGGGAAACACATCGAGTGCCGCGCCGGCGATATGTCCGGACTTCAGCGCGTCGGCGAGCGCCGGGATATCGACGATGTTGCCCCGCGCCGCGTTGATGAGGAACGCGCCCTTCTTCATTTTGGCGAGCTTCGCCGCGGTGATCATGTTCTTGGTCTCGGGCGTCTCGGGGACGTGCAGCGTGACGACATCCGAGTTGGCGAGCAGGTTGTCGAACGACCGGCAGGCTTGCGCGTTACCGATGGCGAGCTTCTCGACGATGTCGTAGTAGCGCACCTGCATACCCATGGCCTCGGCCATCACCGAGAGTTGCGAGCCGATATGCCCGTAGCCGACGATACCGAGGATCTTTCCGCGGATTTCGCGGGCGCCCTTCACCGTCTTGTCCCATTCGCCTTCGTGCGCGCCCCAGGAGCGCTGAGGAACGCCGCGGAAGAGCATGATGATCTCGGCCAGCACCAGTTCGGCAACCGAGCGCGTATTGGAGTAGGGCGCATTGAACACAGGGATGCCGAGGCGCTTCGCGCACTTGAGATCCACCTGGTTCGTGCCGATGCAGAAAGCGCCCACCGTCAGGAGTTTTTCCGCGGAGGCAAGGACGTCCTTTGAAAGCTTGGTCCGGGAGCGAATGCCGAGAATATGCACATCCTTCAGCGCCTTCTTGAGCTCCTCGGCGTCGAGGGCCTCGTTCATGGTCCGAATCGAGGTGTAGCCATTGCGCTTCAAGAGATCGATGGCGCTCTTGTGAATATTCTCGAGCAAGAGGACGTTGATCTTGCTCTTGGGCAGGGAGAGGCGTTCGACCACCGCAAATTCCTTCGTCTGGGCCGCCGGCCGGAGGCCGGCTGTCTGAATGACAAGCTGGCCTGTCCGGCCAGGGCCGTCGTAATGTGGGCGGGGATTAGCACAAGAAGCTGGGGAAAAGAATGGCCGGAAAGATCGAAGCGAGACTTAAGCAATTAGGGCTGACCTTGCCGGCGGCGGCGCTCCCGGTGGCGAACTACGTCCCCTTTGTAAAATCAGGCAATCTGGTCTTCGTGGCGGGCCAAATTCCCCTTCTGAACGGCGCAGTCCATTACGCCGGCGTGGTGGGGCTGGATGTGACGGTGGAGGAGGCGGTGAACGCCGCCCGGCTCTGCGCCCTCAACATTCTCGCCCAGGTCAAAACCGCCTGCGACGGCGACCTGGACCGGGTCGTCCGCGTGGTGAAGCTGACCGGATTCGTGGCCGCGAATGCGCATTTCACCGAGCACCCCAAGGTCATCAACGGCGCGTCAGACCTCATGGTCGAGGTTTTCGGCGATGCCGGGCGCCATGCGCGCGCCGCGGTCGGAGCACCGTCCCTGCCCCGCGGCGTTCCCGTGGAAGTCGATGCAATCTTCGAGGTTGCGTAAGGCCGTTGCCGGACAGTTTTTCACTTAAAGTCGTTTCCAGCATCCATCGGGTCGAGGCCGCTGCGTGGGATGCCTGCGCGGGCACGAGCAATCCTTTCGTCAGCCACGCCTTTCTAAGCGCACTCGAGGACTCCGGATCCGTCAGCGGTGAGAACGGCTGGCAGCCGCAACACCTATTGCTGGAAGATGCTGGTCGTGTGGTGGGGGGCGCCCCGCTCTATCTCAAGAACCACTCCTACGGCGAATACATCTTCGACTGGGGCTGGGCACAGGCATATGAGCGCGCCGGCGGGCGCTACTATCCCAAGCTTCAATGCGCCGTGCCCTTCACGCCGGTGACGGGGCCCCGGCTTCTGGTGGCCGAGGCTGAACCGCAGCGCGAGGAGCTTCAGCGCGCGCTGGCAACCGGCATTGTGGAACTCGCGCGCCAACTCAAAATCTCGTCGGCACATGTAACCTTCGCCACGGAGGCCGAGCATGAGCTCATGGCCGGCGAAGAGCTGATGCCGCGATTGAGCGAGCAGTTTCATTGGAAGAACGATGGTTACGGTACCTTCGATGACTTTCTCGCGGCACTCTCCTCGCGCAAGCGCAAGACGATCCGCCGTGAACGCGAGATCGCCAACGAGCGCGTGAAGATTCAAACCCTCACGGGCGACAACATCACCTCCTGTCATTGGGATGCTTTTTTCCGTTTCTATATGAACACGTCAGACCGCAAGTGGGGCCAGGCTTACCTCAATCGTGAATTCTTCGCGCTTCTCGGCGAGCGACTGAAAGGCGCGGTGGTGCTGGTCATGGGCGAGGAGAACGGCGAGCTGGTCTGCGGCGCGCTAAACTTGCGCGGGGGCGATACCTTGTTCGGCCGTAACTGGGGCACCGCGGTGGACTACCCGATGCTGCATTTCGAAGTGTGTTACTACCGCGCCATGGATTTCGCCATCGCCGAGAAGCTGGCGTGGGTGGAAGCGGGCGCGCAAGGCGAGCATAAGATTCAACGGGGATACCTTCCCCGCCGCACCTACTCCAATCACTGGATCGCCGACCGGGGGTTCCGCGCCGGCGTCGCCGATTTCCTGAAGCGCGAGCGCGCGGCGGTGACGCAGCAGATGGCTGAGCTGACGGAGTTGGGGCCGTTTAAGCGAGAGAGCTGAGGTATTTTTGTTTTTTGGTCATCCTCGGGCTTGTCCCGAGGATCCAGGGTTGTTGAAGCGTGGAGCCTGCCGCGCATACTATCGATGCCGCATTCATCCAGCCAGGCAACCCTGGATGCCCGGGTCAAGCCCGGGCATGACGATAAAAGTGAAAACGAGAAGTAACTACTTTTTCTGAATCTCGACCGGCGTGCCGTTCTCGTCGACGGAGACAAAGGTATAGCGCCCTTCCGTCACTTTGATCTGGAAGAGCGGCGCGCCCGTGGTGCGGCGGCGGACCCAGCATTCGATATCCACAGACACGGACGTCCGGCCGATCCGGGCCACGCGGGTGTAGATCGTGACTTCATCGCCCTTGTTGATGGGCTTGTGGAATTTCATGGCGTCGACGGCGATGGTCACCATGCGCGCGCCGCCGGCGGCTTGCGCCGCGCAGATCGCCCCGCCGATATCCATTTGGCCCAGGACCCAGCCCCCGAAGATCTGCCCGTAGACATTGGTGTCCCGGGGCATGGCGTAAACACGCAAGGCGAGTTCGCCTTTGGGCAGTTCGCAGGATTCGGTATCGGACATGGCTTTAGGAGTTCCGCAAAACGCAAGATATTGTGTAGGAACGCGAACGCTCATACTTTACCGGCGCAACCGCCCCCTGTCCCACTTTAAGATTCAAATTAACGATGGCTGACCTCTTCTCTTCCAAACCCCGCGCCGCCAAGACCAAGGATAAGGAGAGCCGTGGGGATGGCTATACCGCGAAGGACATCGAAGTCCTGGAGGGGCTCGAGCCGGTCCGGCGCCGGCCGGGCATGTACATCGGCGGCACCGACGAAAAGGCGATGTACCACCTGATCGCCGAAGTGTTGGACAACGCCATGGATGAAGCGGTGGCCGGGCATGCCACGACCATCGAGGTCCACCTCGACGAGGACAATGCGGTGATGGTGCGCGACAACGGCCGCGGCGTCCCTATCGATCCCCATCCGAAATTCCCGAAGAAATCCGCCCTCGAAGTCATCATGACGACGCTGCACTCGGGCGGCAAATTCTCGGACAAGGTCTATCAGACGTCGGGCGGTCTGCACGGGGTGGGCGCCAGCGTGGTGAACGCGCTCTCGAGCGAAATGATTGTGGAGGTCGCGCGCGATAAGACCCTTTACAGCCAATCGTTCAGCCGCGGCCACGTCAAGACCAAGCTCACAAAAGGCGGCGCGGTGAACCGGCGCGGAACCACCGTTCGCTTCACGCCCGATACGCAGATTTTCGGCAAGGACGCTCATTACAAGCCGGCCGCCGTCTATCGCATGGTGCGATCAAAGGCTTACCTGTTCGAAGGCGTGCGGGTGCGCTGGTCGGTTGAGAAAAGCCTGCTCAAAGGCGACGACAAAACGCCGGCTGAAGAAGAGCTGCATTTTGAAAACGGCCTCGCCGACTATCTCGAGCATGTGCTGGGCGAGCGCAAACGATTGATCCAGCCGTTCTTCTCCGGCAAAGCGGAACTGGAGGCCAGCTCCAACGATTCCGGCGGCCGCGTGGAATGGGCCCTGTGTTGGCCCGACGACGAAGACGGATTCCTCAATTCCTACTGCAACACCATTCCGACGCCCGAAGGCGGTACGCACGAGCAGGGCATGAAGAGCGCGCTCCTGCGCGCGCTCAAGAGCTACGCCGAGATGAGCAACACCAAAGGCGCCGGCATCGTCAGCGGTGAAGACCTTTGGGGCGGCGCCTGCATGATGCTCTCCGTCTTCGTCAAGGAACCCCAGTTCCAAGGGCAGACTAAGGAAAAGCTGGTTTCGGTTTCGGCGTCGCGCCTGGTCGATACGGTCATCAAGGATCACTTCGATCACTGGCTGTCGGGCGATCCTGCGTCGGCCAACACACTCCTGGAAACGGCCATTGCGCGTGCAAATGACCGCGTGCGCAAGAAGCAGGACCAGGACCTCAGCCGCAAATCCGCGACCAAGAAGCTTCGCCTGCCCGGCAAGCTCACGGACTGCACGCGCACGAACCCGATCGGAACCGAACTCTTCATCGTCGAAGGCGACAGCGCCGGCGGCTCGGCCAAACAGGCGCGCAGCCGCGAAACGCAGGCCGTGCTGCCGCTGCGCGGTAAGATCCTCAACGTGGCTTCGGCTACTGACGACAAGCTGCGCGCGAACCAGGAGCTGCAGGACCTGATCGAGGCGCTGGGTTGCGGCATCCGCGACCGCTACGACGAAAGCAAGCTGCGCTATGAGAAGATCATCATCATGACGGACGCCGACGTCGACGGCGCCCATATCGCGAGCCTCCTGATGACGTTCTTCTACCGGGAAATGCCGCAGTTGATCGCGAACGGGCACCTTTATCTCGCCATGCCGCCGCTCTTCCGCCTGACGCAGAAGGCGACCATCGCTTATGCCATGAACGACGCGCACAAAGAGCAGCTCATCAAGAGCCACTTCGACGCGCGCGGCAAGGTCGAGGTCAGCCGCTTCAAGGGGCTTGGTGAAATGCCGGCGAGCTATCTCAAAGAGACCACGATGGATCCGGCGCGCCGCACGCTTCTGAAAGTGATCCTGGCCGACGACAGCGAGAAGAGCGTCCAGCGGGCGACAGCCAAACTCGTGGAACAGCTCATGGGCCGCAAGCCCGAAGAGCGCTTCAAATTCATCCAGGAAAACGCCCAGTTCGCGACAGCGGCGCTGGATATCTAAACCGCATAGATCTCGGCGCCGACTCACGCTCTAGTTGAGTGAGCTTGGGGAACGGGGAAATCGGATTATGCACGCAGCGATCATGACCGTGCTGTTGGCGGCTCTTGCCGCGGATCCGGCGGCGGCTCAGGGCCAAGAGAAGGCCGAAATCATCATCACCAACGACAGTCGGGGTCCGGTCGTCATGACCTTCGACTACGCCTTTCGCGACTACACATGGAACCTCATCACCCACGAGATCCCGGCGAGCGACGAGGTCACCTACCGTTTTCCGAGCAATATCCCCGGCTGCCAGTATCTCCGTGAGTGGCGCATCACCGATGGTCTCTTGAAAATCTCAAGCAGCGGCAACGTGATGTGCGAGCAACGCATCAGTTTGTGCGACAAGCGCGAAAGCACTATGGCCGTACGCCGTAACAACCAATGTAGTTGGAAAGACTAGAGCCTTCGAAGCGGCTAATCCGGCATGGTCCACGGCGAAGTCCGTGGAACAAGTATCGTCGGCCGGAACTTCAGGTACTCGCGCTCGACGTCGGTGACCTCGCGCCGCAGCATCATCTGATAAGCCGATTCCAGGTCGTCCTCGCCCCGCATGAGGCGTCCCCACAGATCCTCGCCCTTCGGGCGCAGGTCCGGATGGACAAGCGCATGAATGGACGTAATCCAGACCGACACGCCGCGCGCCACGCTGCTGGTGAAGATCGAATTGCGGTGAACAAGCTGCTCGCGGAATCGCTGCAGTTTGTGCTCATAGATCTGCAGCGTCGCGCGCGCCTCGTCGTCGATGGACCGCGCCCCCGTGAAGTAGTCTTCAGGAAACGGCACATCGACCTGCTTGGTGGTATCGAGACTTTTTTTCGCGAGCATCGCGGCCGCGAGTTCGCCCGCAAGACCCGTCGGCGAATTCGGGAGTTCCATCATATGGTCTTCGACCTGCCGCTGCGGCGTGCGCATGCGGAGCGCCTGGCGGCGCCGTCTCGCGAAATAGCCCTTAATGGAACTGATGATCACGCGTCGCTCGTCTAGGATTGAATCAAAGCGCCCGGATAATACCCGAAAAATCGACGTTGCCGTTACCGTCTTTCACGAACTTGTCGTAGAACTCCGTCGCGGCCTTGCCGATGGGCGTCGTCATGTTCGCCGCGACCGCCGCATCTTGGCTCAGCTTCAAATCCTTGAGCATCATCGCGGCCGCGAAGCCGGGCTTGTAATCGCGGTTGGCGGGCGACGTCGGTACCGGACCCGGAACTGGGCAGTAGGACGTCATCGACCAGCACTGGCCGGAGGCTTTCGAACTGATGTCGAACAGGACCTGCGCATCGAGGCCCAGGCGCTCGGCGAGTTTGAAGGCTTCGCAGGTGCCGATCATCGAAATGCCGAGGAGCATATTGTTACAAACCTTGGCGACCTGACCGTTGCCGGGGGCGCCCGCGTGAACGATCACCTTCCCCATGGGCTCGAGGAATGGCTTCGCGGCGGCGAAAGATTTGTCGCTGCCGCCGACCATGAAGGTCAACGTGCCCGCCGATGCCGCCGCGATCCCGCCGGAGACGGGCGCATCGACCATCAGGTAACCCTTGTCTTCGGCCGCCTTGATGACGTCGCGCGCCGTTGGCACGTCGATCGTGGAGCAGTCGATGAAGATCGCGCCTTTCTTGGCCGCATCCAGGACGCCACCGTTCAAATAAGTCTGACGGACGTGGCCGCCCGCGGGCAGCATGGTGATGACACAGTCCGCGCCGCTCGCGGCTTCGGCCGCGCTCGCGCCGATGCTTGCGCCCGCGGCCTTCGCCGCGTCGAGGGCTGGTTGCGACAGGTCGAAGACCCGCACCGTGTGTCCGGCCTTGAGCTGGTTCTGGGCCATAGGGCCGCCCATATTGCCGAGACCGATGAATGCGACGTTGGCCATTTTTATTCTCCTCAAATCCCTGACAAATCGAGTTCCTTGCCGGCCAGCGGTGCGAAGTATGCGGCCACGTCGGCATCAGTGACTTCGGCGAGCGTTGCGGGCGACCAGCGCGGCGTGTTGTCCTTGTCGATCAGAAGCGCGCGCACGCCCTCGTAAAAGTCGTGGCCGGCGGCGCAGCGGTTGGCCATGCGCCATTCCATCTTCATGCAGTCTTCGAACTTGAGGGCGGTGCCTTCGCGGATCTGACGGAACGTCACCTTCATCGAGGTGGGCGACTTCCCTTTAAGGACCTTGAGCTGCTCAACGGCCCATTCACCGCTATCGCCGGCGAGAGAGGCCATGATCGCCTCGACGGAGCCGAGATCGAAATGGCGGCTGATGGACGTGCGATCGGCCGAGATGGGCGCGTTCTTGACCGGATCGGCGAACTGACCAATGAGATAGGACATCTCATCGAGGTCGGAGACGGCGTCGCTCGCGAGCTTGGCTTCGAGATCGGCAAGACGATCGTGGGGGATCAAGGCTTCGGCGAGGCCGAGCGCCACGCAGTCCGCGCCTTTGAGGCGCTTGCCCGTCAGGCCCAGGTACATGCCGGCGGAGCCGGAAAGGCGCGGCAAGAAGTAACCGCCGCCGACATCCGGGAACAATCCGATGCCGGTCTCGGGCATGGCGAACATCGTCCGGTCGGTGGCGACGCGGTAGCCGCCGTGCACCGAGACACCCACGCCGCCGCCCATGACAATGCCGTCGACCAGCGCGATGTAGGGCTTGGGGTAGCGCTTGATGAGGGTGTTGAGCCGGTATTCGGTGGCCCAGAACTGCGTGGGGTAAGGGCGACCGGCCTTGCCGTCTTCATAAAGGCGCACGACATCGCCGCCGGCGCAGAAGGCCTTTTCGCCCGCGCCCCGGATGACAACGGCCTTCACGCTGTCGTCCGTTGCCCAGGCCTTGAGCCGCGCCGTCATGAGCTCACACATATTCAATGTGAGAGCATTCAGCGCCTTGGGGCGATTGAGGAGGATATAGCCGAGGGCGCCTTTGCGCTCGAACAGCACTTCGGCTTCGGCGGCCGCGGCGACGTTCATGCCCGTCCGCCGCTTTGCAGAACGTAGCGCGAGACGATGACGCGCATGATCTCATTGGTCCCTTCGAGGATCTGGTGCACCCGCGCGTCGCGCAGGAAGCGCTCGATGGGATAGTCCTTGAGGTAGCCGTAGCCGCCATGGAGCTGAAGCGCCGTATTGCAGATTTCGAAACCCACGTCGCTCGCGAGGCGCTTGGCCATGGCGCAGTACTTGGTGGCGTCCGGCTCTTTCGCGTCGAGGCGCATGGCGGCGTCGTGCACCATCAGTCGCGCCGCGTGCAGATCCGTGGCCATGTCGGCGAGCTTGAACTGCACCGACTGGAATCCGGCGAGCGTTTGGCTGAACTGCGTGCGCGTCTGCACGTATTCGGTGGAGATGTCGAGACAGGCGCGCGCGGCGCCGACCGAGCAGGCCCCGATATTGATGCGCCCACCGTCGAGGCCGACCATGGCGATCTTGAAGCCCTCGCCTTCTGCGCCGAGACGGTTGGTGATCGGCACGCGGCAATCTTCAAGGATCACAGCTGACGTAGGCTGGCTGTTCCAGCCGAGCTTTTTCTCCTGCGCACCGAATGAGAGACCGGGTGTGCCGTTCTCGACCAGGACGCAACTGATGCCCTTCGGGCCGTCCTCGCCCGTGCGCACCATGATAGCGTAGACGTCAGACCGGCCGCCGCCGGAGATAAAGGCCTTCGAGCCGTTGAGAATGTAATGGTCGCCGTCGCGTACGGCTTTGGTACGCAAGGATGCGGCGTCGGAGCCTGAGGATGGTTCGGTGAGGCAGTAGCTTGCGAACCATTCCATCGAACAAAGTTTCGGCAGGAACGTCTTCTTGATTTCAGCTCCGCCGAAGCGGTCAATCATGGCCGCGACCATGTTGTGGATCGAGATATATGCGGCGGTCGAGGTGCAGCCGGCGGCGAGCTCTTCGAGGATGATGGCGCTGTCCAGCCGGCCAAGGCCTGTGCCGTCAAAGTCCGGCGAGACATACATGCCGCCGAAACCGAGGGCCGCAGCTTCGCGCAGTTCCTCGACCGGGAAATGCTTCTCCTCGTCCCAGCGGGCAGCATTGGGCACGAAGACGTCGCGTGCGAACTTGCGCGCGGTCTCCTGAAATGCCTGCTGGTCGTCGGTGAGCCTGAAGTCCATGCGTTCCCGTCCGCTGTTTTATCCGTCTCACATCGTTGGCGGGATACATTCCATTGTAACTGCGGTTTTTCAACGAAAATCTGGGCAGGAAACCCGGCGATTTCTGCATAAAACATGCAAGCCTTCTTGCTATAACCGTGACGATGGATAGACGGTCGGCGCTTTCATTTGCACTTCTGCTCGCCCTGCCGCGCACGGCGCTGGGCGCAAGTGCGGCTTCGCTCGCACCCGTCTTAGACCGAGCGGCCGGTCTGCGGCCGCTGAAGACCGTCGTTATCTCGCATAAGGGCGAGATCATCGCCGAGCGCGGCTATCGCGGTCATAAGGCGAGCGCGGCGACGAATATCAAGTCCGCGTCGAAATCGGTCATATCGGCCCTGGTCGGTGTCGCCATCGACAAAGGGATTCTCGCCGGCATCGACCAGCCCATCACCTCCGTGCTCGAGGCCGATTTGCCCGCGAAGGCCGATCCGCGCCTCTTCAAGATCACCGTCGGCAACCTCCTCTCGATGCAGGCCGGCCTCGGCCGCACCTCGGGCGCCAACTACGGCCGCTGGGTGCAAAGCAAGAACTGGGTGCGCACGGCCCTCGCCCAGCCCTTCGACGACGAACCGGGCGGCGCGATGCTCTACTCCACCGGCTCTTCGCACCTTCTCTCGGCGATCCTCACCCGCACCGCGAAGCGGTCCACCCTGGAGCTCGCCCGCGAATGGCTGGGACCTCAGGAAGGATTTGCCATCGGCGACTGGCAGCGCGACCCACAAGGGATCTACCTGGGCGGAAACCAAATGGCCATGAGCGCGCGATCGCTCTTGGCCTTCGGCGAGCTCTACCGCAATACGGGCCGCGCAAGAAACGGGCGGCAGCTTATTTCGCCGCAGTGGATCGAAACCTCATGGGAGCCGCGCACCAACTCGCGCTTCACCGGCGACGGCTATGGCTACGGTTGGTTCATGCGCGAGATTGCGGGACACACGGTGCCCTATGCGTGGGGCTTCGGTGGCCAGATGCTCTACATCGCACCGTCGCTGGATCTCACGGTCGCGATGACCTCGGACGACTCCAGCCCGGCGGGCCGTACGGGCCACCGCAGCAATCTGCACGATCTCATGGGTGAGATCGTGCAGGCTATCACGTCATAAGAAAAATCCGCCGCGGATCGTCTCGCGGCGGATCTCCCAACATAAAACTTGAGGCCTTAGATGCGGGCCGTCAGCTGGCGGCGGCGCATGTAGACGACGCCGAGCAAACCGAGACCCAGAAGCGCCACAGGGACCGGCTCGGGAACAGCCGAGGTGTGCACGGAGAAGGTGAAGGTCAGGTTGTCAGTTGTGGTGCCGGCCCAGCTGAAGAGGCCTTCGGTCGCATCGAAGCCAGGCGCGTGCAGGGTGCCGCGACCGAAAAGATTGAGGAAACCGGGCGTCGGGCCCTGACGATCGACAATGCTCAGTGACAAGAGATCGAGGGATACGCCGCTCGCGAGCGTGAGATAGCCCATGATCGGCGTGAAGGCGGACAGGCTCGGAATATTCTGCAGTGTGCCGACCTGGCCGAAGTTGACGACGCCGGCGAGGTCGTAGGGGTCCGCCTGCGTGACGATAATCGTGCCGCCGTTACCAATGGTGATGGCGTCCGCATTGCCAAGGTGCTGGCCGGACGGGATCTGGAATGCACCAGAGATGCCGAACGACGTCTGCTGAATCACCGCCGCGGAGGCGGGTAGCGAGATCGCTATGAGGGCCGCAGCCGCGGCCGCCCATGTAAAAATACGTTTCAATTGAAAAAACTGACGCAACATAGCTCTTCTCCGAAATGCCGCATCCCGAACGGGACGGGGTCGATGATCGACGTCCTCCTAGGAGCAAGAAGCGTGCCACCACGATAAGTGGCGCATTCCGGGACTTGAACACGCAGTGCTGTAAAGAACGCGTGAATTGCGGGCCGCAATCAGTCCGGGCGGCGTCAGGAAATTGTACAGCCGAGGGTGGCTGGGGTGTTGGAGGTGGGCGGCTCGTATGCCGAGAGGGTTCTTTGCCGAACCCTTCCCTCCGAGGGACCATTTTCAAATTCGCTGTGCGAATTCATAAATGGTGGGCGCGACAGGGATCGAACCTGTGACCTTTCCCATGTCAAGGGCACATTCTACCGCTGAACTACGCGCCCACTTTGCCGGGGCCTGTAAGGCCCGGAGGGCGTTGTTTAAAGGCAAGTTTTGGGAAGTGCAAGACCCCCGCCAGCGCCCTCGGCGGAAACCCTGGCGGCCCCCGGACAGATCGACTTACAATCCATGGTTTCCAGCCCCTTACGCCGCCCAGCCGCATCCGCCCGTGATCACGCCAGCATCCCTGCCGACGAACCCCATCGAGGTCCTGGAGCCCACCCGGCACAGCGTCCCCCTGGTGTTTGCCTCGCCGCACTCGGGCTCGTTCTACCCGCCCGAGTTCGTGGCCGCGTCGCCGCTCGATCTCGCCATGCTGCGTCGCTCGGAGGATTGTTACGTCGATCAACTTTTCTCCGACGCCCCGAGCCTCGGCGCCCCGCTGGTGCGGGCCTTGTATCCGCGCGCCTATCTCGATGTGAACCGCGAGCCCTACGAGCTCGATCCGGAGATGTTCAACGACCCACTGCCCGCTTTTGCCAATACGACGTCCGTTCGTGTTGGGGCTGGACTTGGGACAATCCCCCGCATCGTCGCGACACGGCGTGAGATCTACCGGACCAAGCTGTACTTCGACGAAGCTGAACGCCGGATCGAGGGCGTCTACCGTCCCTACCATCGCGCGCTCGCGGGTCTTATCGCGCGCGCCCATGAGCAATTCGGCTTCTGCATCCTGATCGACTGTCATTCCATGCCGTCGACCGGGCTTCCGGTGACGGCCGTAGGCGATCCGCGCACCATCGACATGGTGCTCGGCGACCGCACCGGACTTTCATGCGCGCCGGCCGTCACGGACACCGTCGACGCATTCCTTTCGCAGCGCCATTACCGCGTCACGCGCAACAACCCCTATGCGGGCGGCTTCACGACGCAACACTACGCCGATCCGGGCAACGGAACTCATGTCTTGCAACTTGAGATCAATCGAAACCTTTACGTGGACGAAGCGACGCTGGAGCCTCGGCCCGGGTTTTCGGTGCTGAAAGCCGACATCGGCGCCCTCATGGCCCGTCTTGTCGCTCTGGCCGGCGAGTGGGGAACGGCACTGCGTCCCGAACGCCTCAGCGCGGAATAGGACACCCGCGCTAGTTGAAAAACCTTTCTGAGCGCTGATCTATAAAATATAGTCGTTCGAACGCGATACGAACGTCTTTGGGTGGTATGGCTTAGGCATGGTTGAGATCGGCACACTTACGCTCTTCAGAGAGAAATCGGTCGTTCACCAGTTCGCCGAACTCGACGAGGAAAGCGCGCGCGACGTGCCCGTACTGACGCTTCGCTCCAACCGGATCACGATCCCGGTGAAAACGAAGATGAGTACGATCATGGCCATTGTGCGCGGCCAGAACATCCCCGGCACGATGCGGATGGCCGCGGTGGTCGTGGAAGAAATCAGGCGCGATCCGAACATCCTTCAGGATGCCAGCGAGTTCGACTGGGACGCCCAATGGCGCCGCAAAGTCTCGAAGTTCGATATCGACTACAATCCGGAGAATTGGGCCTCGCTGCATATCGGCGGCGACCAAATTTTCTCGAGCCGTGAAGAGAACGCGGCAATCGCTCAGGTCGAGGCGCTGGCCGCCGGCGAGGACGTATCCGATTCTATCGTCTCGGAAGCCGCCGGCAATATCCTCGGCGCGCTCGAGGACCTTGCGGTCGAGCACGACAGCCAGACGGCCTTCGTGTTCACGCCTTTTCCCCAATATCTGCGCGCGGCCATTCTCGAGCGGCGGGACCGCAAGACCGGATCTTATGCCGTCTCCGCCTACCATCCAGCGCCCAACCGCCCGGTGCGGCTCTCGCACTTCATCGGTTTCTGCGCCGACATGACCGAGGCGCTGACGCACAAGTCCTTCCTCGATCGCGTGCAGGAACTGATCGCCAGCAACGCCATCGGTAATGCCGGCATCACGCCGGCGCTGGTGCAGGCGACCCGCCAGCGGCGCCGTGATCTCATTCAACAGATCGAAAATTTCGAGGGTGCGAACAAAATCGTCTACCGGCCGGAGCGGCCGAACATCGCGTAGTGCGATTCAGTTGCGCAAAATGCCCGTGCGCAGCGCCGCTTCCCTCAACCGCTTGTGTTGCTGAAAGTCCTCAGTAGCAAAAGAATCAGCAAAAGCAGCACAGCCACAGCCTGTGTCGCGACACGTAAGCGCATTAATTTGTTCGCGTATTTGCGATTGAATTCTCCGCCAGCGATAAAGGCCACAAGCCCCGTCGCCAGCACGGCCACCACAGCCACGAGCGCTAGGCCGAGAAGAAACGTGAAGACACTTTCCATAGGGGCTACTCGTCTAAATGCGCGGGGCGCCCGCGCTCGCTTCTGGCTTGCAGTGACATTATCACCGCAGAGTTGCAGGCTAAAACATTGAAGTAAATAGGCCTCACGATTATCCTTCTGCCTCGGGGTATGGATACAGTGGATGGGGGATCATCGTGTTAGGTCGCATTCTCGTTGTCGACGACAACGTGATGGTGCGGGAGTCGTTTACAGAACTCTTACGCCATCGTGGCTACGATGTGTTGCAAGCCGGTGACGGTGAAGAAGCTCTCAAAGTCATCAGAACAAGTTCTATCGATCTCGCGATCATCGACGTCATGATGCCGGTGATGGGCGGACTCGAATTGCGCCAAATTCTGCAGGACAAAGCGCCCGGCATCGCAACGATTCTGGTGACAGGCCAGCCGGACAAGGTCGAGGAACTTGTCGACGACGATGACGACTTCCAGACCGGCCGCGTCGCGATGCTCTACAAGCCGGCTCACCCGGTCATGCTGCTCGCAGAAGTAGATAAGCGCCTGATGAAGGTGATGGGAATGCGGTAGCGGAGTTTCTCTAGACCGAGAAACTTTCTCCGCAGCCACAACGGCCTTTTTCATTCGGATTCGTGAAGACGAAGCCGCTTTCCATCTTGCTCTCTTTGTAGTCGAGCTCGCTGCCAAGCAGGTACATGACGGCCTTGGGGTCGATGAAGACCTTCGCCCCATTGTGCTCGACCATGTCTTCGAACTTACGCATCTCTTCGGCGTATTCGACCATGTAGGACTTGCCCGAACAGCCCTTGTTGCTCACGCCCACGCGAACGCCCAGGACGGGCTTCGTCGCCTTCGCCACGATCTCATTGATGCGCTTCGCCGCGGCATCCGTGATGCTGATCGGCGGCGGCAGGCCGCGCTTGGTCTTCGGTTCTTTGGTCTGTGCGGTGCTCATAACGGACCTAATATAAGAGGCATTCCCTAAATTTCATCTCTCGCGTCTAGAACATGTCGAGGGCGACTTTGGCGACCTCGGACATGTTGGCCGGCGTCCAGGGCGGATCCCAGGTCAGCACGACATCCACCTCGCCGATCCCTTCCACGGCCGCCACGCGCTCGGCCACTTCCTTGGGCATGGAGCCCGCGACAGGGCAAGCCGGCGCCGTCAGGGTCATGGTGACCACTGCATCGCCCTTCGCGTCGATCGCGAGATCGTAGATGAGCCCGAGGTCATAGATGTTGACCGGAATCTCGGGGTCGTAGACCGAACGCAGGGCCTCGACCACGGCCTCCTCGCCCGCGACCGGCAGCGCAGGATCCTTGGGCTCCCCGGCATGAACCGTGGTGCCTTCCTTGGGCGGCTCGCCGCTGTCGGCGTACGGGTCGTATGCGGCGAAATCGTCGGGCGCCGGCGTGTCTTTTGGCTGTTCGGGTTTTTCGTCGTGCATCGTCATTTCTCTGTGGTCGTCTGGCCCTTGCCGTCAAGGCAGGAGATCAGCGCATGCCAAGGCAAGGTCGCGCATTTCACGCGGACGGGAAACTGGCGCACACCGGAGAGCGAGGCGAGCTTATCGACGCTGTCGGCGGCGGCGGGGGCGAGCTTTTCCTTCACGGCGGTGGCTTCCACCTTACCGGTACATAAGTCGTGCACGGCGTCGAACAACCGTCGTGCGTCGGCAACGCTCTGGCCGCTCAAGGCTTCGGTCATCATGGAGGCGGACGCAATGGATATAGCGCAGCCCTTCCCCTCAAAGCCGATCGCTTGAAGTCGGCCATCGTCGGTCACTTGTGCCGTGACCGTAACCTTGTCGCCGCACATGGGATTGTTGCCTTGGGCCTTGCAGGTGTGATGCTCGACAAGCCGCGCATTCCGGGGATGCTTGGCGTGATCGAGGATCGTCTCCTGGTAGAGCGCGCGCAGGTCGTCGCTGAGGGGCGCTACGTTCACAACAGCACCTCCTGGGCGCGGACGAGCGCGTTCGCAAGGGCGTCGACCTCTTCCATGGTGTTGTAGAGGCCGAAGGAGGCGCGCGTGGTCGCGGTTACGCCCAGCGCTTCCATCAAGGGCTGCGCGCAGTGGTGACCGGCCCGGACGCAAACACCGTGGCGATCGAGAACGGTCGCAAGATCGTGAGGATGCGCGCCTTCCATGACAAACGACTGGACGGCGGCCTTGTGCGGAGCCGTGCCGATCAAGCGCACGCCGGGAATCTGCGCGAGGCGCGTCATGGCGTAGCGCAGCAAAGCGTCCTCATGCTCGGCTACCGCAATACGATCGAGCGAATTCAAATAGTCGATGGCAGCCCCAAGACCGATGGCCTGGACGATCGGCGGCGTTCCCGCCTCGAACTTCGCCGGCGGCTGCGCCCAGGTGGTCTTGGCGAAGGTGACGGTATCGATCATGTCGCCGCCGCCTTGATAGGGTGGCATCGCGTCCAGAAGTGCTGCGCGCGCCCACAGAACACCGATGCCCGTGGGGCCATAGAGCTTGTGGCCGGAGAAGACGTAGAAGTCGCAGCCGAGGTCTTGAACATCGACGTGGCGATGAACAATGCCCTGACAGCCGTCGAGCATGATTTTAGCGCCCACCGCATGCGCAAGATCGGCGATCTCGCGGACGGGAAGCACGGTTCCAAGCACGTTGGAGACGTGGGCGATGGCCACAAGCTTGGTCTTTGGGCCAATGACCTTGGCGAACTCGGCTATGTCGATGCTGCCGTCGGGGCTGACGGGTGCGATACGCAGAACGCAGCCTGTGGCGTCGCGCAAGAGCTGCCACGGCACGATGTTGGAGTGGTGTTCTACGGCCGTGAGCACGATTTCATCGCCCGCCTTCAGGAACGCCCGGCCATAGGTGGCCGCGACCAGGTTGATGGCCTCCGTCGCGCCCTTGGTGAAAACGATTTCCGAAACGCTTCTCGCATTGATGAAGGCCCGCACCTTTTCACGCGCGGCTTCGTAGTTCGCGGTCGCGGTTTCGCTCAGGTAATAGGCGCCACGGTGCACGTTGGCGTATTCCTGGCTGTAGACCTTGGTCACAGCGTCAATCACCTGGCGCGGCTTTTGCGCCGACGCGGCGCTGTCGAGGAAGACCAGCGGCTTGCCGTGGACCGTGCGCGCGAGGATCGGGAAGTCGGCGCGGATATTGGCGACATCAAAGGTGGAGACCGGTTTGGCGAACGACTTATTCATTGCGCACCGCGCCGTTTCAGCCAATTGCCGATATCGGCGACGAACTGGTCGCGCACAGCTTCGACGCTGATCTCGTTGACGGCGTCCGCGAGGAAGCCTTCGACCAGCAGCGCGCGGGCGGTCTCGGGGTCGATGCCGCGCGACTCAAGATAGAACATATGGTTTTCGTCGATCTCGCCGGTGGCGGCGCCGTGGGCGCACTGCACGTCGTCGGCATAGATCTCCAGCTCCGGCTTGCAATCGATCGCGGGGCCGCGAGACAGGAACAAGGCTTTGTGCTCTTGGCGGGCGTCGGTCTTCTGCGCAAGGCGGGCGACATGGATGCGGCCTTGGTAGACGCCGTGGGACTCGCCGTCGACCACACCCTTAAAGACCTGCGACGAAGTGCAATGGGGCATGGCGTGGTCCATGACGGTAGTGAAGTCGTGGTGCGACGCGCCGCGCAGGGCATAGGCGCCGTTGAGACGAACATTCGCGTTCTCACCGGTGAGGGCGATGCGGATTTCCTGGCGCGTAAGCGCACCGCCGAGGCCGAGATGAAAGGCTTCATAGTTCCCGCCCCCCGCGACCGTCACCAGGGACGTCGCGAGGTGGAAAGCTTCGCTATCTTCATCGACGCTGACATAGCGCCGCACGGAGGCACCCTCGCCCACCGCGATCGTTGCAACGGGATTGGAGAAATAGGTCTCGCCCGGCAAACCCACATGCGATTCGACGAGCGTGATCGCGGATCCGGGCTCAGCCGTGACGTTGATGCGAGGGTGGAAGGCCGTGGGCTGGGACCCTGCGGCTCCGATGGAGATGATGTGAATCACCTTCTTGGCGGCGGCCGTCACGTGGAGGGCGAGGCTCGCGGGCGCATAGGCGGCGTTCAAGGCCACCAGCGAGGACCCTTGCTTTGCGGCGACCTTGCCTTGGAAGACCTCCACGCCCTTGCCGAGGCCGGTGCCGGACAGATCCTGGCGGTACACGCCGTTCACGAGCACCAATCGCACCGCACCGGGGATTCTTGGCACGTTGCGCGGGATCGCGTCGACGTCCACATCTTCCGACGCCGGTGCGAAGGCGATTTTCGCGAGGCTGCGCAGCGGCGTGAAGCGCCACTCCTCGACCTTCGGTCCGGGCAAGTCGCCGCGCCAGGGGGCAACGCCAAGGTGCTTGGCGTAGGCCTCTCCGAACGGATGATCGGTGATCAGAGACGGTTTCATGGTCAGGCGGCTGCGTTCAGATACTTGGCGTAGCCTTCGGCTTCGAGCTCCAAGGCCAGTTCTTTCCCGCCGCTGGCCGCAATGCGGCCGTTGGCGAGCACGTGAACGTGGTCGGGCACGATGTAGTCGAGCAGGCGCTGGTAGTGGGTGATCACGAGGAAGGCGCGGTCGGGCGCGCGCAAGGAATTGACGCCGTCAGAGACGACGCGCAGCGCGTCGATGTCGAGGCCGGAATCGGTTTCATCGAGGATGGCAACGCGCGGCTCGAGCATGGTCATCTGCAGAACTTCGGCGCGTTTCTTCTCTCCCCCCGAAAATCCCACATTGAGCGCGCGCTTGATCATGTCGTAGGGCATGCCGAGCGCCTCGGTCTTCTTCTTGACCAGCTTCATGAATTCCATGGCGTCGATCTCTTTCTCGCCCGCCGCGCGGCGTTTGGCGTTGAGCGCGGTCTTCAGGAAGGCCGAGGTGGTGACGCCGGGGATTTCCACCGGGTACTGGAAGGCAAGGAAGATGCCGGCGCGGGCGCGCTCGTCGGCGGCCATGGCGAGGACGTCTTCACCGTCGAGCAGCACCTGGCCCTTGGTCACTTCGTAGCCTTCGCGGCCGGCGATGACGTTCGACAGCGTGCTCTTGCCGGTGCCGTTGGGTCCCATGATGGCGTGCACTTCTCCGGGTTCGAGCGCCAGCGTGACCCCTTTAAGGATCTCTTTGCCCGCGACCGACGCGTGAAGGTTCTTAATTTCAAGAAGAGCCATAGCTAACCTACGCTGCCTTCCAAACTGATGCTGACGAGCTTCTGGGCCTCGACGGCGAATTCCATGGGCAAAGTCTGCAAGACTTCCTTGCAGAAGCCGTTGACGATCAGCGACACCGCCTCTTCCTGCGTCATGCCGCGCTGGAGGCAGTAGAACAGCTGATCGTCGCTGATCTTCGAAGTCGTGGCCTCGTGCTCGGTTACCGCCGAGGGGTTGCGGCTTTCGATATAGGGCACAGTGTGGGCACCGCACTTGTCGCCGATCAGCAAGCTGTCGCATTGGGTGTAGTTGCGCGACTTGTCGGCCTTGGCGCCGATGCGCACCAGGCCGCGGTAGGTGTTGTCGGCGTGTCCCGCCGAGATGCCCTTGGAGATGATCTTCGAGCGCGTGTTCGCGCCCAGATGAATCATCTTCGTGCCCGTGTCCGCCTGCTGACGGTTATTGGTGATGGCGACGGAGTAGAACTCACCCACGGAATTGTCGCCCTGAAGGATGCAGCTCGGATACTTCCAGGTGATGGCGGAGCCTGTCTCCACCTGGGTCCACATGATCTTGGAGTTCTTGCCGCGGCAGGCGCCGCGCTTGGTGACGAAGTTGTAGATGCCGCCCCTGCCGTCGGCATCGCCCGGGTACCAGTTCTGCACAGTCGAGTATTTGATCTCGGCATCGTCGAGGGCGATGAGCTCGACCACGGCGGCGTGCAGTTGGTTTTCGTCGCGCTGCGGGGCGGTGCAGCCTTCGAGATAGCTCACGTAGGAGCCCTCGTCGGCAACGATGAGCGTGCGCTCGAACTGCCCGGTGTTCTTCTCGTTGATGCGGAAGTAGGTCGAAAGCTCCATCGGGCAGCGCAGACCCTTGGGGATGTAGACGAACGATCCGTCAGTGAAAACGGCGCAATTCAACGTCGCATAGAAGTTGTCGGTGTAGGGAACGACCGAGCCCAAGTATTTCTTCACCAGCTCGGGATGCGAGTGCACGGCTTCGGAGATCGGCTTGAAGATCACGCCCATCTCTTCGAGCTTCTTCTTATAGGTGGTGGCCACCGAGACGCTGTCGAAGACGGCATCCACGGCCACGCCGGCGAGAATCGCCTGCTCGGCGAGCGGAATGCCGAGCTTCTTGTAGGTCTCGAGCAGCTTCGGATCGACCTCGTCCATGCTCGCCAATTTTTGCTTCGGCGCGGCGTAGTAATAGGACGCCTGATAGTCGATCTTCGGGTAGATGAGTTTGGCCCAGGTCGGTTCTTCGTCGGCGAGGGTCAGCCAATAGCGATAGGCCTTGAGGCGCCACTCGAGCATCCACTCCGGCTCGCCCTTCTTGGCCGAGATGAAACGCACGATGTCTTCGCTGAGGCCCTTCGGGGCCATGTCCGACTCAATGTCGGTGACGAAGCCGTACTTGTACTGTTCGACATTCTTTACGGCGGCGGCGGTTTCTTGGTTGGCGGCCATGACCTACTCCGCCGCCGGGATGGACACAGGTTCCGCGCGCTGCGGAATGCCAAACGAATTCATGTCGGCGACCATGTCGGCAAGCGTCACCTCGCTGAGCGCCGCGCGGACGGCCGAGTTGACCCGGTTCCAGCGGCCCTGCACCGGGCAGACGGACTCGATGCTGCAATGCTCGTCGGAGGTGTCCGCGCAGGCCGTGAGGGCGATGGGCCCTTCGACCGCCTGGATGACGTCGGCGAGGGAGATCTCGGCGGGGACGCGGCCAAGGTTGTAGCCGCCGGTGGCTCCGCGCTGGGATTTGACCAAACCCGCCTTGTTCAGGTTTTTCATCAGCTTGGCGACGGTCGGGAGCGGAATCCCCGTATTTTCAGAGATATGTTGGCTCGATCGCACCACCTGGCTGCGGGCGATACTGATCAAAACAACCGTCGCGTAATCTGTTAACTTATTGACTTTAAACATTTTTATCGCCCTTTGAAGGCTTTTCGCCGCCATCTCGGACTAAATCGGTCCTGTTTACCAGGTTCTAATAGGGCTTGGGGTAAGAGGTTTCAAGCCTCTCTTCATTGGCGGAGATAAAGAGCGTGGGCCGTCTGATACTTATGACCCAGCGGGAGTTCGAGGAACCGCTGAGCGACGTGTTGCGCCGGGCGGCGCCGCGCGCCGCTTTGAGCTTTGCCTGGTCGCTGGACGACCTCGAAGCCGAACTCGCGCACGACCCGGTCGCAAGCCGCGTCCTCTCCGTCGGATCCAGCGTCATCGTGCCGCGGCGCGTGCTCGCGAAGCTGTCCTCGCCCGCCTACAACCTGCATCCTGGCCCGCCGAACTATCCCGGCCTCTTTCCGTCGGTGTTCGCGCTGTACGAAGGCGCGCGGGAATTCGGGGTCACGCTCCACGAGATGGCCGCGACGGTCGATTCCGGCGCGATCTGCTCCGTCGAGCGCTTCGCGATCGATCCGCGCTGGGATCGCCTATCGCTCGACACACACACTCTTGTCGTCCTGATGCATGTCCTCGAGCGCACGGCGCCGCTGCTGGCCGACGTCTACGCGCCCTTGCGCTACAGCGGCGACGTATGGTCAGGCAAACGCCGGACGCGGAAGCACTTCGACGCCCTTTGCCGCCTGCCGGAAAACTTCACGGCCGTGGAACTGGCCCAGCGGCTGCGAGCTGTGGGTGAAGGACCGGACCACTGCCTTACGACCACGCGCGACGGTCAGACCTTCCGTCTCGACACCGGCCGCCGCGGCGTTGTTGTACGCGCCGGGCAGCCGGTAGCGGCTGAGTAGCCTCAGCTAATAGCTCACCCGCAAATACAGACGAAGGTCCCGGCCGGGAAGCGGCGCGAGATCTTTCAGGAACGAGGTGTGCGGCCGCCCGCTGGCGTTGGTGAGATTCTGCCCCTGAAGCACGAGTTGCACGTCTTGACCCGCAAACGGGCGATATCCGATGCGGGCGTTGAGGAACGTATAGCCATCCGTCGAGGTTTCCAGCGGTGAGGTGCGGTCCTGCGCGGCCGCGCCTGCGATTTCCAAGCGCCCATCGAAGGCCTGCCAACGTCCTTCGATGCCGACGCGATACCGCAGCGGGGGAATGCGCGGCAAAGGTTCGCCGGCCGTCATGTTCGTCGCGCGCACAAGGTCAAGCCCGGCGTCGAAAGCGATCCCATATGCCGCCTCGTCGATCGCCTGGAAGGTCACTTCCGACTCAAGGCCGCTGAATCGCGCGTCGACGGCGGCGAACTGAAACACCGGCAATCCGTCCTCTTCCTCGCCGGCCTGCTCGGCGAAGATGAAGCGATCGTACCAGGTTCGATAGAGGCTGATCGATCCCGTCACCGGACCTACGCCGCGCCGGAACGTCACCTCAAGATTGACCGCCTGCTCTTCGCCAAGGGCGGGATTGCCGCGTTCGAATTGGTTGGTGGCGAGGTGCGGCCCTTCGGAGAATAATTCCTCGGCAGTCGGTGGACGCTCGGTCCAAGAGGCGGTGACCCCGAGCAGTGTGTCCTCCGCGAACTCGTATGCAATCGATCCGGAGCCTGCGGTTGAATTGAAGTCGCGCTCCGCCCCACTGGCGAGATCGATGCTGGTCCCTTCGAGACGCACGCCGGTTTCGAAACGCCAGTCGCCGACGACCGCGCTTTCAAGCAGAAACGCGGCGAACTGACGCGTGAGGGACGGCGGCGTGAAAGCCTCCTCGCCCACGGCGGCGAAATCGCGCTTGCGGTATTGAATCCCGAAGATTCCGTTGAGTGGACCGAGTAGCGCATGAATCGCCTCCAAGCGACCCTCCCAGCCTTCGTTCGTGAACCGGGTTCCCACTTCGGGGCCTTCGAGTTCCAAGTGTTTGTAGTCGCCGACCGCGGCGCGCACCCGCACGGTGGTGATGAACGACCCAAGGTCTCGCACCTCTCCCTTAACGTCGATGCGCGTCTGGTCGAGATCGATGCGCACGAGAGTTTCTTCGTGCGGAAGCTCGACGCCCTCTCCGCCCTCTTCCTCGTGATGATGATGGCCCGCCACGCCGTAGTTGGAGGCGAACCGCTGTATGGACGCACCGACGACACCGTTCTCCCAGACATAGGACATCCCGCCCGCGCCGCTGACCGTTCGCCCATCGGTGTTCTCCACCCGGCCGCGAATGCCCTCCTCCTGGGCCTCGGCGCTGGCGAAACCCGGCACTCTATAGTCGCCGGTCTTCCGCCAGCTGCCGTCGGCATGAATCATGAGGCCGCGCATGAGGTCGACATCGGTGCCGCCGCTTAGAAACTTTTCGTCCGCGTTCGATCCGAGGCCGGCGACGGCGTGGCCGTGATAGCCGCCTGCGGGCCGCTCTTGCGGGATCCGCCCGTCGATGATGTTGACCACACCTCCAATAGCGGAGGTTCCGTAGAGCAAGGTGGCCGGCCCGCGCAGGACCTCGATGCGCTCGGCGCCCATGGAATCGCCGGCGGTTTCATGATCGGGACTGACGGACGACGCGTCGATGCTGCCGATGCCGTCGAACAGCACGCGAATGCGGTCGCCGTCGAAGCCGCGGATGATGGGGCGGCTGGCGTAGGGACCAAAGAAAGTCGAGGTCACGCCCGGCTGGCTGGAGAGCGTCTCGCCGATGGACGAGCGCAAGGCTGCGGCGAGTTTATCGCCGGTCAGCACACTTGTGCCCTGGACCACGTCGAAGCGGTCGTGCCCGAGCGGCGAGCCGGTGATGAATATTTCGTCGATATGAAGTTGATTGCTGTTCGCCTCGGCGGCGGAAGCGGTGACTGAAAATAGATGTGTCGCGGCTACTATGGACAGTAGCGCGACGCCAGAGTGCTGGCGACGCATGGGTATCTCCGTTGCTGAAAAGAGTCACAGCGGGCGAAAGCCCGCTACGGATCAGATGGCAACGAAGGCAGGTGGAGCTCGGGAGTGGAAAGGCGTGTCGACGTGCGCGCAGCAGGCGGCGTCGACAGCGGCATGGACGAGAGTGTCCGGACCCAGGTCCGGCGGGAGAACGACGAAAGGCGCAGGCGGCGGGGCCGCCCCAGAGGTGACGTTACAAAGAACGCACTCGTGCGCGGTCGTGAGGACGTCAGGCGCGATCCGGTGTTCGAGCTGGTGAACGGCGAGCGCCAGCTGCGCCAGCAGCAGGATCGGCGTTACCCAAACGAGGAACCGGCTGCGCCAGATCATGCGAGGCACCGCAAGAGCTCATCGGCGAGGTTCCGCATCAGCGTGAAATAGAGACCGGACCCGTCTTTCAGCGTAGCACCCTCGGGATCGAGCACGCCGGTGTGCGCGCCAGAGCCCTCGACGAGCATCTGTACGGTACGCGGCTCAAACTGCGGCTCAGAGAAAATGCACACGGCCCCAACCTCGCGCAGTCTTTCCTGGATCGCGGCAAGGCGCCGCGCGCCGGGTGGCTGGTCAGGCGTCACGCTCACACTTCCCAGCGCCGCCAGCCGATAGCGGGCTTCAAAATACTGGGTGGCGTCGTGAAACACCAGAAAGGGTTTTTCGCGGATCGGCGTCAGACGGACATGAAGGGCCTTGTCGAAGGCCATGGCTTCTCGCGAGAAATTCTCCGCATTGGCCCAATACTCGGCGGCATTGACGGGATCGGCGACCGCGAGGGCCTCAGCCATTGCGTTGGCCATCGCAACGGCGTTGCGGGGATCCAACCAGATATGGCCGTCGGGAAGCTTCGAATGCCCATCCTCGGCGTGCCCGTCGGTTTCCCACAAACCGCCGGTCCGTGACGGCAGCGGCTGCAGGCCCGGCGCGTTCATCAAGGTCACCACGTGGGACTTGCCGGCCAGCGCCTCCAGGGGTTTTGCGAGAAACGCCTCTAGCGACGGACCGACCCAGAACACGACCTTGGCCCGGGAGAGGAGGCGGGCTTCGGAGGGACGCAAAGCGTGGGCGTGAAGCGAGGCGATGTTGGGTAACAAAAGGTCCGGCGTTCCAACGCCGGCCATGACGGTCGCGGCGATGGCCTGAACGGGGCGTATGGACGCAACGACCGCCGGCACTTCCGCGGTTGCCGCAGGCGAGGCGCTCAACAGCACGGTGATGAGGAAGAAGATATGTCTCACATCGAAGCCCGATCGGTCCCTTGCCCGCACGCGGCGGGCCACGTATGTTACGTTATAACATTAACTCCGGTCCCGACAATGGCCTCCCGCGCCCGCAAACCCCACCCCGCCCCGTCGCGGGCAGGAATGTTTCCACATCCGCACCACGATCACACCCGGTGTGCGGCCGACGCCATGCGTACGGCGGAAGCGATCTGCACGAAGCGCGGCGCGCGGCTGACCGATATCCGACGGCGCGTTCTGACCTCGGTATGGTCCAGCCACGCTCCCATCGGCGCCTACGATATTCTCGCGGGCCTGAACGCGGACTCGGGCAAGATCGCGCCCATGGCCGTGTACCGGGCGCTCGACTTCCTGATGGAGCACGGCCTTGTCCATCGCCTGGCAAGCCTCAATGCCTTTATCGGTTGCGCGCTGGCCGACGAGCGGCATACGGCACACTTCCTGATTTGCCGAGCGTGCAAGTCGGCGACGGAAATGGACGGCGCGGCGGTGACACGCGCCGTGAAGAAGACGCTGACCGCGCACGGATTCATTCCCGAGATCGAGATCATTGAAATCCAGGGCCTCTGCGCGCATTGCAGCGACCAAGACGTGCGCCGCCCATGACCGGGACCGACCTGTCTCCTGCCGCCAGCCTTTCGGGCGCGGTGATGAAACGCAACGGTCGCCTTGTGCTCGATCACGTGGACCTCACCGTAGGCCGCGGCGAAATCGTGACCGTCATCGGCCCCAACGGCGCGGGAAAATCGACCCTGCTCCGCGCGGTCCTCGGCCTTGAGACATTGGACGAAGGCACCCTTCGCCTCGCTCCGGGGCTGAGACTCGCCTACCTTCCCCAACGCTACCAACTCGATCATGCCTTGCCGCTGTCGGTGCGCCGCATCCTCACGCTCACGCACACGCCGGCCGAGGAGCGCCTGCAGGCGATGTTGGAAGAACTCAATATCGGCCGCTTGCTAGACACTTCCGCTCTGAGATTGTCGGGCGGCGAGCTGCAGCGCGTGATGCTGGCGCGCGCGCTATTGCGCGAACCCGATCTCCTGGTCCTGGACGAACCGACCCAGAATGTGGACGCGACGGGCGCCCTGGAGATCTACCAGGTCGTCGCCCGGCAGCGGGCGCGGACCGGGTGCAGCGTGCTTCTGGTCTCGCACGACTTGAACGTCGTGATGGCCGCCACGGACCGCGTCTACTGCCTGAACGGGCACATCTGCTGTTCCGGCAAGCCGACGGACGTGGGGCGTGACCGCGCTTTCGTCGCCCTCTTCGGCGAAGCGGCCGGCCAGACCCTTGCGCCATACACGCACCATCATGATCACGTCCACGCGCCTGACGGTACGGTCGAGGGAGGACATCACGATCATCACCATGACCATCCCCATGGCCATCATCATCCGCACTGAGATGTGCCATGTTTGAACCTTTCATGATCCGCGCGGTCTTGGCGGGTCTCGGAATTGCGATGGTAGCCGGGCCGCTGGGCTGCTTCGTGGTCTGGCGACGCATGGCCTACTTCGGCGACACCCTGTCCCATGCCGGCCTGATGGGTATCGCCCTCGGCCTGATTCTGGGCGTGGATCCGACCATCGGCGTGCTCACGACGTGCATTCTGATCGGCGCGCTCCTCTTCTCTCTTCAGTTCCAGCGGCGCGTACCGACGGACACCTTGCTCGGCGTTCTGTCGCACAGCGCGCTGGCCTTGGGTCTGATTGCCGTCAGCACGATGCAAAACATTCGCTTCGACCTCACCGCCTATCTGTTCGGCGACATCCTCGCCATCACCGACGCCGACCTTGCTTGGATTTACGGCGGCGGATTCATCGTGCTCGGCGCGCTCGCGCTTCTATGGCGGCGCCTCATCGCGCTGACGGTCAACGAGGACATCTCGCGCGCGGAAGGGTACGCCGGGACCGGCGTGCGCCTCGGCTTCACCGTGCTCATCGCCATCACGGTGGCGATCGCGATGAAGATCGTCGGTATCCTCCTGGTCACGGCGCTTCTCATCATCCCGCCCGCCGCAGCGCGCCGCCTCTCGCGCGGCCCGGAAGCAATGACGCTGGTCACGATCGCTGTCGGAAGCGCGGCAACCATCGCCGGTATTTCCGCCTCCTTCGCCTGGGACTTTCCCTCCGGCGCCGCCATCGTTGCCGCCGCCGCGGCAATCTTTGCGCTCAGCCTCGCCGCCGGGGGCCTAATGCGCTTGCGCGCGTAAAGCAATTCCCGCGAAATTGGGCCATAATGGGAGCCATGACCCTTGGCCCTTCTCACCACCCGACGCCCAGCGCGAGCCGCGCAACGCATATGCTTGCGATCGCAAGCCCGGCTCCGGACCTGCTGCAATTCGCGCGCGAAGCCCTATGGGCGGCACAGGAGCGGGACCTGCCGCTTACGCTTGCGGTTCGCGCCACGCCACGCCTGCGCTCGGAGCTTATGGGGCTCGACACCATTCACGATCTCGCCGTGTTCGCCGAGCGCTGGGATATCACGTTAGTGCCGTGGCGCAGCCGCGGGGATCTGGAAGCCATGATCGGCGGATGGGCCGTGCGGCCCCCGGCCGCGGTCATTCTGGGAACGAAGCGCAGTCACTCGCTGCTTCATGGACTTCCCGGAGCCATGGCGGCGCGCATCGAGCAAGCCGCCAAGCCGCTCGGGATCGACGTCATACCCGACCTCAGCCACGAGAGCGGCGCGGCGCCGCGGCTTGGTCTGGCCTGGCGCGTCGACGAACAGCGCCCTTGGTACCACGCCTACATTCTGGGTGCGTTCGCGATGAGCCTGGTGAGTCTCCTTGTGCAGCTCCTGGACGGCCTTGGTGCCGGCGGAAAGCCTGGCCATTCTGTTCCTGACTGCGGTCGTATACAGCGCGAGCGCCTATGGGATGGCGGCGGCGAGCTTCACGAGCCTCCTCAGCGTCACCATCTTCAATTACTTCTTCGATGAACCCCGCTACGAGATCGGGTTCAACTCGCCCGGCGACGTTTTGGTGCTGATCCTTTTCCTGGTGATCGGCGCAATTACCAGCAATCTGTCGGGAGACTTGCGGCAACAGGCAAGCCGCGCGCAACGCCAGGCGCGCGAGGCACGCGCGCTCTTCCAACTCACACGCGACATCGCGGTCGCGCGCGATACGCAGGAAATTTTCCGCGCCATCGTGCATCAGTGCAACGACATCTTCGAGTGCGAGACCACGCTGCTCACGCCTTTCACCGGCGGTGGGAGCGAGACACTTGCTTTGGCTTCGCCGCGTGCCCGGGCGGCGGCCCTGCAGGCGGCGTATCCGCCTCATGCCGGCCTGACGCAAGAAGATATCGAAGCGGCCCGCTGGGTCTTCAATCAAGGCCTACCGGCTGGGCGCGGTACAGGGATGTGGCCGGAGATGCAGGCGACGTTTCAACCGCTCGAGACCAGCGAAGGGACCGTTGCCGTGCTCGTGCTGCGCAATACCGCGCGGGAAATCGTGAGATCGGCAAGCTTCCGCCGGGTCATCGGATCCATCTGCCGGCTCACGGCTCTTGCGGTCGAGCACACGTTGCGCAAGCAGGAGCTGGAAAATGCGCGCGTCGTCTCGCGCACCGAAGGGCTCCGGTCGGCGTTGCTATCGGCCATCTCCCATGACTTCGGCACGCCGCTGGCCTCGATCATCGGGTCGGCCACCAGCCTCATCTCCTACGGCCGCAGCTATCCGCCCGAAGTGACCGCCGAGCTTCTGACGACCATCCTCGAGGAAGCCGAGCGCCTCAACCGCTTCGTCAAGAACGTCTTGCAGATGAACCGGCTGGAGGCCGGTGCCCTCGTCCCGCGACTGCAGTGGGCGGACGTCGGCGACCTGCTTTCGACGGCGCTGGATGCGGCGCACCGCAGACTCTCGCTGCATGAAATCTATGCGGACGTGGAGGACAAGCTCCCGCTGGTCAACGTCGACTTCGTGCTGATGGAAAGCGTGCTTGTGAACCTGCTCGACAACGCGGCCAAATATTCGCCGGCCGAAACCTCGATCCAGATCACGGCACGCCGGCTTGGCGAGGACGTCGGCATCGACATCTCCGATCAGGGCCGCGGGATCTCCGCGGAGGAACTCGGCGCGATTTTCGACAAGTTCTACCGCGCGCGGCATCGCGATCGCACGGTCCCCGGCACCGGCCTTGGACTTGCGATCTGCAAGGGGATCATCGAGGCCCACGGCGGAACCATCGAAGCCTTAAGCGAAGGCCTCGGGCATGGCACGACGATCCGGCTGCGGCTGCCGGTCAAGACGCCCGATGTAGCCGTTACGGCCGAGGTATGAGACTCTGACGGGCATGATCACCGGACCCAAAGTGTTGATCGTCGACGACGAGCCGCAGATCCGGCGCTTCCTGCGCGCGAGTCTGCAGGCGCACGACTATCAGGTGATCGAGGCCGAGAACGGCAAAGAAGGCGTGCGCGCCTGCACGGTGCAAAAACCGGAATTGTTGATCCTCGATTTAGGGTTGCCGGACATGGACGGTCTGGACGTGATCAAGCTGGTGCGCGAATGGTCGAGCATTCCCATCATCGTGCTCTCGTTGCGCTCCGACGATTCCGACAAGATCCAGGCTTTGGACCGCGGGGCGAATGACTACGTCACCAAGCCTTTCAGTATGGGCGAGCTGCTGGCCCGGATGCGGGTTGCACTGCGGCAAGGCCCGGGGACCGGCGCCGAAGCTGAACCGGTCGTGACGGCCGGCGATATCGCCATCGACCTCGCGAAGCGCCTGGTGACCGTCGGCGGGACGCCCGTGCGGCTCTCGCGCAAGGAATACGACCTCTTACGTATCCTAGCGTCCCACCCCGGGAAGGTGATTACCCATCAGCAGCTCCTGCAGGAGGTTTGGGGACAGGCCTACGTCGAGGAAACCCAATATTTGCGGGTCTATGTGGGCCAGCTACGCCAGAAGCTCGAGAAGGAGCCGGCGGCGCCCAAATACCTCGTCACCGAACCGGGGGTGGGCTACCGGCTCCAGACCGGCTAGAGTCTTCGCCGGCGGGGATTTATTCGTCCTTCCAGGGACTTTTTGGGCGCTGGTTGTCGTCTCTCTTAATATCACGTCAGCATAATCTTGCCCAAATTGGTCGCTATCTGAGGTCTTACGAGACGTACCTATTCGAGCAAATCACAGAGAGGCTCACATGAAGACTTCACTCATCGCACTCGCGGCTGCCCTGACCTTCGGCATCGGCGCCACGGCGGCCGTCGCGGCCGATCCGGTCGGCTCCACCCATAAATGCGTTCGCTTGAGCCAGATCCTGGCTTCCCCGATCATCGACGACAAGACCATCGTCCTCGAGATGCGCGGCCGGGACGATTTCAAGCGCGTCGACATGCGCGGCTCCTGCTCCGGCATGAAGTTCAGCGGCATCGGCCACACCACCCCGACCGCCGAGCTCTGCACGTCGGACTCGATCACCGTGCTTCAGCCGGTTGGCGCGATCTGCATGATCCAGCAGATTGTCACCATCGACAAAGCTGAAGCCGACACGCTGCTCGCGAAGCGCTAGACCTCTACTTCCTTGCGGCGACGATATCGTCGAGACGCGCGGGCGTCTTCTCGATGCGCTCGAGACGCGGATATCTTAGTCCGCCGTTGTAATCGATCGTCAGGGTCCGGACATCGTCCCCGACCCTGACGATCAATTCGATTTTTCCCCCGGTCTTGGTCGCCTTCACCGCCTCCTTCACGCGGTCGATTTCAAACGCCTTGCCGTTGACGGCGAGAATCCGCGCGCCGATGGCGAAACCCTCCTTGAACAGCGGGCCATCCCACAGAACACTCGTCAGTTGGCCTTCGGAATTGATGCTCGCGCCCAAGGAGTAGGTGAGGTCGGCGACGCGGCGCTGCGTCTCCAGCGTCTTGAACAGCTCGGTCGGTTCGTCCGTATAGACGAGGCGGTAGCCGCCGCGTGTGACCCCGTCGAGCGGCGCACCGGGCCCGTGGCCGTCGAGCCGCTGGCGAAGGAAGGTCGCCCAGTCATGCTTTACGAATTCATTGAGGATCGCGACGACGTCGTCGAACTTATAGGTGGCCGGCTTCTGCCACGCGCCGTCCTCCTGGCCATAGAACGCACGCGCGAAGTCGTCGAGCGAGCGTCGACCGCCGGAGAGTTCGCGCATCACCGTGTCGACATCGAGCCAGACGAGCAGGCCTTCGGAGTAATAGTCCTCGCTCCGCTGCCAGCTTGACCAGGGCTGGGGGCGGCGGGCGATGGTGATGGGATCGTTGGTCGTGTCCTG
>CAMDOZ010000003.1 GCA_945903705.1 Fidelibacterota bacterium | reverse complement strand
TCAAACACCTGTTGCGCAAAGAAGCTGCACGCACCGTCGAGGCCATCTGCACCTCCATCGGCCGCCTGCTCGGCACTTACACGCCCCAAGAATGCGCGAACTACTTCAAAAACTCCGGCTATCTGACCTAGAGTCATTCCGCTCTAGGTGGAACACCGCCAGCGGCGGGACGTTGTAGTCCCCGTAAAACGTGCGGAGGTGTGTCAGGCGGCATGTCTATTGAAGAACTCGAACCGTTAGAGCCGCTCCTCCCGCCCGATAAGCCCGACCTAGGTGCGTATCCGGCCTCCTGCCCGGTGATAGGCCTTGGCGCGTCCGCGGGCGGCCTTGAAGCTTTCCAGACATTCCTTACGAACGTCCAGGAAGACTCCGGCTACGCCTACGTGCTGGTGCAGCACCTCGATCCCAATCACGAAAGCATGCTGGCCGAACTCCTGGGACGGCGTACACCGATGCCAGTGCGTCAGGTCGCCGACGGTATGGCGATCGAGCCCAACAACGTCTACCTCATCCCTCCGAATCACGGTCTTACCATCGAGAAAGCCCGACTGAGGCTTTCCGATTTCTCCGAGCCGCGCGGCTTCCGGCGGCCGATCGACGTTTTCTTCCGCAGCCTTGCGGTCGACCAAGGCTCCAACGCGGCGTGCATCGTCTTGTCCGGTACCGGCGGCGACGGCGCCGAAGGCCTGCGCGCGGTGAAGGAGGCGGGCGGCTTAGCCCTGGTCCAAGAGCCGGACAGCGCGAAATACGACGGCATGCCCAAGACCGCCGTTGCGACCGGCCTTGTCGACAAGATCTTGGCCGTGCGCGACATGCCCGGCGCGCTGCGCGATTATTTCGATCGTACGCAGGCCGGTCCGCCGCCGGTGCAGGACGGCGGCGAGTTCCTGCTAAAGGTCTGCGAGGAACTGCGGCGGCGCCTCGGCCATGACTTCAGTCAGTACAAGCGCACCACTATGATGCGCCGCGTGCAGCGGCGTATGCAGGTGCTGGGCGCCGCGAACGGCGACGATTACCTCCGCCGTCTCAAAGAAAATGAGAAGGAAGCCGAGCTTCTCTTCCGCGACCTCCTGATCAATGTCACCTGCTTCTTCCGCGACGCCGAGGCTTTCGATGTTCTCCGCCGCGAAGTGATCCCCGAACTCCTGCGCGACAAGGGCGTCGCCGACACCGTACGTATTTGGACCCCCGGATGTTCCAGCGGTGAAGAGGCCTACAGCCTCGCGATCCTGCTGTCCGAAGCGCTCGCCCGCATGGACGTCCGTCCCCGGGTGCAGATCTTTGCCACCGATATCGACGAGCCTATGCTGCACAAGGCGCGCGCGGCGAGGTATCCACATTCGGCCGTCTGCGACGTGCCTGTCGAACTGCTCGACCGCTACTTTTACTCGCAGGAAGATGACTACACCCTGGTGCAATCCATCAGGGATATGGTGCGTATCTCGAATCACAATCTCATCAAGGATCCGCCGTTCTCGCGCGTGGACATGGTCGTCTGCCGTAATCTCCTGATCTACCTCAACCCCTCACTGCAGCAGCGGCTCATTCCCGTCTTCCACTATGCGCTGCGCGGGGGTGGCTTCCTGTTTCTCGGCTCGGCGGAGAACATTGCCAGCCGCACTGATCTGTTCGACGCGGCCGACGCCGCGGCGCGCGTGTTCAAACGCAAGGGCGGCATGCGTCAGTCGGTGCATATGCCGCTGGCGGTGGACGTCCTTGCGCATACCGCCTCCGAAATCGAGCGGAGCGGGCAAAGCACGCCGACAGATCGCACGGACACGATGACTCGCGCGGTTATGGAGTATTACGCGCCGGCGCACGTGGTGGTGAATTCGCTTAACGACGTCGTGAGATCCTCGACACGCACCGGGCGGTACCTTGAACTGGCGGAAGGCGCGCCGTCGGCGCGCATCACCGACCTTGCAAAACGAGGCTTGCGCTCGCCGATCCGCTCCGTGCTCGATGCCGTGCGCCGCACGGGCAAGCGTACCATCCGCCGCAATATCAGCATGGACGACGATGCGGATCTTCTTCTCATCAACCTTGCGGCACATCCGCTCAGTAAGGACGAAGTGCTCCTGATATTCCAGGAGGCTGCGCCCGCCGTCGAGAGCGCGGACGAGAGCGATGACAATGCGCCGCACAATGTCGATGAAGACAGTATCAAGCAGCTTGAAGATGAGTTGGATGAAACCCGGGTAAGGCTGCGCACGACCGTCGAGGAGCTCGAGACCTCCAACGAGGAACTCAAGAGCACCAACGAAGAAATGATGTCGATGAATGAGGAGCTGCAGTCGACCAACGAGGAACTCGCGACCGTCAACGAGGAACTCAAGAACAAGGTCGATCAGCTCGCCCGGTTGAATGCGGACCTGGAGAATTTCATCGAAAGCACCCAGATTCCGACGGTCTTCCTCGACAGCAAGCTGCGCATTCGTAGTTTCACTCCGGCCACGAAGTCGCTGTTCCGATTCCAGGAGCAGGACAAGGGCCGCCCCCTTTCCGACCTGGTCTCTCCCGCCGGCCAACCGTTCGACGAGTGGGCGCGGCAGGTTCTTGAAACGGGTGAGTCCGTCGAGAACGAGATCACCGTCGAGGAAACCAACGAAAGCTACGTCGTCCGCGTGCTGCCCTACCGGGCCGTGGACGAATCCATCGACGGTGTTGTCATCGTCTTCGGCGACGTGAGCAAAATCCGCCAGGCGCAGGCCGAACTCGCCCGGAACGTAGGACTCGCCCGCCAACGCTCGAGCGAAATTGAGACGTTGTACAAGACCGCGCCCGTCGGCATGGCGCTTATCGATCGCAACCGGCGCTACCTGAAGATCAATCAGCATTTCGCCGACTTGAACGAGCAGCGGATCGAGGACCACGTCGGCCGCAACCTGAAGGATATGACGTCCGAACTCTTCGGTAAGCTGGACAGTGCCATGACCGACGTGTTCGAGCGCGGCCGTGAGGTCGTGAACCTCGAAGCGACCATCAAGATCGCGCCGGGCGTGGTGCGGGACTTCCTGATCGACGTATATCCTTACGAAGAAGATGGACGCGTCACGGCCGTCGGCCTCATTCTGAAAGACGTAACCGAGCTGCGCCGTCTCGAAAAGGAAATGCGCCGGCTCATGGACGAGCTCCAGCATCGGGTCAAAAATACGCTGGCGACCGTTAACTCGATCATCAATCAAACGGTCAGTACGAAGTCCGACCGCACCGAGCTCGCTGAAACCTTGAAGAGCCGCATCGGCGCACTCGCGGCGACCCACGATCTTCTGACCGCGTGCGACTGGCAGGGCGCCTCCTTGCGCAACATCCTCGAAACCGAGCTCTCACCGTTCGGCCAGTCCGATCGCATCACGCTCCATGGGCCCCCAATCGACCTGCCCCCCAAGCACGCGCTCGCATTGACTTTGACGCTGCACGAACTTGCCACGAACGCGGCCAAGTATGGCGCCTTGTCCAAGAATGGAGGCGCGCTGGAAATCAAGTGGAGGGTGCAAGTCGACTCCACGGGCCGCGAGCTGACGCTCGAGTGGATCGAAAAAGTCGACCATGCCCTGCCGTCGACACGCGTCACTGAAAGCTTCGGCATGAAGCTCATCAAGAACGCGGTTACCCACGATCTGCGCGGGGCCTGCGTTCACACCCTCGCATCCGGGGGCGTCATCTGCAAAATCACATTTCCGTTCTAGGTTGTTTCATGAAAACACTTGCCGGTCTCAATGTGCTCCTGGTGGAAGACGAGTTCCTCATTGCCCTCGATGCCGAGGAAATGCTGCGCGAACTCGGAGCCGCGTCGGTTACGGTCGCAAGCACGTTCGAGAGCGCCCAGAAAGTCGTCGCCGAACAGAAGTTCGATCTCGCCATCCTCGACGTCAACTTGAACGGCCGCAAAAGCTTTCCGCTGGCGGACCAGCTTCTCGAGCGCGGTACGCCGGTAGTGTTCGGTACGGGATACAATCTTCTCGCCCGCCAGATGGATGGCTACGAGGCCGGTGTCTGCGTCACCAAGCCCTATACGACGACCTCACTCCAACGAAGCCTGACTGCGGTCCTGAAAGCGAAGGCGGCAGCCGTCGGCGCCGCGGCGCCGTAAAGGGCGGCCCTTCCTACCTTTTCCTCTGCCGGGCGGCTCCCATGCGCGCCCAATGCCGGTGGACTTCGGCCGGCCGCAACGATAACAATTAAAGGTGGAGAAGGCGTGCGCCACCCGGCGCACGAGGGAGGCCTATCCCGGCTGGCGTCTATGGACACCTATCGTGACGTAGGTTCTGAAGCTGCAGCTCGCGCGAAGCCGCGTACGGTCGGATTTGTGCCGATGCCCGGCTCGCGGCCGGGTTCCTTGCATCTTCGTCTGGCGCTCTTGGTCGCAGGTACGGTCCTTCCGGTCTTGTTGCTGGCGGGGTTCATCGTATTCAGCGGCTATGTCCGTGCCCGCGAGGAAGCGGGCGAGCGCGTCTTGCAAACCGCCATGAGTACGATGGCCGCGGTCGATCGCGAGCTCCAGAATCAAATCAGCGCGCTTCAAGTGCTGTCCTTGGAGCCGGAACTCGTTGAAGGCGAGTTCGAGGAGTTCCGCGACGATGCCGAGCGCTTCATTCAGGTGAGAAAAGGTTACGTCATTGGCATCAGTGACGCTCAGGGCAACCAGGTGTTCAATACGCAGGTGCGCGACAATCTGAAGCCGTGGACGAACCGCGCCGCATTTTATGAAGTCCTGAAAACCAAACGCCCGGCGGTTTCGGACATATATTTAGGCGGCGTGACCTCGAGCGTGACGTTCACCGTGAATGTCCCCGTCATGCGTGACGATGAAATCGCTTACGTCGTCGGGTATAGCCCGCCGCGCGAGAATTATCTCGAGATATTGCGACGCCTTAGTTTGCCGGAAGGCTGGGTCGTCAGCCTTTACGACCGCGAGACTCATCACGTTGCCCGCTTACCGATATTGCCCGATAGCGGACTTCGGCAGGCCGGCCCAGCGGCGAAGGCCGCGTTTGCCGGAGGCAACAATCGCATTGTTCATCTGACCTCGATTGAAGGGGCGCCGACCGTCGCCGCGTTCTCGCGTTCCGAGGAGTCGGGTTGGACGGTCGCCATCGGCATGCCGATCGAAACGCTGGATCGGAGTTCTCGCGATTCACTTTTTCTGGCCGCCGCCATCGGCGCGGCGCTTTTGTTGGTGGGCCTGGTATTCGCAAGTCATCTCGCCACTCAGCTCGTCCGTGCGGAGGGGCATCGGTCCCTCCTGATGAACGAGCTCAATCATCGCGTAAAGAACACGCTGAGCGCGGTGCAAGGCATTGTGGCGCGTGGTCTGCCGGAGCTGCCGGAAAATTCGGCCTACCGCAGGGCGGCGGAGTCGCGGCTCCTTGCGCTTTCCAGCGCGCACAACATCCTCAGCAGCCAGAATTGGGAGAGCGCAAGTTTGCACGATCTCGCCAAGGCAGTCATCGAGCCCTACGGCACGCGGGAGCGCGTGCGGTTCGAAGGCCCCGAAGTGATCCTCGCGCCGCGTCTCGCCATTCCCCTTGCCATGGTTCTGAACGAGCTCGCGACCAATGCGGTCAAATACGGCGCGCTTTCGGCCGGCGCGGGGCACCTGAACCTGAGGTGGTCCTTGATGGCGCCGGATCGTCTTCGGCTGGAGTGGCGGGAGACCGGCGGCCCGGCGGCCGAACCGCCCGCCAAATTCGGATATGGCACGCGCTTCATCGAACGCGCGGTGAGCGGTGAACTCAAGGGCGTCTACACGTCGGCCTACCCGGCCGAAGGCTTCACGTGCTCCATCGAAATTCCGCTTTAGGATAAGGCTGGGCGTGACAGTTCCATCGCCGTCGTTGGCCGGCCTTGATGTGCTGCTGGTCGAGGACGAGAGCATGGTATCGCTCCTGCTCGAGGACATGCTGCATGAACTGGGCGCAGGCAACGTACGCCCTGCAAGCCGGCTAGACACCGCCCTTGCCCTCGCCGCGGAACGCAGGCCCGACCTCGCGGTATTGGATGTCAACATTGCGGGCAAGGCCGTCTTCCCGCTCGCGCAGAAGCTAACCAAGGATCGCGTGCCCGTCCTTTTCATCACCGGCTACGGCCGTGACGGCCTCGGCACGGAGTGGGCCGACTGCGAAGTCCTACAGAAGCCGCTGACCCTTGATCAGCTTGAAATGGCCTTGCATCGGGCGCTCGCGCGGGGATAAACGTCTGCCGACACCTCGGCGCAGGTCCTCAGGCAATCTGTGCGAGCGCCTGGTCCAAGTCGCCCACCAAATCGTCCGCGCTCTCAATCCCCACAGACAGGCGCACGACATCCGGGCCCGCGCCGGCGGCGATCTGCTGCTCGGCTGTAAGCTGGCGGTGCGTGGTCGAGGCCGGATGCAAGATCAGGCTGCGCGTGTCGCCGATATTGGCGAGGTGTGAGAACAGACGCACGGATTCCACGAACTTACAGCCCGCTTCGAACCCGCCCTTGAGGCCGAAGGTCAACACTGCACCGGCTCCCCGGGGCAGATATTTCTGTGCAAGGGCGCGGTACTTACTGCCGGGAAGGCCCGCGTAGGACACCCACGCGACCTTCGGATGCTTCTCCAGAAATTCAGCGACGGCTTGCGCGTTCTTGACATGACGCTCCATGCGGAGCGCCAGGGTCTCGATCCCCATAATCGTCAGGAAAGCATTCATGGGCGCTTGGGCGGGCCCGAAATCGCGCAACGCTACCGCGCGTGCCTTGGTGGTGAAGGCGAAGTCGCCGAAGTTCTCGTAGAATTTAAGGCCATGATAGGCAGGCTCGGGATCCGTCAGCGATGGGAACCGGTTGCCTTGCGACCAGTCGAAGCGGCCCGATTCAATCAGCATGCCGCCCAGCGCGTTGCCGTGGCCGGACAGGAATTTCGTCGTCGAATGGATGACGATGTCCGCGCCGTGCTGGAACGGCTGGCACAGGAACGGCGTCGCCAGCGTATTGTCAACGATCAGTGGGATGCCCGCTTCTTGCGCGACCTTTGCGATCGCCTCGATGTCGAGCACGATGCCGCCGGGGTTCGCGAGACTTTCGATGAAGATCGCCTTGCACTTCGGCGTCAGCGCCTTCTTGAAATTCTCCGGATCGGTGGGATCGACGAAGTGGCAGGTCCAGCCGAGCTTCTTGAACGAGAGGCCAAACTGGGTGAGGGACCCGCCGTACAAATTGCGCGAAGCGACAAACTCGTCGCCCGGCGACATCAACGTAAAGAAGGTGATGAATTGCGCTGCATGGCCCGAGGCCGTCGCCACGGCGGCGCGGCCGCCTTCAAGGCTCGCGAGGCGTTCCTCCAGAACCGACACCGTCGGATTGGCAACGCGGGTATACAGATAGCCGAAGTCATGAAGGTTGAAGAGCGAAGCCGCATGATCGACGTCTTTGAACACAAATGACGTCGTTTGATAGATGGGCGTAATCCGGGCGCCCGTCACGGGATCGGGCATCGCGCCGGCGTGCACCGCCCGGGTCTCGAAGCCGTAGTCGCCCGACGCCACAGGACGCGGGGCGCCGCGAGTGGCGCCCGCGGTCGGTGCGGCGGGCGGGCGGTTCGAGATCAGGCGCGAGTTCACCCCGCTCCAAGACAGCTCGCCGGCGAGCCGGCTGAATTCGATCTTGGGACAGCGGTTCATGATGACGGTGAGGCCGGCCGCTTCGCCCTTCTTCGCGGCCTCGTCGTTGCGCACACCGAGCTGCATCCACACCACCTTTGCTCCGATGGCGATGGCGTCGTCGACGATGCCGGGTGCGAATTCCGCGGCGCGGAAGACGTCGACCATGTCGACCTTGTCCGGGATGTCCCTCAGCGAGGCGTAGACCTTCTCGCCCAGGAGGTCCTGGCCGGCGGTCTGCGGATTGACCGGAATGACGCGGTAGCCTTTGGCCTTCAGGTATTTTGCCACGAAGTAGCTGGGCCGGTTCCAATGCGACGAAGCGCCGACCATCGCAATAGTGCGAACTTTCTGAAGGATCGAGCGGAGGAAATCGTCGCTATAGTTAAGGGACTCGGTCATGGAGGCTCGCTTCCGTGAGGGACGTAAAGACGGTGCCAGAGGCCGTAGGCAATCTTCTCGGCCTAGTCAAGCAGACCCGGCGTGACAACAGGACTCCGGCGAGAGGATTTTCCGCCCACCACCGCGGCGGAGGGCAAATTTCTCTCCTCAAGCCGCTCGCTGTGAGGTGGGAGAGGCCGCGCCCTCCGCGATAGCCTGGTCGGCGGCGTCACGCATGAACAGCTCCTCGAGTTCTTGTGCCGAAGCCTTCGCCAAACTCCGCATCTTCTCCTGATCGGTGTAGTGCGTGTGGTGCTCCTGGAGCCGCCGTTCGTCGTGTTCCTGGAACGTCTTCACGGTGCTCTCTGCATCCTTCGCGCTCATGCCCAGGCCCCGCAGGACTTCGCGCGTCAAGTCGAGGGACGAGAGGAACGTCTCGCGTCTAAGGACCCGCACGCCCAAGTCCATCAGCCGGTGCGCGTGTTGGCGATTTCGCGCGCGCGCATAGATCTGCAAGTGCGGGAAATGGCGCGTCACGGTTTCGGCGGTGCGCAGCGAGGCGTCGACGTCATCTATGGCCAGCACGAAGATCTTCGCGCTCTCCGCACGCGCTGCACGCAGGAGTTCGAGCCGCGAGGCGTCGCCATAGTAGATCTCGTTGCCGAAGCGCTTCACGAAGTCCACCTGTTCGGCACTGGCGTCGAGAGCGATGAAAGGTATCTGCTTCGCCGCCAGCACGCGGCCGGTGATCTGACCGAAACGTCCAAAGCCGGCGATGATCACAGGGTGATCGACGAGCGGCGCCACGTTGTAGTCGGGATCGCGAGGCGGGACGAGGCCGCGGGTCAGCCAGTCGTGGCCAAGGCGCGCAAGCGGCGTCGCCCCAATGGAAAGGCTCACCACCAGGACCAGAAGGTCGTGGACTTCGCGGATAAGAAGCCCGGCCGCGGCTGCTGCCGTGAAGATGACGAAGGCGAATTCACCGCCCTGAGGCAGGGCGAGCGCGAAATCCTTGGCAGCGGACTTGTTCAGGGTCCACAGGCGCGCCAGGACGAAAAGCACCAGGCCCTTTGCCGCCATGAGTCCCGCAACCAGCAGCGCGATGTCGTTCGGGCTCTCTCGAATCAGGCCGAGGTTGAGGCCCATGCCGACCGACATGAAGAAGAGTCCCAGCAGAAGCCCCTTGAACGGCTCGATATCGGCTTCGAGCTGGTGGCGGTATTCGGTGTTCGCCAGCAGAACGCCGGCGATGAATGCTCCCAGCGCCATCGAAATGCCCACGGCATTCATCAGCAAGGCTGTGCCGCTGACGATCAGCAAGGCTGTTGCGGTGAAAAGCTCTGGGATTCGCGTGCCGGCGACGATGCGTAGAACCGGACGCAGAAGAAAGTGACCGCCGACAATCACCGCTACGAGAACGGCTGCGACCCTCGCGGCTCCGAGGACGACCGTCGCGGTATCGGTTTCGGCGCTCGTGGGCGCGAAGAACGGAACGGCCGCCAGAAGCGGGATGGCGGCGATGTCCTGAAAAAGAAGGACCGCGAAAGCCGCGCGGCCGTACCGGCCTTTCAGCTCGTCGCGTTCGGCAAGGGTCTGCAGGACGAACGCCGTCGAAGACAGGGCGAGTGCCAGTCCGACGATGACGGCGGCTCCCAGGCCGAGGCCGAAGTACGCGCCTGCCACAGCCAGCACCGCGCCGGTCGCCACGACCTGCGCCCCGCCGAGACCGAACACTAGGCTGCGCATGGTCCACAGGCGCGTCGGATTGAGCTCAAGGCCGATGATGAAGAGCAGGAGCACCACGCCGAATTCGGCAAGATGGGCCGCCGATTCAACGTCGTCGATCAGCGAAAGGCCGAACGGTCCGATTGCAGCGCCGGCGGCGAGATATCCGAGTACGGCGCCGAGGCCGAGGCGCCGGAATATGGGCACCACAAGAACCGCGGCGCCGAAGAACACCGCTGCCTGCGTAAGCATATCCATGGAAGAGTCCTATTTGCCACGCCGCCGAAGAGATGAGCAGCAGTATATCCCGAGGCGCTCCGCAATCCGCAAGCAGCGGGGTTTCAATGTAGGCGGGGTGGGGCCCGGCGCGCCGAAGCCCGCAGGGCGCAGACGGATCAGCCGCTCGCGTCGGAGTCGTGAACCTTCTTGAGGCGCGGTTCGCCCGATTGCCACGAGGACGCCGTGGACGGTTCGCGGAACTCGCCCTCTACCTGAGTGATCCGGCGGCGCAGCGCCTCTACTTCGTTTAAGAGGCCGCAGATGGCGCGGGACGTAGGGTCCGGCAGATCGTCGCAGGGCGATCCGTAGGGAACGAAAGCTTCGGATTTTACCGCGCCGCGGGGCAAAGCTTCCTGTGCCGGAATGCCGACGACCGTCACACCGGGCGGGACATCGCGTACGGCGACGGCATTGGCGCCGACGCGCGCGCCGTAGCCGACGGTGATTGGGCCAAGCACTTGCGCGCCTGCGCCGATGATCACTTTGTCCTCGACGATGGGATGCCGGCGCTCTCCGGTTTGGGCCGTGGAAACACCGCCCAAGGTCACGCCGTGATACATGGTCACATCGTCGCCGATGATCGCGGTTTCACCGATCACAACGCCGGTGCCGTGGTCGATGAACAAGCGCTTGCCGATGACCGCGCCGGGGTGAATCTCGATGCCCGACAGCCAGCGTCCGACCTCGGAGATGAGGCGCGCCAGAAAGGTCAGGCGGATCTGCCAAAAGGCATGGGCCAGGCGATGGAACGCGAGCACGCGAACGCCCGGGTACAGAAGGGCGATCTCGAGCAGCGAACGCGCCGCGGGGTCGCGCTCCTTTATGGATTGCAACATCGAACGAAGGCCACCGGCCATAACCTAACTCCACCTCATCCCAAGCCCAGGCGCTCCACATAGGGCGCAGCCGGGCGTATTGCGAGTCCCCTGCCGGATAGCAGAATTCCCGAAAAGAGGGAAAGAAATATCTTCCTAGCCTGGACAATCCTCTCAAAAAGAGATGAATATTCCCCTGCGCGCCAACCATGGTCTGTTCCCCTCGGCTACCCGGCGCGCAGATGTTGCGGGCGAACAGCGCCCCCAAACCTTCCTGGAGTCCCCCTATGCTGGATCCCATCGACCGCAAGATTCTTGCCCTTCTGCAGAACAACGCCGGCCTCTCGATCGCCGAGATCGCGCAGAAGGTGGGTCTATCGCAGACGCCCTGCTGGAAGCGCATTCAGAAGATGGAGCAGGCCGGCATTATCAAGGCGCGCGTCGCATTGCTCGACGCCAAGCGCCTCAATCTGGGCCTTACGGTCTTCGTCATCATCCGCACCAATCAGCATGACGACGTCTGGCTGCAGAAGTTTGCGCGCGCTGTGAAGGAAATGCCGGAGATCACCGCCATCTGGCGCATGGCCGGCGACATCGACTACCTCCTGCGCGTCGTGGTGAAGGACATGGACGCCTATGACTCGTTCTATAAGCGTCTCATCAAGCGCGTTGCATTGAGCGACGTCAGCTCCACATTCGTGATGGAAGAGATCAAATATACGACGGCGTTGCCGCTCGAGCTTTCGACGCCGGTCGTGCCGGCTGCCGCAGGAATTTAACCCGTCTTACAAAAAACACCGTAGAAGTAGCCACACCTAAATAAAGGGGCGGCGGCTAATCACTGACCGGTCTTACAAAAGACGCCATAGAAGTAGCCGCCGCCCGCGAAGGTGTAGGCGTCGGCCATCAAGGCCCGCATGCGCGGCGGGGCGTCTTTCTCAAAGGGCGCCGGCTGCATCCAATTGAGGAAGTGTACGCCGCGTGCGCCCAGCGCCGTTTCAAGCGCCGAGGTCGACAGGGCTGCGAAGCTCTGGTTCAGCATCTCGTGGTAAAAAATAGTGTCTTCCGTGGCGTAGACCTGCTGCAGCACCGCGCTCATCAGGCGTTCGCCGCCGACCTTCGCGATGGTTGCCAGCATGGTCTGGACTTGCGCCTTCGCGGCGCGGATCTGGTCTGAAGCGCCTTCGTTCGGGTCGGCGCTCGCGCGTAGCACCTTGTGCAGGCCGGCCATCAACAGCGGGACCGTGCCCGCGTAGTAGCTGATGACCGCAACGCCGCCGGGTTTGAGACAGTCCGCGATCAGCTCCAAAAGACGGCGCTGGACGGCGGGCGGCGTCACATAGAGAACGCCGATATGATAGATGAGGTCGAACCGGCCGAGCTGATCGGCGTCCAGGTCCATGAAATCAGCGCACATCATGCGAAGCCGCGAACCGAAACGCGCCGTTCGGGCCGCAGCCTTGGCATAGGCCGCCCGCGAAAGGTCCGTTCCGACCAGTTTTCCCGTCGTCAGTCCCGCGGCGCGCTCAAGCTGCGCTCCGGTTCCACAGCCGAGATCCAAAACGTCGATGCCCCGGTGATCCCGCCCGTGACCGTAGGTCGCGGCGAGGGCGAACACCTGTTCGGGATCCAGCCCCGGGCTCGCCGGCGGATCGTACGGCACGCGGTCATAGCCGTCCGCGATCAATGAATTGAGGCTGCGCAGCACTTGATCGTTATCGTTGGGCATCGCGATGTCGTCCCCGCTCTCACCAACTGCATTGCATTTTTGCGGGGCCATGAGAAGCTGAAACACGAGACCCATCATCACGTCCGATCATTCCCATGGCAACATTCTCCCTCGCAGACATCACGACGCGTGAGACATGGCGTTCTCTCGGGCCGGGTTTGCACATCGAGGATCAGGCACTCCAGCGCGCGGCCGCGCCGCTTGGTGTCGAGGTAGCGCGCGCCATCGCCGCGCGCGAACAGTTGCTGCTCGACGGATACCTCCAGGAAACCGGGCTCTCCTTCAGCGTCGATCTCGCACTACTGGCGAAAACGGTGCGCGCGCTGTCGCGTGAAGGGCTCTCACCGGTCTTCGCATTTCTCTTTGACGAGTTCTGGCTGCCCTTCTGCCAGCTCGACGCCCTCCTCCGCGAAATCCTAGGCGCCTACGCCATGCTGCCTGATTTCTGGGTTTGGAACGTGGATCCTCACAAGGGCGACGCCGGCTGGGCGCCCCATCGCGACAAAGGTGCGGCCACACTGCGCCCCGACGGCATGCCCAACTCCATTACCGTATGGATACCGCTGACGGACGCAACGCCGCTCAATAGCTGCATGTACATCGTGCCCGCGCGGCACGATCCGACGTATGGAACCAACCGCGAGGGCGAGTGGCGGTTCGATCTCCCCAGCATCCGCGCGCTGCCGGCAAAGCCCGGCGACGTTCTCATCTGGAATCAGGCCGTGCTCCATTGGGGCAGCAAGAGCGCCGCTCAGGGAAAGGAATCGCGTGTGAGCATGGCCGTTGAGTTTCAGCGCAGCGATGTCCCGCCGATGAATCCGCCGCTCCTCAAAGCGGCAACTTTCTTGCCGTTCGACCAGCGCCTAAAGCTCATCGCCAAGCAGGTGCTCCAGTATCGGCACATGTACAAGGTTGCGCCCGACATCGAGCAGATGATGTTGAAGCTGGTGGGTTGATTCCGGCGATTTTTGCAGACGCGGATCGCATTTTAGTGCACACTCTTAAATGTACCTTGACCTCAGGGTGCCTCCCGAAATCTCACTCGTCTCTTGTCTTGCGCCGCCGAAGGTGCGCGCGTTGATTTTATTGCATAATGCGCCGCGCACAAAAAAACGTCGTGCGGATCATGCGGATTATGCGGACGTACGGAAAAGCGAATAGCGTTAAGGCCCTGCGCGCGATTCCTCATGCGCAGCTCAATGCGGATCGATGCGGATTAAGCGGGCTTAAAACGCCGGAAGTTTCACGAGTTTGGAGCAGAGCCGCTCGGTTTCCGGTTCGGCCTTGGCCGCCGCTTTTCTATGGGCGGCTTTCAGGGCATCGCCCGCCTTCTTGATCAGACGGCGTTCCGCGGTCGTAGCGCCCGCCGACGCGATCGCAATCGTGCGTTCAGCCACGTCCAGGTCGTTGAGGTGGCCAAGACTGTCCTGCAAGCGCTTGAGGATACCGCTTGTGCGTTGCGCACGTTTTTGCGGCAGTACGCCGAACAGGAACTCCAGGCCATAGCGTAACTTTTTCACGGCGATGCGGAGTTCATGGCGCTCGGGAACGGTCAGTTCGTCGGCCCGTGCGGCCACCTCGCGGATTTTGCGCATGCGCTTGTTCAGGACTTCGCGCGCGAAAGTGCTCACATCGGGAATCTCGGCGTCGTCGGCGTACCAGCCGCGGCCGTCGAGCCACGTTTCGAGGCGGGCCGTGAAGCGCCGCAGGCGCGCTCCGCGCAGGGCGCTCACCGCCGCTGTCTTCGCTTTGGCATGCGCTTTGCGTACGGCAGCAGCGAGAGCGGTGACGCTTTCGTCTACGCCTTTTTCTGCACGGTCGTCGAGATCGGCGAGAAAGACATCAAGGTCGCGCACGGGGCCAAGCTGGCTCGCGAGCCACTTGGCTTCTTGATTTAGCCAGTCGCGCTGATTCTCGGGCACGAACTTTCGAAACAGCGAGAGCGCCGAGCGGAAGCGGCGCAAGCCCACGCGCACCTGATGCACGCCTTCGGGATTGCGTCCGTCCAACGCCGCCGGCAGGTTGGCTTGCCAGTGGTCGCGGCAGCTCTTCACCACTGCAGCGATGGCATCGTCGAGGCTCGACTTGGCTTTGAACGTGACTGGAGCGGCTTTGCTCCACCGCGGCGCACGTCCCGGGCGGGCGAACCGGCGCTTTCTCGGCGCAGCACGCGACGTACGCGCCTGACGCGGCGCTTGCACATCACCGATATGCGTCTGCGTGCTAATCGGAATCCCCGGTTTTTGATTTTCGTCCCGGGGTACTCTTGCAAAGTCCGCAGCGTAACGCAGCAGTTTTATGACAGTGTCATAGAACGGTAATGTTGCACCTTCTTAATGGCTTGCAAGGCAGTCTGTGGATAAATCCGGGGGGAACCTGTGGATAACCCTAAAGAGAGCTGTCTAGCTGCACTTTGAATACCCGCAACTCGTGCAGGTATCGCAATCTTCTTGCCGAAGAAGGGCGTTGTTGCCGCACTTCGGGCAAGCCCTGAAGCGCCGGTCCCGGCCAGCAGCCGCCGCGTTTTTCAGGTTCACGACTTTCGGAGTCTCGCTTTTCTGCCGCGCTAAGCGCTCCTGCGCGAGGAAGCCGGTGTCGATCATATGCTTCTCGATGACGTCGCCGATGGCGGCGAGCAGCGAGGGCACATAGCGTCCGTTCATCCACTGGCCGCCGCGCGGATCGAACACGGCCTTCAATTCCTCGACCACGAAGCCGACGTCGCCGCCGCGCCGGAACACCGCCGAGATCATGCGGGTGAGGGCAACCGTCCAGGCGTAGTGCTCCATGTTCTTCGAATTGATGAACACTTCGAACGGGCGCCTGACGTTTCGGCCGCGGCTGTCAGACGAAAGAATATCGTTCACGGTGATGTAGATGGCGTGGTCGCTCTCGGGCCAACGTAGCTTGTATGTGCGTCCGGGCAGTGTCTCCGGCCGCGCTTCCGGCTCTTCGGTGACGGCAAACGCCGTCACCGGTTTTTCCTCGCGCTTCACCTCGAGCACCGCCCCGCGCACGGCGCTCGGGCGATAGGTGGTGCAGCCTTTGCACCCCATATCGTAGGCGCGCATGTACACGTCGGCGAAGCGCTCGAACGGAAAGTCCTCGGGTACATTGATGGTCTTGGAGATCGAGCTGTCGATGTAATCCTGCACCGCGGCCTGCATCGCCAGGTGGTCTTCCGGCGCCAGGACTTGCGCGTCGACGAAATATTCGGGCAGCGCTGCGGCTGCGCCGTGACGCTCACGGAAGAGGCGATAGGCGTAGTCGCTAACCTCTTCTTCCTTGCGCGTGCCGTCAGGCATCAGCACATGGCGTTTATGAACAAAACTGAATACGGGTTCGATACCCGAGGACACATTGTCGGCGAAGAGCGAGATGGTGCCCGTCGGCGCGATCGACGTAACCAGCGCATTGCGGATCCCGTGCCTGCCGATCCGGTCACGTAAGCCAGCCGGCAAACTCCGGATGGTCTCGCCGGCCAGATAGGCTTCGGCATCGAACAGCGGGAAGGGGCCTTTCTCGGCCGCTAGGTCGATTGAGGCGCCATAAGCGGTGTCGCGGAAAAGCTCCATCCAACGGCGTGTCGTCGCGACGCCTTGTGCGTTGCCGTAGCGCAGGCCGCACATGATCAGCGCGTCGGCAAGGCCCGTGACGCCAAGGCCGATACGGCGCTTCTGTTCCGCTTCGCCGCGCTGGGCCGCGATGGGATAGTTCGAAGCCTCGACCACATTGTCCATCATGCGCACGGCGACCGCGATGGTGTCGGCGAGGCGTGCTTCGTCAAGGCGCGCCTCGGCCGCAAAGGGGCTCTCGACGAACCATGCGAGATTGATCGAGCCGAGGAGGCACGTGCCGTAGGGCGGCAGCGGTTGCTCACCGCAGGGGTTGGTCGCCGAGATGGTCTCGCAGTAGGCGAGGTTGTTCCGCGCATTGATGCGGTCGATGAAAATCACGCCGGGCTCGGCGAAGTCATAGGTCGCGCGAATGATCTTGTCCCAGAGAGCCCTGGCTTTCAGCGTGCGCGTAACCTCGCCGCCGAACGCAAGCTGCCACTCTTTGTCTTCCTTCACCGCGTTCATGAAGGCGTCGGTGACCAGCACCGAAAGATTGAACATGGTCAGGCGCCCCGGCGTTTGTTTCGCCGTGATGAACTCTTCGATGTCCGGATGGTCGCATCGCAAGGTCGCCATCATCGCCCCGCGCCGCGAGCCCGCGCTCATGATCGTCCGGCACATCGAATCCCAGACGTCCATGAAGGAGAGCGGACCGGACGCGTCGGCCCCGACGCCCTTCACCGGTGCGCCTTTGGGGCGCAGGGTCGAGAAGTCGTAACCGATGCCCCCGCCCTGCTGCATGGTCAGGGCCGCTTCCTTCAGGTGGGTGAAGATCGACGTCATGTCGTCTTCGATCGTTCCCATGACGAAGCAGTTGTGCAGCGTCACTTTGCGGCCGGTGCCGGCACCCGCGAGGATGCGGCCGGCGGGCAGGAAGGCGAAATCGGTCATGGCGCGTGCGAAGCGGGGCGCCCAGACCGCCGGATCCTTCTCTTGCGCGGCCAGGGCCTTGGCGACGCGCGCCCACGTGTCCACCACCGTCCGGTCGATGGCGGAGCCATCGGCCGACTTGAAGCGGTATTTCATGTCCCAGATCTGCTGGGCGATGGAAGAAGGTGCGGTCACGGGCATGCCCAATACACGTAGGTGCTTGAATTTTAATTAGCAACGCGCAGGAGGCCCACACGATTCTTTCGGGGTATCCTATAAGTCATTGATTTAGAGTGCTAAGCTCGAGTCGTAGCGTCACAGCCGGGGAGGGCTTCGATGGCAAATCGTAAGGAACCAGGAACCGATCTGGAGCCCGCGGCCGGAAACGGTCTTCTCCACCGGCGCGTCTTCCTTGGCGCCGGAGCGATGGCCGGGGTGCTCGGCGCTGCCGGCATGGCGCACGCCGAACCGCTCACCGTTCCCGAATGGGTGACCAAACCGGGCAAGCGCCCGCTCCCCTATACGCAACCGTCGCCGTTCGAGGGCAAGGTTCAGCGCACCATCCCCGATCAGAATCCGCTTTATGAACCGGGCTCCGCTGCGGGCCGTACGCCGCACCAGTTCCTCGAAGGTATGGTGACACCGAACGGTCTTCACTTCGAAGTCACGCACAACGGCGTGCCGGACATCGATCCCGACAAGCACCTGCTTGTCATTCATGGTCTTGTAAAGCGTCCGCTCAAGTTCACCGTCAATTCGCTCCTGCGCTATCCACTGACGTCGCGATTTCACTTCGTCGAGTGTGCGGGAAACAGCGGCGCGCTCTACGGCGCTAACCCGGTGAAAGGCACCGTTCAGCAGCTGCACGGACTTCTCTCCGGCGCCGAGTGGACCGGCGTGATGCTCTCGACGCTGCTTGACGAAGCCGGCATCGATCCCAAGGCACAGTGGCTCCTCGCCGAAGGCGGCGACGCCACCGGCCTCACCCGGTCCATTCCGCTCGCAAAAGCAATGGATGACGTGATGATCGCGCTCTACCAGAACGGCGAGCGCATCCGTCCGAACAACGGCTATCCGATGCGCCTGCTCGTTCCGGGTTTCCAGGGCAACATGAACATCAAGTGGCTGCGCCGCATTCGTCTCACGGAAGGGCCGATGCAGACGCGCTACGAAACCTCGCGGTATTCGTTGCTGCTCGCCGATGGAAAGGCCGCGCAGTACAAACTGCAGCTCGACGCCAAGTCATTCATCACTCGCCCGTCGCCCGGCTATCAGATGCAAGGCGCCGGTCTCTACGAGATCTCCGGCCTCGCCTGGTCAGGCAATGGAACGGTGAAGCAGGTGGAGGTCTCCGCCGATGGCGGCAAGAGTTGGGCGCTCGCAGCACTCTCCGGGCCGGTGCTGCCAAAAATGCTCACGCGCTTCCGGGCGCCGTGGAAGTGGGATGGCGGGCCCGCCGTTCTGCAAAGCCGCGTCACCGACGATACCGGCTACGTGCAGCCGACGCGTGATGCGCTGCTGCTCGCGCGCGGCGCGAAGGCGCAGTACCACTTCAACGGCATCACGACCTTCCAGGTCGCGGCCGGCGGCGAGGTGAGCCATGTCTACGCGTAGCCTCATCGCGGCACTTCTGCTCGCGCTTCCGGCCGCGGCTGCGGAAAGCCCGCATCTCGGCGAGCCGATCACCGAAGCCGATATCGCGTCGTGGAATCTCGACATCGCGCCTGACGGCGCCGGTCTTCCGGCCGGACGCGGGGCAGCCGCGCAAGGCGAAGCGATCTACACGGAGAAGTGCGCGGTTTGTCACGGCTTCGACGGCGTCGGCACGCCGGCCGACGCCCTTGTCGGCGACCAAAAACTTTTGGCAACGCCAAAGGGTGTGAAGACCGTCGGCAGCTATTGGCCCTACGCGACGATCATCTTCGACTACACCCGCCGCGCCATGCCGCTCAACAACCCGCAGACCCTCACCAACGACGAAGTCTATGCGCTCACCGCCTACATCCTGAAGCTGAACGGGATCATCGGCGACAAGGACGTGATGAACGCGAAGAGCCTCCCGCGCGTGAAGATGCCCAACCGCGACGGCTTCACGCAGATCTATCCGGGAAATTTGAAGTAAGTCGCTACGTCGACTTCCGCTTCAGCGCTTCCGCGAAGGCCGCGCCGAATGCCCCTTCGGAAGGCGCAGGCTTACTCTCGCGTTTTGGCATCGGCGCGCGCGGGCCGGTATCACGCTTTTCCGGGCCCCGCTTTTCCATACGTGGCGGCGGGGTATCGCCCGGATTCTTTTTCATCGAGAGGCTGATGCGCTTCCTCGCCATATCGACCTCCAGCACACGCACCTTCACGACGTCGCCGGCCTTGACGATCTCGTGCGCGTCTTTCACGAATCGGTCGGTGAGTTGCGAGACATGAACCAACCCGTCCTGATGGACACCGATGTCGACAAAGGCGCCGAAGGCGGCGACGTTCGTGACGGTGCCTTCGAGCATCATGCCGGGAGCAAGATCCTTCATCTCCTCGATTCCGTCGGCGAAGGTGGCGGTCTTGAAGGAGGGGCGCGGATCGCGGCCGGGCTTTTCCAACTCGGCGATGATGTCGCGCACCGTCGGTAGACCGAACTTCTCGTTTACGAACACTTTCGGGTCGAGCGCCTTCAGGGCGGCGCTGTCACCCATCAGGGCGCGCACGTCGCGCCCGCAGGCGGCCACGATCTTTTTGGCGATGTCGTACGCTTCCGGGTGTACGGACGAGGCGTCCAGCGGCTCCGTGCCGTTCGGGATGCGCAGGAAGCCCGCGCATTGCTCGAAGGCGCGGGGTCCAAGGCGGGTCACCTTGAGAAGCTCCTTGCGGGCCTTGAAGGCGCCGACGGAATCGCGATGAGCGACGATGGCGTCCGCGAGGGACGCGCTGAGCCCCGAGACGCGCGCGAGAAGGGAAGCCGAGGCGGTATTGAGATCGACACCCACCGCGTTCACGGCATCTTCCACAACAGCCTCGAGCGAGCGGCCGAGTTTGTATTGATCCAGGTCGTGCTGGTACTGCCCGACGCCAATGGACTTGGGTTCGATCTTCACCAATTCGGCCAACGGATCCTGCAGACGGCGGGCGATGGACACCGCGCCGCGCAGCGTGACGTCAAGGTCGGGGAATTCCTTCGCCGCGGTTTCCGAGGCCGAATACACCGAAGCACCCGCCTCGCTGACGATCACCTTGAGCGGCTTCGAACCAGAGGGCGTCGCGGGAAGGTGGGACAACATGTCGGCCACCAGCTTTTCCGTCTCGCGACTGCCGGTGCCGTTGCCGATGGAGATCAGCTCGACGCCATGCTTGCGAACGAGGCTCGCGAGCTCCAGCTGCGTGCCGCGTACGTCGTTGCGCGGCGGGAAGGGATAGACCGTCGTGGTCGCGAGCACCTTGCCGGTGCCGTCGACCACTGCGACCTTCACGCCGGTGCGGATACCGGGATCAAGCCCCATGGTCGCGCGCGAGCCGGCCGGCGCCGCAAGCAAGAGGTCCTTGAGGTTGCGCGCGAAGACGCCGATGGCCTCTTCCTCCGCCCGGGTCCGAAGATCGGTCATGAGGTCGATGGAAAGCCGCGTCAGCAGTTTGATCTTCCACGTCCAGTTCACTACGGTCGCGAGCCACTGGTCGCCGGGATGTTTTTTGCCGACGGCATAGGCCTCGGCGATCATTTGCTCAGCCGGTTTGACGGGCGAGGGATCGTCCGCATCCACTTCGAGGTCGAGGGTGAGAAACTCCTCGTTGCGTCCGCGCAGCATGGCCAAAGCGCGATGGCCGGCAACAGCGGACCAGCGTTCGGCGTGATCGAAGTAGTCGGAGAACTTCGCACCCGCGTCTTGCTTGCCCTCGCTGACCTTCGAGCGCAGCATCGCACGGTCCTTCATGTAGGTGCGCAGACGCCCCACCAGGTCGGCGTTTTCGGCGAACTGCTCCGAGAGGATATCCCGCGCGCCTTCGAGCGCCGCCTTAACGTCTAAGACCTTGTCGTTCACGTACGGGGCAGCGAGTTCGGCCGGGACAGCGGCGCGGTCGGCGAAGATCGCGTCCGCGAGGGGCCCGAGCCCGTTCTCCTTGGCAATCTCGGCCTTGGTGCGCCGCTTCGGTTTGAAGGGAAGATAGATATCTTCGAGCTCCGCCTTGGTGGTCGCAGCGGCAAGCTTGGCTTCCAGCTCGTCCGTTAGTTTTCCTTGTTCGCGGATCGACGCGAGGATGGCTTCGCGGCGTGTGTCCAGCTCGCGCAGGTAGACCAACCGCTCCGCGAGAAGGCGCAATTGGGTGTCGTCCAGGCCTCCGGTGACCTCTTTTCGGTAACGGGCAATGAACGGAACCGTAGCACCTTCGTCGAGCAGCGTTATGGCCGCGGCGGCCTGAACGGGTTTGGCGTTGATCTCGGGTGCGATGAGACCGGCGTAACGAACGATATCGGGGACCATGAAATTCCTGAACTGACTAAAGCGGGGGCCGAAAATAGAAAACTTCCGAGGGCTATTTCAATGCGAATGCGGGGCGAATGCGGACTTGATTTTTGCGCCGAAGCCTTTTCCCGGCGGTGCGCCGCAACACGCGCGCAAGTCCTTGCTAAGCCGCGATCTTCCGCATACCGTGGAGCGCGTCATCCCGCCCCGGTTCTCTATGTCTCCCATCATCTCGATTTCGAACGTCAGCAAGACCTACGCGTCCGGTCTTCAGGCCTTGAAGCGTATCGACCTCGAGATCAATAAGGGCGAAATCTTCGCCCTCCTCGGGCCCAACGGCGCGGGCAAGTCCACGCTCATCAACATCGTTTGCGGGATCGTAACGCCGAGCACAGGCACCGTGGTGGCCGACGGCCACGATATCATGAAGGACTACCGCCAGGCGCGTTTCAAGATCGGCCTCGTGCCGCAGGAGCTCGCGACCGACGCCTTCGAAACGGTTGAAACCTCGGTCCGGCTCTCTCGCGGCCTTTTCGGCCGGCGGACCGATCCGAACCAAATCGAAAAAGTTCTGCGCTCGCTCACCCTCTGGGAAAGGCGCGGCGACAAGATCATGACCCTCTCCGGCGGCATGAAACGCCGCGTGATGATCGCAAAGGCGCTGGCGCACGAGCCGACAATCCTTTTTCTCGATGAACCCACCGCGGGTGTCGATGTCGAGCTGCGCCGCGACATGTGGAACCTCGTGCGTGAACTGCGCGCGCAAGGAGTCACCATCATCCTCACCACCCATTACATCGAAGAAGCCGAGGAAATGGCCGACCGCGTCGGGGTCATCCACAAAGGCGAGCTGATCCTCGTTGAGAACAAAAGCGCCCTCATGCACAAGCTCGGCAAGAAGCAACTCACGTTGCAGCTCCAGGAGCCGCTGAAAGCCCTGCCGTCCGAGCTCTCCGAGTGGAAACTCGAACTCAAGGGCGACGGCTACGTTCTCGAATATACCTACGACGGCAAGGCAGAGCGCACGGGCATTCCGTCGCTTCTTCGCCGCATGACCGACATCGGCATTCTTTTCAAAGATCTCAACACGCACCAGAGCTCGCTCGAGGACATTTTCGTGAGCCTGGTGAGCGAGCGCCAATGAGCAGCGAACCGAACATCCGCGCTTTTAACCGATATGGCGTCTGGGCGATTTACCGCTTCGAGATGGCGCGCTTTTTGCGCACCGCGGGGCAGAGCATCCTGACGCCGGTCTTGACCACTTCGCTCTATTTCGTGGTGTTCGGATCGGCCATCGGCGGGCGGATGGCGGAAGTGGACGGCGTTCCTTACGGCGCTTTCATCGTTCCGGGCATGATCATGCTGACGATCCTCGGCGAGAGCATCTCAAACGGGTCTTTCGGCATCTACTTTCCGAAGTTCACGGGTACGATCTATGAACTCTTGTCCGCGCCGATCTCGCCGGTGGAAACCGTGCTCGGCTACGTCGGCGCGGCCGCCACCAAGTCGGTGATCCTTGGCCTGATCATCCTCGCCACATCGACCTTCTTCGTCGACCTGCACATCCTGCATCCGGTCGCCATGGTCGCGTTTCTGGTGCTGACCGCGGCGACCTTCAGTTTGCTCGGATTTATCACCGGCATCTGGGCGCGGTCCTTCGAGCAACTCAGCTTCATTCCGATGCTGGTTGTCACGCCGCTTACCTTCCTGGGCGGCGCCTTCTACTCCATCGACATCCTGCCGGGGATCTGGCGCACGCTCACGCTCTTCAACCCGATCGTCTACATCATCAGCGCGTTCCGCTGGTGTTTCTACGGAACCTCGGACGTGGGTATCGAAGTAAGCATGTTGATGACGGCGACCTTCTTCATCGCCGGCCTCGCAGCCGTGAGCTGGATCTTTAAGACCGGATACCGGTTGAAGAACTAGCCGCCTTTACCGGCGGCGGGATCTGAAGGCGTCGCTCTTCTGGAAGGCGAGGGCGGCGATGCTCGCCGTCCCGATCAGCTTGCTGAGTTTTCCCTGCCGTCCGCGGCGCTTCATGAAGGATTGCGCCACGCCTGCAATGGCCAGGATTGGCACTACCCTGGAGAGAAGACCGCGCTTTCTACGAATGAACATGTGACGCCTCCGAGACAAAACTCACCACATAATGCGGGAGCGCTCGCAGTGTTCCGGGTCAGCGGCTGAGGTCGGCGGATTCCGCGTCGATGCGCCGGCGAAGCTCGGCCAGCAGTTCGTCGCGCGGCAGCCCTCTCGGCAACGCCGGGAGATAGCGGAAGACGATCTCGCCGGGCCTCTTCAGGATGCGGGTCTTTCCCCAGAAATAACCGCTGTTGAGCGCCATGGGTATCACCGGCGCATCACAATGCGTGGAGAGGGCCGCAATGCCGGGCTTGTAGGGAACGGATGCGCCGGGCTTAACGCGCGTGCCTTCGGGGAAGATGATCACCTGGTGGCCCGCCTCCAGCGCGGCTTGAGCTTCACGCATCATCTTGCGCATCGCGCTGGCGCCCGCGCCGCGGTCGATGTGCACGAGGCCCGCCCTCTGCATGTACCAGCCTATGACCGGGATGTAGATGAGCTCACGTTTCAGCACGAAGATGGGTCGAGCGAACTCGAGAAACATCGCATAGGTCTCGAATGACGCTTGGTGCTGGGCCGCGACGATACAAGGGCCGTGCGGAATGTTCTCGCGCCCCTCCGAGCGGAACGTGATGTGGGTGATCACCCGCGCGAGGGTCTGCACGCCGCGAACCCACAGACGAATCGCTCCGACGGTCGTGCGCCGCGAAACAAGGAACGGCAGGAACGCGAGTGAGGCGCAGACCGTCCACGCCACGAACGCGAACAGATAGATCCAGGACCGGATATGTACGGAGATCGGGATCAAAGCGTTACGCCGCCGCGCCCGGTTGGGGCAGAGTTCCGTCCGTTCCCTCGATGCTCTGGCGGGCCCAGGTCAGAAGAAATTTTGTGTACTCCCGCGCAATCAGGCTCGCGGTCCCCGGCCAGCGCCACCAGTCCTGTTTGACGTGCGGGGGAAACACCGCGTGCGGTACGATTTCGACTTCCGGCATGGCGGCATGAAATTCGAGGAGGCTGCGGCGCATATGATAGGCCGCAGTCACGAGCCTGATGGAGCGCATGTTCTGGCGGCGCACCCACTCGGCGGTTTCGATCGCATTGCCGGGCGTATCCACGGCCGCTTTGCCGATGGTGATGTTGGCCGCCAGTTCGGGGCTGGCGGTCGTCGTACGGCCGAGGATGTCGGAGGTCTGCACCTGCTCGCCCGCGCCGGAGACAAACAAGCGCTCCGCAAGGCCGTCCGAGAGAAGTTTGACGCCGGTTTCGATCCGCTCCGCCCCGCCCGTGAGCGCGACGATGGCGTCCGTGTGGGTGGACGTGTCGGTCACGTCCTTGGGGATGGTCGACGCAAACCATAGAAGGCCCGCCGCCCATGCGACGGTGAGACCTCCGACCACGACCCACATGAATTTCCACAAAACGCCCTTCATGGCGCGATGCTACCCTAACTCGGACCGCAAAACAGATACTTAGACTTCGCGCCTAGACTTTCGCGCTAAGTGCGCGGCGCACCGTTACATTAGCGGTGATCGTAGCGATCAATCCAGCGAGGAACGGCAGGGCGGCGAGCACGACCCAGTGGCTTGCCGGGAAGCTGATGTCGGGAAGGATGCCGGGTTCAATCCGGCTGGCGAGCCACGCGATGAAGCCGAGCGTCGGCGCATAGAGCAAGAGGCCGGCGCCGCCGCCGATCAAACTTTGCACAAGCGCACGCCGCGCAAATTGGCCGGCGATGTATCCGTCTTTCGCGCCCACCACGTGCAGCACATCGATCACTTGCGCGAACTCCGCGAGGCTCGCCCGGGTGGCGAACACGATGGTGAGTCCGAGCGCAATGGTCACGAGCGCCATGGCGGTGATCGCGATGGCGCCCAGCCCTTCGGCGAGCCCGATCACGCGGTTCAGCCACGCGCGGTGGTCGTCGATGACCGCGCCGGGCGCTGTGCTCTGGACGGAATTCGATACGGCGTTGATTGCCGACGGTTCGCTGGTGGAAAGCCGGACGTCGACAAGCACGGGCAGCGGCAGGTCGGCGACCGCCTCGCCCGCGCCGAACCAGGGCTTCAGGAGTTCGGTCACTTTTTCGCGGGGCACCGCTGTCGCGCGCTCGACGGCCGGATGACGGTTCAGCACGTCGAGCACACGTTCGGTCGTTGCCGTGGACGCCGGGTCCTTGGCATCAAGCATGACTGGGATCTGAATCGTGAGCGTGCCGGTCACGCTCTGATTCCAGTGAAAAAGTAGCGCACCGATATAGGCATTCGTCGTGAGGGCGATCGATGCCATGAACACCAGCACCATCACCAGCCAGACGACGAAGCGGCTGGACGTGTCACCTTTGAGTGGAAGCTCTGAGCGCAGCGCGATCATGACTCCGCCCCTGTCGCGGGAGGCATCGCCGTCAGCGTACCGGCCTTCAGATGAAGGCGCGGAAACGCAAACCGCGAGACCAAGTGCTCATTGTGGGTGGCGATGATGACGCTCGTGCCAAGTTTGTGCAGTTCGACAAAGAGCTGCATGAGCCGGAACGCGATGGTGTCATCGACGTTGCCGGTGGGCTCGTCGGCGAGGATCAATTTGGGCCGATGCACCACGGCTCTTGCAATGGCGATGCGTTGCTGTTGCCCGCCGGAAAGAACGGACGGACGCGCCTGCATGAATTCTTCGAGGCCGACCCACTTCAGAAGTTCAGTGACATTTTTTTCGACCGTGGCTTCGCTCACTTTTGCGATGCGTAGCGGTAACGCGACATTGTCGAAGGCCGTCATATGTTCGAGAAGGCGGAAGTCCTGAAAGACGACGCCGAGGCGCCGCCGGATCGCCGGCAGGCGGCTGCGTTTAGCGTCCGTGACGTCGTCGCCGAAGAGCTTGAGGCGGCCCCGGGTCGGTCTTTTGGCCAGGTACATCAGGCTGAGGAGCGAGGTCTTGCCTGCGCCGGAGGGGCCGGTCAGGAAGTAGAAAGAGCTCTGGGGGATGGCAAGGGAGACGTTGGAGAAGATTTCCGGCCCGTCCGCATAGCGCAATCCAACATCCTCCAGTTGAACGGTGTCGCCGACGAAATCGGACTTCTTGCGGAGCTGCGCCATTCGGAGTGATTCGCTACTAATATTAAGACCTTGGTAACCGCCGGCGGGAGCGTTTAGCTCCCATTAACATGAGCATTTGTACTATAGAAGATTGACGTCCGTGTAAGTGGTTGACGATGCGGATTACCTGTCCGAGCTGCGCTTCACACTTCGAGCTGCCCAGTGAGCTCCTTGGGAAGAAGGGCCGCGCGCTGAAATGCGCCACCTGCCAGCATGCCTGGTATCAGGCGGCGCAGGTGGAATCGCTCGACCTCGCGGCAATCATGGGCGAGGACTACGCGCAGAAAGCGGCCGCGGCCGGCGGCGGCCAAGCCGCGGGCGCTCCAGCCGCGCAGCAAGCAGCGCAACAACAGCGCGCGCAACAGCAGCGCGGCGCGGCCCAGCAGGGCGCGCGCGCAGGCGCGATCGGTGTGGTCGACAATCAACGCCATGTCCAAGCGGCGGCGCTCGGCGCGCCGCGCGAACCGGGCCGCAACGTGCAGGCCGCGCCAATGCGCCAGCCGCCGGTACCGCCGGCGGGAGCACCGCCCGTTCCGCCCGGCGCGGTCTCGATGATGTCACGCCGTAATCAAGCTGCGCAGCAGCAGCGTCCGATCCAACAGCCGGGCGCCCCAGGCGCCCAGCCGGCGCCGGCGTCCACCGCTCAATCGTGGTTCGCGGGCACCCCCAGGGGCCAAAACGCGCAACAGCCACCTCAACCCGGTGCGGCTGGAGGCCCTGGCGGCGCGCCGCAGGCGGCCGCCGTGCTCGGGGCCCAGGCCGGCCGCGGCCAGCAAGCCGCCCCAGGCGCCCCCGGCGAGGGGGCCGTTTCCTGGATGGACAACCAAGGCGCCCCGCAGATGCCGGGGATGGCGCCACTGGGTGTGCCGGGGGCAAATGCCGCTCCTGGCGCCGCTCCGCTTCCAGGCCAATCCATGCGCGGCCAAGCAGGGGCGGCCGCACCCGGCGCCCCCGGCCAGGGTGCGGTCTCGTGGATGCAACAGCCCGGCGCACAAGGCGCTCCGGGTGCTCCTGGCGCTCCCGGCGGCCCGATGGGTGCAGCCGGAGGGCCCGGCTCGGCACCGCCAGGGGGCCAAATGCCCCCGGGAGCTCAGGGGGCCGCGGGTGGTCCCGGCGGCCGTCCTCAAGTCCAGGCGGGCGCCCTCGGTGCTCCAACCTCTCCGGCCCAGGCGCAGGCCGCCGCTCTTCCGGGCCAGTCGATGCGTGGCCAAGCCGGGGCAGCCGCCGCTCCCGGCCAAGGCTCTGTTTCCTGGATGCAGCCCGGCGCTCCGGGCGCTCCCGGCGCCCCGGGGGCTCCAGGCCAATCCATGCGTCAGCCCGGCGCTCAAGTTGCACCGGGCGAGGAAGCCGTTTCGTGGATGAAGCCGGACGCTCAAGGCGCTGCCGGCGGCCCTGGCCAATCCGTGATGAACCAAGGGATGCCGGCCGGACCCGGCGGGGCCGCGGTCTCGCAGCTCACCAATGCGATTGTTGCCCCCGGGCAAGGTTCTCGGTCCTTGCTCGATGGCGCTCAGGCGGGCCCAGGCGCTCCCGGCCAGTCCATGCTCGACAATGCCGGCGCGGCCGGCGGTCCAGGAGCTCCAGGCGCATCCGGCGCCCCAGGCGCCCCGGTTCCTGGCCAATCCATGATGGAGCCAGGCGCGGCCGGTGCCCCTGGCGCTCAGGGCCCGGGTGAAGCCGGCGCCGCAGGCTCAAGTGGCGGTCCCAGCGGCGGGCCTGGAGCGAAGAAAGCTGAAGCTGAATTGGTCGCGGGCGCTGCGGGCGGACCTAAGGCCGCAGGCGAACTCAAGAGCGACGGTAGCAAGAAGCCCGAGGCAGGCTCGTCCGCCGGTCCGGGCGCCAAGAGCGCGGCTGCGGCCGCGGCAGCCCTCGGGAAGGACGACGAAGACGAGCTCGTAGATCCGGACGCGGATCGTCCGAACTTCGGCTCCGCCGACGATGAGGCCGAGGCCGGCGAAGACGAGGAGGCTTCAGCCGACGAAGGATTTGCCCAGGTCGCGTCGCGCGCGGGCGGTGGAAAGGCGGCGGCGAAGCCCTACAAGGCGCGCAAGCCGATGAACCCCGCCTATGCGACGGCGATGATGATGGGCGGCGTCGTGGCGTCGATCGTCGCGGTGTTGTGGTTTGGCCGTGCCGAGATCTCCAAAATGCTCCCGCAGTTCCAGAGCCTCTACAATCGCGTCGGCGTTGAAGCGCCGCGCCCGGGCGACGGCCTCAGCATTGCAGAGTCCTCAAAACGCCTGCAACGCATCGGCGGCGTCGAGACGCTCGTCGTGCAAGGTTACATCTCGAACATCGGTGAAATCCCGCGCACCGTGCCGGGCATCCGACTTGAGCTCTACAACGAGAAGAAAGAAGTCATTCAAATGGAGACCGCGCTTGCTCCGGCGGCCCTGCTCGATCCGGCCGCCTCGGCGTCCTTCGAGATCAGGCTCGAACTGCCGCAGCTCAATCTCGCCAAGGGCGGGTACGCGGTCGTCTGGGACATCGAGGAGTAGAATTTAGAATTGCTTCATCAGCCGGCGAAGATAGTCCTGCTCCATGGCGGGACGTGTCCGGTCGCTGGCGCGGTTGCGGATCTCGCCGAGGATGGCACGCACGCGCTCAGCCATCCCGGCCGTGTCCGGATCCCGCGGGACGCCGCCCTCCACTTCATCGCCGCCCGAGCGGCCCTGGCCGCCCTGCTGCTTATAGCGGATCTGGCCCATTTCCAGCTGCGCGAGCCCGCCGAGACCTTCGTCGAATAACGCCTCAGCCATCTGGCGCGCGGCTTCCGACATGCCTTCCTCGAGCGATGAGAGCGCCTTGCCCTGCTGATCGACGCCTTGCTTCCAAGCTCCGGCGCGCAAGGCGCCTTCCGCCTGCCGCATGGCCGCCTGAGCGTCCTGCAGGCCTTCGGCGTTTTGCCCCGTCATCGCTTCCATTTGCTTCATCAGGCTCTCGAGTTCTTGGCGGATCTGCTCCTGACTCGCCGCGGCTTCCTTGGCGGCGGCCTCGCCATTCTGGGATTGCTGCTGTTGCTGGCTGTTCTGCTGATTGCCCTGCGGCTTCGCCTGGTTCTGAGCCTGGCGCTGATCCTGTTGCCCTTGCTGCTGGGCCTGCTTGAAATTCTTGTCCAGAAGTTCGGACTGTTTTTTCGCGATCGCGCGCATTTCCTCGAGCATCTTCTCCGCTTGCTGAACCTGCTGGCTGTTCTGCTGGCCGCCGGCCGCGTTATTACGCAGATCGTCGAGTTCCGCTTGCAGCTCGGCGAAAGCCTTCTTGGCGTCGTCGCTGGAGCCCATCTGCGAAAGCTGGCGGAGCTGCTCGGCAAGTTGGGCGATTTCCGCCGAGCGCTGGGCGTTGTCTTCCTTGGCGCTGAAACTCGACTGCTGATTGCCGTTTTCGTTCATCGCCTGCTGATATTCTTCGACCGCCTGCTGCAGCTCGCTCACCAGCTTGTCGATTTCCTCTTGCGAGGCGCCCCGTTCGATAGCCCGGCGCAAGGCCTCCTCGGCGGTGCGCAGGCGCTGCTCGGCGACGGCAATGTTTCCATCCTCGATGCGCACGGCCGAATTCCAGAGGAGGTCGGGCGTCGATTGCGCGGCCTGATCGGCGGTCTCCTCGGTGAAGCGGAACTTCGTGGTGGAAAGCGCGAGGTGAACGAGCGGATCGGCGCCGAAGCTTCCGGGATCACCGAGAATCTTGGTCACCGCTTCGCGCGCGACCGGCACGGCTTCGCCGGGATTGACGAAGAGGCCCTTGCGCACGCGGGCAAGTTCGCGTGCCACCGGGTGCGTAAAGATGCGTTCGGGCAGCGTGGCTTCATAGACGTCGCTCATGCCCACCAGCCCGGCCACGTCGGAGGCCGCGAGTTGCACGCTCACGCGCATGCCGGCCCATGGCAACGCCGTCAGGTCGTTGAGAGAGTTTTGCTGGATATCCTTCGGAGAGAACGGCGGCAGGGTGATGGGGACTTCGATGGCGGGAGCTTTCTCGCCGCTCGGACTGCGGCGAATGACCGCCTTCAAGGCGGCCACGCCGTAATCGTCCTTGGCGCTGTAGTCGATACGGAAGCGCCAGCGCACACCCTGAGTGGGCTCCGCAGTGAAGGCGACCGTGGGCGGCTTGTCGGCGATCCAGTTTACGTCCCAGCCTGCGACGGCACGCGAGCCGCTGCGAATTTCAAGGCGCGAAGTCTCTACCAGCTCCATCTCGCCGCGCTGACTCTGGTCGGCGAGGCGGTCGAGCGGAAACTTGGTATCGTCGAGCGCGAGCGAGGCGTCGCGCGTCGCACCGGTGACCATCACCAATGCCTTGCTTCCGGCGGGAATCTCCAGCGTGTCGGGAACGTCCGTGCCGGCCGGGGCCGGAAGCTCGATATAGAGCGGCGAACGGTTTGTGTAGGACGGCGGCGTGATCCAGAGTTTCACCGCGGCAAGTCCGGCGTCGTCGCCGAAGATGGGAAGAAACCCGCGCAAGAGGCGATCGCCCACGTGCCCCCAGGCGCTGACGAGTGCGACGAACAGGGCGAGCACGACGACCGCGCGGGTGGCAAAGTAATCCCGTGCCGCGATGCCCGGCGCAGGCGGCGCGGTGCGCAGGCGATTGAGATCGTCCTTGGCGCGGCGTTGGTGCAGGCGCCACAGGAGCTGCTGAAGCGGATTCGATCCGGGTGCCAGCGCGTCTTCAACGGTCGTGAGCGGGCGATGCGTCACCGGTGACAGCGTCTCGAGGCGCACGCGGGCTTCGCCGCGGGTCGGCCAGGCGAAGTCCTTGAGGTGGCGCGTGGCTACGAAAGCGATGGCGCCGGCCGCGATCAGCAGAAGCGCGATATGCAGGGCAAGCGGAAGGGCGGGAAGGAGGTCTGTGAGTACGATCGCGACGAAGACGCCGACGAGTGCAGCGGTCGCCCACAGGCGCGCCCACAGCCGCTCCCACGCTAAAGCGAGCCAGGCGAGCACGAGGCGTCGGCGGATCGTCAGGTCCTCGCGGACGGAGAGAGAGGTATTTTCGGGCCCATCGGACTGCATCTGGTCAGTCTATGGGTTTGAGGACGGCCGTTCAATGAAACCCCTGCAACGAAAGGGGCCCTTTTTGGCGACTTACACCAGCCACGGTGGAAGTTGCTCGAGAGCCATCATCTGCTCGAAGGTGGGCCGGCGGCGAACCACCGCGTAACTGCTTCCCTTGACCAAGACTTCGGGGATGAGGGGCCTTGCGTTATAGCTCGACGACATGACCGCGCCATAGGCGCCCGCGGTCATAAAAGCCACGAGATCGTTCGGCTCCAAATGCGGCAGCCGGTAGTCTTGAGCAAAGCGGTCGGCGCTTTCGCACACCGGGCCGACGACGTCGACTGGCCTCACGGTGGCTGCCATCGGCCGCTCCTTGACTGGTAGGATCTCGTGGCGCGCCCCATACATCGCCGGCCGGATCAGATCGTTCATGGCCGCGTCGAGAATCAAGAAGCTTCGCGAGGCGCCGGCCTTCGTTGCAATGACACGGGCGACCATCACGCCGGCGTTGCCGACGATGAGGCGGCCCGGCTCGAACGTGAACTTGCAGTTGAGCTCGCCCAAGGTCCGCTTGACCATCGCCGCATAGTCCGCCGGCGTGGGTGGAGGCTCGGCGCTGTGATCGTAAGGAACGCCCAAACCGCCGCCCAAGTCCAAGTGATCGATCGGGATGCCTTCGGCGCGCAGCAGCAAGGCAAGTTCGCGCACGCGCGAGAACGCGGCCTCGAAGGGTACGAGATTCGTGATCTGCGAACCGATGTGGACCGCGATCGACGACGGAACGAGGCCGGGCAGTTCGCGGGCCTTGCGGTAAAGGCCCGGCGCAAGCGTCCAGTCGATGCCGAACTTGTCATCCTTGCGGCCGGTGGAGATCTTGTCGTGCGTGCCTGCCGCGACGTCCGGGTTGACGCGCAGCGCGATGCGCACCTTCTTGCCCAGCTGCGCCGCCGCGGCGCTGATGCGCACGAGTTCGTCCTCGGACTCGACGTTCATCTGGCCGACATTGCAAGCGAGCGCCAAGCGGATTTCCGCGTCGGTCTTGCCGACGCCGGAGAAAACGATCTTGCTCGCCGGAATCCCTGCCTTCAGCGCGATCTGCAGCTCGCCGCCGGAGACGACGTCTGCGCCCGCGCCGAGTTGTCCGAGCGTACGGACGACGGCAAGGTTGCTGTTGGCCTTCATCGCGAAACAGACGCTCACATCGAGCTTGCCGAAGGCATCGCGGAATACGACGTAGTGGCGCGCCATGGTGGCATGCGAGTAGCAGTAGAAGGGCGTGCCGACTTCCGAGGCGATCCGCGGTAGCGGCACTTCTTCAGCGTGAAGGACGCCGTTGGTATAGGTGAAATGGTGCATAGCTCTGGTTTTCTTACGGTCGCGGATACGGTTGCGGATAGGTGGCGCCCTCAGGCGCGCCAAGGAGACCTTTCTTTCCGCAGGCTGAAAGGCTGGTGAGTGCCAGGAGAATGGCGACGGCGAACGCGCAGCGTTTGATCATAGTGCATGCCCCAAAAATCGTTTGCGCGCGGCTTCGACTTGTGCCCGCACGTTGGCTGGAGACGTGCCGCCGAAGCTGGTCCGGCTGGCCGCCGAGGCTTCGACGGTCAGAACGCTGAATATATCTTGAGTGATGCGCGGCTCCGCCATCTGCATGTCGGCGAGCGTTAGCTCGGCGAGGTCGCATCCCTTGCCTTCCGCGAACTTCACGATACGTCCGGTGATGTGGTGAGCGTCCCGGAACGGAATATTCAACTTCTGCGTCACCCAGTCGGCAAGGTCGGTCGCAGTCGTGAAGCCGGCGCTGGCACTCGCCTTCATGCGCGCCGCGTCCGGCTTCATGTCCACGACCATACCGGTCATGGCGGCAAGACAGAGCTCGAGTGTATCGAACGCGCCGAAAACCGCCTCCTTGTCCTCTTGCATGTCCTTGGAATAGGTCAGCGGCAAGCCCTTCATCACCGTCAGCAGCGAAAAGAGATTGCCGAACACGCGGCCGGCCTTTGCACGCACCAGCTCGGCGGCATCGGGATTGCGCTTCTGCGGCATCATCGAGCTGCCGGTCGAGAAGGCGTCGCTGAATTTGATGAAGCCGAACTGAGCGCTGGCCCAGATCACCATCTCTTCGGCAAAGCGGGACATGTGGGTGGCGAGGATGGCCGCCGCCGCGAGGAACTCGAGGGCGAAGTCCCGGTCCGAGACGGCGTCCATGGAATTTGCCATGGGCCGGTCGAAATCCAGCTTTTCGGCGGACAGGGTTCGGTCGATGGGAAAAGACGTCCCGGCGATCGCTCCGGCGCCCAGCGGGCATTCGTTCAGCCTCTTGCGAGCGTCGGCGAGGCGGCCGCGGTCGCGGCCGAACATCTCGACGTAGGCCAGCAGATGGTGGCCGAAAGTGACGGGCTGGGCCGCTTGGAGGTGGGTGAAGCCGGGCATGATAGTCGCAGCTTCCAGCTCGGCCTTGTCGATGAGCACGCTTTGCAGCTTCCGGATCTCGTCGCCCAGGGTCTCGATCGCCGCGCGCACCCACATGCGGAAGTCGGTCGCCACCTGATCGTTGCGCGACCGCGCAGTATGCAGCCTGCCGGCGGGCGCTCCGATCAGGTCGGCGAGGCGGCTTTCGACATTCATGTGCACGTCTTCGAGACTGCGCTTGAAGACGAACGCGCCTGCGGCAATGTCTTTCTCGATCCGGGTCAGACCTTCCTGGATCGCTTCGCCGTCAGCCTTGGAAATGATCCCCTGCGCCACGAGCATGGCGCAGTGTGCCCGGCTGCCACGCACATCCTGCTTGGCCAGGCGCTGATCAAATCCTACGGAGGTGTTGATTTCCTCCATGATTGCAGTAGGTCCGGCGCCAAATCGCCCTCCCCACATCTTGCTCGGCATATGTTAACCTTGGCTCATTCTTGGGCCGCTGCCCGTGACCTGGGCGCCGCCACCGGTGGGAGACGACATGAGTAGTGTAAGACGTATCGGTTTCGCGCTGCCGACCCTGGGTTTGGCGGTGATTATCATCGCCTTGGCCGTGGTTGCAAGCGGCCTGGGCCAGGCCCCGGCCGGTCCGGCGCAGGCCGCCTCCGAAACCGTGGAACCAAAGGACTTCACCTGGCACGACAAGCCCGTCGACGCTCCAGCGACCGTGTTCAAGGACGCGAGCGATATGAACAAGACCCTCAAGGACTTCGGGGGCAAGGTCTTAATTGTGAATTTCTGGGCCACCTGGTGCGCCCCGTGCGTCAAGGAGATGCCGGCGCTCGACCGCCTGAACGCGAAGCTCGGCGGCAAGGACTTCCAGGTCATCGCCATCAACCAGGAGCGCAACGGTCCCAAGATCGCAAAGCCCTTTGTGGAGAAGCAGGGCTGGAAGCTGCCCCTGTATCTCGATCCCGCCACCGGATTTTACAAGGATGCCAAGCTGGGCGGCCTGCCGACATCACTCATCATCGGCAAGGACGGTAAGGAATTGGGCCGGATCGCGGGCGAGGTGGTGTGGGATAGCCCCGCCGTCGAGAAGATGGTGCAGGACCTGATCAAGAAGCCTTGATCGGGCGCTGTTCGATCAGGGCGAGCGAAACCCCCTCGCGCGTGAACCATCGCCGCCACAAGAGCACCGTAGCAAACGCGATGAAGACGCTTACGACGACATCGGCAAGAAAGTGAGCGCCGACGACGATCCGGCTAAGCGCGATCGTGGCTGCAATCGCCAGGAACACCGGCCGCAACGGCGGGAAGAGAAAGGACAGCGCCAGCATCGCCGTCCAGATCGACTGCGTGTGACCTGACGGGAAACTGCTGTCGGCGATCGCCAACGCAAAGGGGTAAAAACCGGACGTGCTTTCCTCGGCAAAGAGGAAGCGCGGCCGTTGCCTGCCGATGGCGAATTTCATGGCATTGATGAGAATACCGGAGCTCAGCATGGACACGGCCATGAAAAGCCAGGCCCGGACTTCCTGACGCAGACGCGCAGGGTTCGGATTCTTTGTGCGCGCCGAGTGCCGGAATGCCGCCGTGCCGACGCCGATAAGGGCCACGGAATACCAGATGGCGCCGTTCGCGAAGTCGGTGATGGCCGCGAAGAAGGCAACCCACGTCGTTTCGCGGTGCGCGTAAAAGAAGGATGCGATCGGAAGATCGATCCACTGAATAAGTGCGACAATGATCACCGCGGTCGCAACGCCCCAGAGCGCGAGAGTGCGGTGAAGCGGATCGGACGTCATGGCTGTGCTTCCGGCGGCGCGATGGTGACGACGCTCAAGGCCACGGGATCCCCGCGCGAATAATTATAGCCTTCGATATCCGCGAGCTTGCGAAGTCCACCGGTTCCCGCGACAGCGCGTGTGACCTCTTCGACCTGAGCGGCTTCAATCACTCCGACGGCCCCGGGATGCGTGAGCAGGTAGTCCACGACGCTGGCGGTGCTGGTTAGGATCGTATCTGTTCCCAGAAGGAAGACTGCCGACGGCTCGCTATAGCCGGCCATCGCCACCGGTTGGCCGGACGCGATCTTGTAGGGCGCGATGGCCGCGGCGAGGCGGGTGCTCACGGCGAGATCGTTCAGGCGCGGTATCACGCCCGCCGAAAGGAGCGCCGTGAACGCGACCGCCGCGGCGGCCATGAAGGCGAGAGGTCTCGTGCTACGCCACTCCACCAACGCAACGGCGGCGCTGGCGGTGAGTACGGCCGCCGTGAGGCCGGCGGCGGCCAAATCGTCCGCGCCATAGGTCCGGCTGGCGAAAATGATTCCGCCTCCGAGCGCAAGGGTGATCAAGCCCCAGAGCCCGCGATAGATCCGGCCTGACACTGTTTGCATGAGTGTGTGCAGACTCTCGCTCTGCACCGCGAGGGCGATCAGCAGCGCAAGGGCCGGAAACGCCGGCAGGGTGTAGTGAGGCAGCTTGGTAGGCACGACTTCGAACAACACCCAGGTGCCGATGAGCCATGCGAGGCAGAAGCGAACCACAGGCACCGCGCGCCCGCGCCAGCCGAAGACGAGGACGAAGGGAACCAACAGAGACCAAGGCCAGGCCGTGATGAGACTCGCGGCGAGGTGGGCGCCCGGCGGAGCGCCATGGCTTTCCTGGCCGCCGATGAGCTTCGGGATGAGATCGCCGCGGACTGCTTCGACGATGAAGTTGTTCCCGCCTTCGCTTGCCGAAGTCGCAAGCAGCCACGGTAGCGTGAGCGCGAGCGCGAGAGGGAATCCCAACAGAGGACGTGTCTGCTTTAGCCACGCGATTCGTTTGTCGGTAATCGCGAGGGTTACGACCGTCACGATCACGACGGCTAGTGACACCGGGCCCTTTACAAGTGTTCCCACAGCAAGGCTGATCCAGAACAGAAGCGCGAAGCCAATGCCCACGCGCTGACCTTGTAGCGTGTTGTACATGATGGCGAGCGCGCCCATGGCGGCGGTCGTGGCCGCGAGCAACATTGCATCCGTCTTGGCGATATGCGCCTCGATCACCACCATGAAACTGGTGGCAAGGACCAGGCCGGCAATGAAACCGGTTTTTCGGTCGAACAGCCGTGTTCCTACGGCACAGCACAAGAGCACCGCGAACCACGCTGCAAGGACAGAGGGAAGACGATAAGGCCAATACGTGATGAGGTCCTGGCCGGCGATTTTGACGGCGGCCGATTGCAGCCAATGAATCCCGGCGGGTTTCTTGTTGCGCGGCTCGTCCTGGAAATGAATGTTGATGTAGTCGCCGGTTTCAATCATCTGTTTCGTGGCCTGCATGAAGCGCGCTTCGTCGCGGTCCGTGGGCGGGATCGATGTGAGGCCAGGCAGGTACAGAAGCGCGCACAGCAAGGTCAGGATCGTGTAGGCCCGAAGGCTACTTCCCGAAATCATTGCACTGAGCAAAGAGTCCGTCCGGGAATCCGCACTGTCGATCGATGAGAGAGGCGCGGACACTTAGGACGAGGGGCTATCGCGTGGGAACCGGTTCGGGCCCACGATAGTCGTAGAACCCTTTTCCGGTCTTGCGTCCCAGCCACCCGGCTTCCACGTATTTTGCGAGCAGCGGGCAGGGGCGGTATTTCGTATCGGCGAGCCCGTCATGCAGGACGGACATGATGGCAAGACATGTGTCCAAACCGATAAAGTCGGCAAGCTCGAGCGGTCCCATCGGGTGGTTCGCGCCCAGTTTCATGGCGCTGTCGATGGCCTTCACCGTGCCGACGCCCTCATAGAGCGTATAGGCCGCTTCGTTGATCATCGGAATCAGGATGCGGTTGACGATGAAAGCGGGGAAATCTTCCGACGACACCACATGCTTGCCCAGCTTCTCGGCAAAGACCCGCACGGAGGCGAAGGTGGGTTCTTCGGTCGCAATACCGCGAATGAGTTCGACCAGCTTCATCACCGGTACGGGGTTCATGAAGTGAAGACCCATGAACCTTTCCGGCCGGTCCGTGACCGCCGCGAGGCGCGTGATCGAAATCGACGACGTGTTCGAGCAAAGGATGGCGTCCTTCTTCATCGAAGGACATAGGTCGCGGAAGATCTTCTTCTTGACCTCTTCGTTCTCGGTCGCCGCCTCGATGACCAAGTCGCAATTGCCCAGCGCACTATGATCGGCTGCCGTCTTGATCCGGTTGAGGGCTGCCGCGCGGTCGGCCTCGCTGACAAATCCCTTGTTCACCTGACGCGCAATGTTCTTCTCAATATTCGCGACGCACTTCTTCAGCTGTTCGGGATTGATGTCCGACAGGAGGACCTCGAAGCCTCCCAGCGCGCAGACATGGGCAATGCCAGCGCCCATCTGTCCCGCGCCGATAATGCCGACGGTGGCGATGGTAATAGAAGTCTTCGCGGCAGCTTGAGTCATCGTATCCGTCCTGCAACCCAACTAAAAAAGGACGCGCAGCCTCGTGGAGGTCCGCGTGCGGCTAGATCGACTTGGTCAGCTCAGGCATGATCTGGAACAGATCACCCACGAGGCCGTAGTCCGCGACCTGGAAAATCGGCGCTTCAGGATCCTTGTTGATCGCGACGATCACCTTGGAATCTTTCATGCCCGCCAGATGTTGGATTGCTCCGGAAATGCCGACGGCAATGTAAAGCTCGGGCGCCACGATCTTGCCGGTCTGGCCCACCTGATAGTCGTTGGGAACGTAGCCTGCATCGACTGCGGCGCGCGAGGCGCCCACGCCGGCGCCCAGCGTGTCGGCCAGCGCTTCGATGATCTTGAAGTTCTCGCCCGAGCCCATGCCGCGGCCGCCGGAGACGACGATGCGCGCCGACGTCAGTTCCGGACGTTCGGACTTAGAAAGCGCCTGACTGACGAAGGAGGAGATGCCGGGATCGGCGGCCGGATTCGCATTTTCGATGGCGGCTGAACCACCCTCGGCCTTGGCTTTGTCGAAGGTCGAGCCGCGGACGGTTACGACCTTCTTGGCGTCCTTGGACTGCACGGTCGCCAGCGCATTGCCGGCGTAGATCGGGCGCACAAACGTGTCGGCCGATGTAACCGCCGAGATGTCAGAAATCTGCGCCACGTCCAGGAGAGCGGCGACGCGAGGCATGACGTTCTTGCCCGAACTCGTCGCCGGCGCGACGAGATGGCTGTACGGGCCCGCGAGGCTCACGATCAGCGCAGCAAGCGGCTCGGCCAGCGCGTGCGCGTACGGCGCCGCATCGGCGATGAGCACCTTCGCTACCCCCGGAATCTTTGAAGCGGCCTGGGCCACAGCGCCGCACCCCTGGCCTGCCACCAGGATATGTATATCGCCGCCCATCTGCTGCGCGGCCGTGACGGCGCTTAAGGTCGCCGCCTTGAGGCTGGCATTGTCGTGGTCGGCAAGAACGAGGGAGGTCATCCGATCACCTTCGCTTCATTACGGAGTTTGTCGACGAGAGCCGCCACGTCGGCGACTTTCACGCCGCCTTGGCGTTTCGGTGGCTCCTCCACCTTGAGAGTAGCCAGGCGCGGGGCGACATCGACGCCAAGTGCATCGGGCGCCATCGTATCGATGGTCTTCTTCTTTGCCTTCATGATGTTCGGCAACGAGGCATAACGCGGCTCATTGAGGCGCAAGTCCGTCGTGACCACCGCGGGAAGTTTGAGGCTGATGGTCTCGAGGCCGCCATCCACTTCACGCGTGACGGCGACGCCATCGCCTTCAACGACGACTTTCGAGGCGAAGGTCCCCTGCGGCCAGCCGAGGAGTGCTGCGAGCATCTGCCCGACCTGATTAGAATCGTCGTCGATGGCTTGTTTGCCGAGCACGATAAGATTGGGATTTTCTTTGGCGGCAAGCGCCTTCAACACTTTCGCGACGGCCAAAGGCTGAACCTCGGCGTCGGTTTGCACCAGGATGCCGCGGTCCCCGCCCATCGCCAGCGCCGTCCGGATGGTTTCCTGCGCGGCGGCTGGTCCAATGCTGACAATGATGATTTCGGTGGCCTTACCGGCCTCCTTGAGGCGCACGGCTTCTTCGACGGCGATTTCGTCGAAAGGGTTCATCGACATTTTGACGTTGGCCAACTCGACACCCGTCTTGTCCGCCTTGACCCGGACTTTGACGTTGAAATCGACCACACGTTTGATAGCGACGAGTATCTTCATGGTTTGAACCTATTCCCCCGAAAATCTCTGGCCCGGAAAGCGTTCGAATGGTGTTCAGCGGGCGCTCTATTAGGCCGGCTTACATGTTTTTTCAGTTTGGAAAGGGCAACACAACTAGTTCGTGGCCTGCGAGCTGTCAAACGAATTTATGCTGCACCGCAGCATCATCAAATGCGCCGCCGTGCGCGCGCCTAGCCCCGGTTTGCGCCGGGCACCCATAGGACGTCGCCGCCCTCCCGGGCGTTGATACGGCGCGACAGCACGAACAGATGGTCAGACAGACGATTGGTATACATGAGGGCCATCGGATTGACCGCCTCATGCACCGCAAGCGCGGTGATGTCGCGCTCGGCGCGGCGCACGATCGTGCGCGCCACATGCAGCGCCGCTGCCGCGGGCGCTCCGCCCGGCAGGACAAATGACGTGAGCGGCGCAAGGTTTGCGTTCATGGCGTCGATCTCGCGCTCGAGCCGGTCAACCTGCGCCTGCACGATCCGCAGCGCCTTGCCTGGGGCCTCATCTTTCACGAGCGGCGTACAGAGATCGGCGCCAAGATCGAACAGGTCGTTCTGGATGCGGGACAGCATTGCGTCGATATCGGCCTGCTGGACACAATGAAGCCGCGCCACGCCCAGCGCGGCGTTGGCTTCATCGACGGTGCCGTAGGTCGCTACCCTCGGATCGTGTTTCTTCACACGCGAGCCGTCCCCAAGAGAGGTTTCGCCCTTGTCGCCGCCACGGGTGTAGATCTTTGTCAGCTTGACCACGGTTCCCCCATGAAGTGCCCGATGTTACGCTCCGCGCCTCGGAAAAAGCTAGCGCGCGAAGGCGCGCAACCCAAATAGGCATAGGCCGTGAACCGCGTCGCGCCCACGCTCTCCTTATATCTCGGCCAGCATTTCATCCTGTCCTTTCTCGGCCTGTTGGCCGTGATCTCGGGGCTCATTCTCTTATTCGACACTATCGAGCTGATGCGCCGTGCCGTCGGCGACGAAAATCTCGCCTTCAGCACGGTCATCGGCATGGCGCTCCTGAAGATGCCCCATACCGTGCAGGCGGTGCTGCCCTTCACCGTCATGATCGCGATGATGTTTGCCCTGTTCCGATTGTCGCGCAGCCACGAGCTGGTCGTCATGCGGTCGGCAGGAGTGTCGGTCTGGCAGTTCCTGGCGCCGGCTCTCGTTTTGGCCGGCCTCCTTGGTGTCGTAAACCTCACCGCCGTCGATCCCCTGGCGGCGACCATGTACGAGAGCTACCAGCGCATGGACCAGAGCCTGCTGCGTAAGAACGCGGCGAGCCTCAATATTGGGAAAGCGGGCCTGTGGCTGCGGGAGGAGCGCGACAACCGCGGCATTGTCGTGCACTCGGCCACGGTACGTCAGGACGGCGGAACGCTGCATCTCACGGATGTCTCGATCTTCAGAACGGACACCAGCGAGAAACTGGAGGGCCGGTACAATGCAGAGGGTGGTCAGCTCGTCGGCGGCCAATTCCATCTGCAGAATGTCTGGGATATGGAACCGGGCCGTCCGTCCGTGTTTCGCGATTCGCTGGATCTCCCGACGGCGCTGACCTTTGAACAGGTGGAGAGCAGTTTTGCACCTCCGGAAACGCTTTCGTTCTGGGAGCTGCCGGAATTCATTCGCTTCTCGCGCAGCTCCGGCTTTTCGGCTCTGCCGCATCGGCTTTACTGGCATTCGCTTCTGGCCACGCCCTTCCTCCTTTGCGCGATGGTGCTGGTCGCCTCGGTGTTTTTTCTCACCTCCAATGCACGGCTCGCCGGATGGACGGCGCGAGGAATTGCCGGCGTGGCCACGGGGTTCTTGTTCTACTTCTTCAGCCGCTTCACCTACGCGCTCGGTCTCTCCGCGACGCTGCCGTTGGGGCTTGCCGCCTGGGCGCCGACGGCTGTCGCCGGGCTGCTGGGGCTTGCCTATCTCTTCCATCGCGAGGACGGCTGACGATGGTGGAACGCATAGCGCGCGACGTGCGCGAGCACCCGGAGCGCTGGGCGATGGCCGCGCTCTGCCTCTTGATGTTTGTCCCAGGCCTCGACCTGGCCTTCAGCCGATTGTTTTACGCCGAGGGTGACGGCTTCTTCTGGGACCGGGGCATATTCCTCGGCTTCGTGCGCGAAGCGGTGCCCGTCATCATCATCGGCACGTTCGCATTCTGCCTTCTCCTGTGGATCGCGGGCCTGCTGTTCCGGCAGTCCTTCCTCGAGATGACGACCCGGAACATGGCCTATCTCCTCGCCACCCTCGTCGTCGGGCCCGGCCTCCTCGTCGAGACGTTCCTCAAGTCCCATTGGGGACGTGCGCGTCCGAACGACACGGTTTTCTTCGGCGGAGAGGCCGCCTTTACGCCGCCGGGGTGGATCGCGCAGGAATGCTCGCACAATTGCGCATTCGTTTCCGGCCACGCCGCTCTTGCCTTCTGGATGACCGCTTATGGCTTCCTGCTCCCGCCCGAATGGCGCCGGCGCGGTGTCTTGGCGGGTCTTGTGTGCGGAGGTGCTGTGGGTCTCGTGCGCGTCATACAAGGTGCGCATTTCCTCAGCGATGTCGTATTCGCAGGCGCTTTCATCCTGATCGTGAATACGCTGCTGGCGCGGCTTCTGCTGCGGCCCGCGGAGGCTCGCACCCCATGAAGGACAAAGTGCCGGGCGTCTTCAAGCGGTTCGCCGGCGCGCTCGCACCCGCGCGGGACAAAGGCACGGCGATGGTTTGGAGCCCCGCGGGCGGAAACTATCCGCGCCTGATGCACTTCGATTCCCGCGAGCTTGCAAGACAGCCCGGTCTGTATCTGCTGTGGCATCTCGGCGTGCGTCCGCAATGGCTGCGGGCAGGCTTTTCAACCGACCTGGGCGCCGCGGTGCGTCTTTTGGCGGCCACGCCCGAGATCGTGGATTTCGCCCCGAACGACGGACCGTTTCTAAGCTGGAGCTTTTGCGCTACCGAAGGCGCGTCGGGTCTCGTGAATTTTCTGACCGGGCGCCTAAAGCCCGTCCTGCAACATCAAGCCCTTGCATGTGATCTTCCGATCGATCCGGCCGTGCCCGCTGTGCCCTGTGCCTTGCCCGCCGGAACCAAAGATATCTCGAAGCATTGAACACCTATGCTCATCGCATCGAACACGACGCTTCCCCTGAGCCGCCCGACCACGCAGGCCGGCCAGCCGCCCGTGCATGTCGCCGCCGTGGCCACGGCCTACCCGCCCTACTGCTTCACGCAGCAGGATGCCCTCGAGGCGGCAGGGCGCATTTTCGGCCATAACCCGGATCTCATGCAGCGTATGGCCTCGGCCTACGGAAACGCAGGTGTTCGCACGCGTTATTCCTGCGTTCCACTCTCATGGTACAGCGAACCGCACGGTTGGCCGGAACGCACCCGGCTCTATGAAGAGCACGCGCTTCGCCTGCTGACGGGGGCGGGGCGGGACGTTCTGCGTGCGGCCGGAGTTTCCGGGAAGGATATCGCTGCGACGGTCACCGTCTCCTCGACAGGCATCGCCACACCCAGCCTTGATTCGCTCCTGCAAGGGCCCCTTGGGCTTTCGCCCACGGTCGAAAGGCTCCCGGTCTTCGGGCTCGGTTGCGCCGGCGGCGTGATCGGCCTCGCGCGCGCATCGGCTTTGGCGCGGGCGATGCCCGGCCGCTGGATTCTCTTCCTTTGCGTCGAGCTGTGCGGACTCACCTTTCGGTCAGCCGATGACAGCAAGCAGAACATCGTCGCCACGGCGATCTTCGGCGACGGGGCCGCGGCCGTTCTGCTGCGTGCGGACGGCGCCGGTGACGATGCGCCCTCGCTGGCGCGCGTCTGCGCGTGGGGCGAATACACATGGCCGGAAACCCGCGACATCATGGGCTGGCGGGTGGAAGACGACGGCCTTGGCGTCATCTTTTCGCGCAGCATCCCGCACCTCGTGCGCACCCAGCTTCGGCCGGTCACTGACGCGTTCCTCGGCAGATGCGGCCTCGCGCAGAAGGATCTTCGTGGACTCATCGTTCACCCGGGCGGGGAGAAGGTGCTTGAAGCGCTCGAAGGTGCTTACGATCTCGCGCCCGGAAGCCTGGGCCATGCGCGCGCGGTTCTTGCGGAACGGGGCAATATGTCGGCTGTCACGGTCCTCGCCGTGCTCGAACGCACACTTGCGGCGAAGGAGCGTGGTTTGCAGATGATGACGGCGCTGGGCCCCGGCTTTTCGGCGGCCATGTGCCTTTTGGACCTCGGCTGAGTCCATGATGGGAACCATCGCCGTTCCGCATTGGTTTGCCTATGCCATCCTCGGCCTGGTCGCAGGTCAGCGCCTCGGGGAGTTGGTGATCGCCAATCGTAATACGCGCGAGCTCAAAGCCCGGGGCGCGGTCGAGGTGGGAGCGTCACACTATCCCTTTATCGTTCTGCTCCATGCCGGCTGGCTGATCGCCCTGACGGCGTGGGTGGCGATGCATGCGCTGCGCATCAGTCTTCCGCTTCTTATGGTATTCGTAGGTCTTCAGGCTGCGCGACTCTGGATCCTGTGGGCCTTGGGGCCGTATTGGACGACGCGGATCATCACGCTGCCTGATGCTCCCCTCATTCGGCGCGGTCCGTACCGCTTCCTCCGTCACCCGAACTATCTCGTTGTCGTGCTGGAGATCGCGGTGTTGCCGCTTGTCTTCGGTGCCTGGACGGTCGCAGCACTTTTTTCGATCTTGAACGCGGCCGCTCTCTATGTGCGCGTGCGTTCGGAGAACGAGGTCCTCGCCTTGCGTCGCTGAATCTAGTCGGGCTCGCTCGCGAGCGCGCGGCGCGCAACAGCGAAGGAAAAGCCCGCTCGGCCGAGAGCGCCGAGTTCCCGTGCCTGCTTCTTAGCGCGCTCGAGCTTGTCGGCGGGCGGTTTCCCGAACGCCCCGAAGCGTCGGCGTTTGACGTAGGCCACGGCCGCGGCGAGGCTCGCATCTTCGCCGGATGAGTCTTCGGACGTTTCCTGCAAAATGCGCTCGATCATGGCGCGCGGTACGCCTTTCGCCGCGAGGAGTGCGCGGATGCGACCGGGGCCTCGCCCAAGCCGCCGCAACGAGGCCACGCGGTCCGCCGCATACCTTGCATCGTCGACCAGACTTAGACGCACAAGGCGCTCGACCACCTGATCGATCCATCCGGCGATCTCCGAGAGGTCGCCGCCATGCACGCGCCGTGCGCGTTCGGCCCGCCGCACAAGGACCCTGCGCAGGTGAGCCGACGTCGTGGCAAAGCGCTCGATGTAGTAGCGCGCAATGTTCTCCAAGCGCGAGAGCGTCATCTTGCGCGGGCCAGCGGGGCGCTTTCGAGCGGGGCGTTGTGGTTCCGTCATAGGCAAGGCATCATGGCGCTGAACGAATGAGGACGGCAATGAGTGATCAGCTAGCCCAAAAGCCCCGCGCCTTCACGGCGCCCATGCCGCGCGCCATGGGCACGATCAACTGGCGCGGCATGTGGGAGCTCTACCTCAAGGAAGTCCGGCGCTTCTGGAAGGTCGTATTTCAGACCGTCGCGGCGCCCGTGATCACCAGCTTGATGTTCCTCCTGGTGATGGTGTTCGCCTTTGGGAACGGCGGCTTGGTGCACGGCTATCCGTTCGGCGATTTCCTGGTTCCCGGGCTTGTCATCATGACCATGATCCAGAACGCCTTCGCCAATACCTCATCGTCCATCCTCGTTTCAAAGGTTCAGGGCAATATCGTCGACGTTCTGATGCCGCCCTTGAGCGCCATCGAACTGACGGTCGCCTGGACCCTGGGCGGAATTACACGCGGCCTCGCGGTTGGCCTCGTCTGCGGCGCCGTGATGGCCGTCTTCGCCGACATCCATATTCACAATGCCTGGCTGATCGCCTTCCACGCCGTTGCCGGCTGTCTGCTCATGTCGGTGATCGGAGTTCTCGCCGGGATTTGGGCGGACAAGTTCGATCATATGGCGGTGGTCACGAACTTTGTTGTCACGCCGCTGACTTTTCTATCCGGCACCTTCTATACGATCGAGCGGTTGCCGGGTTGGGCGCAGTTCATCGCCCACTACAATCCGTTTTTCTACAATATCGACGGCTTCCGGTACGGCTTTCTCGGGCACCCGTCGACCAATCCGATGATCGGTGTCGTCGTCTTGGCGGCGCTCAGCGCTGTCGGCCTCGTATGTACTTACGCCGTCATCCGCAGCGGCTACAAATTGAAGGCCTAGGCGCTTTCCTGGGCGCGTCCAGTCGTTGACAAACCGGAAGTTTGGCGTATGAATCAAGGCGCGGGCGGTCTTCGGGCCGCCCCTATTTTTTTCCGTTTTGTTTTTAGGCCGGAGGAAGGTTCTCTCGGCCGCATATCGCCGGGGAAAGGGCGACGTATGGCTATTTCCGCAGTGATGCCGGTGTTCGCCCGGACCGACATTGTTTTCGAGCGCGGCGAAGGCGCCTGGCTCATCGCGGCCGACGGCCGCCGCTTCCTCGATTTCGCCGCCGGCGTCGCGGTGAACAGCCTCGGCCATCTCCACCCTCACTTGGTCGCCAGCCTCAAGGCTCAGGCCGACAAGCTCTGGCACTGTTCGAACCTTTACCGCGTAGCCGGCCAGGAGAAGGTGGCCGCGCGACTCGTTGCAAACTCCTTTGCCGACACCGTCTTCTTCTGCAACTCGGGCGCCGAGGCGATGGAGTGCGCCTTGAAGATGGCGCGCCGCTTCCACCAAGCGCAGGGCGCGAAAGAGAAACACAGGACTATTACCGTCCGCGGGGCATTTCACGGCCGTACGCTGGCCACGATTGCGGCCGGTGGACAGGAGAAGCACCTCGAAGGCTTCGCCCCCAAAGTCGAAGGTTTCGATCAAGTTGCTTTAGGAAATCTCAACGAAGCCCGCGCCGCCGTCACGCCTGAGACCGCGGCTGTTGTGGTCGAGCCGGTCCAGGGCGAAGGCGGCATCCTGCCCTGCGATCCCGCCTACCTCCGAGGCCTCCGCGCCATGGCCGACGAATTCGGCCTCCTGCTCATCTTCGACGAAGTGCAGACAGGCATGGGCCGCACCGGCAAGCTCTTCGCCTACGAATGGTCCGGTGTGAAGCCGGACATCATGGCGCTCGCGAAAGGTCTCGGCGGTGGTTTTCCCGTCGGCGCCTGCCTTGCGACCGAACGGGCCGCACAGTTCATGACGCCCGGGTCTCACGGGTCGACATTCGGCGGGAATCCCCTCGCCATGGCGGCGGCCGACGCGGTGCTGGATATCATGCTTGCTGCTGGCTTCTTCGATGGGGTGAACGCTGTTGCAGCCAAGCTGTGGGCGCGCGCGGAAGCGATTGCCGCGAAGTACCCCGCCGTGTTCGCGGAGGTTCGCGGGAAGGGACTCATGATTGGACTCAAGTGCGTGCCGCCCAACGGTGAAGTCGCCGCGCGCTTGATGGCCAATGGACTCCTGACCGTTCAGGCCGGCGACAACGTGGTTCGTCTGGTGCCGCCGCTCATCATCGGCGATGCCGAAGTTAACGCGGCGGCTGCCATTCTCGAAAAGTCGGCCGCGGAACTAGCCGCCGCCTAGGTCGTCGGCCCGGAGGGCTCCATGCTGAAACACTTCCTCGACCTTCACCTTCTCAATTCAGAAACGCTCCGCGCGATCCTCGCAAGCGCGGCCAAGCTCAAGTCGGCGCAAGGCAAGTCGGGCGCTGCGGGCCAGCCCCTTGTCGGCAAGACGCTGGCCATGTTGTTCGAGAAACCTTCCACCCGTACGCGCGTTTCATTCCAGGTTGGAATGCAACAGTTAGGCGGCCAAGTCGTGGTGCTGTCACCAGAGAGTATGCAACTCGGCCGCGGCGAAACTATCGCCGATACGGCTCGGGTTCTCTCGCGTTATGTCGATGCAATCATGATTCGCACGTCGGGCCCGGAAAAACTGCATGAGCTCGCGCGCTATTCCACGGTGCCCGTTATCAATGGCCTGACGGACGAGTCTCACCCCTGCCAGATCATGGCCGACGTCATGACTTATGAAGAACGCAAGGGGCCGATCAAGAACGCCGTCGTGGCGTGGTCGGGCGACGGCAACAACGTCGCAACAAGTTGGATTCACGCTGCTTGCCTATTCGACTTCGAACTGCGTCTCGCGTGCCCAGCCTCCCTAGCCCCGTCGCCTCAGGCATTGGCATGGGCGAAAGGGAAGGGCGCGCGCGTGAGCGTGGGGACGGATCCTATTGCCGCCGTTCGAGGTGCCGACTGCATCGTCACCGACACATGGGTCTCTATGGGCGATGCCGCGGGCGGCCGCCATGCCGTGCTCGCACCGTTCCAGGTGAACGAAGGTCTGATGAAAGCGGCAAAGCCCGACGCCATCTTCATGCACTGCCTCCCGGCTCATCGCGGCGAAGAGGTGACCGCAGGCGTTCTCGAAAGCCCTCAATCGGCCGTCTGGGACGAAGCCGAAAATAGGCTTCACGCGCAAAAGGGCGTTCTCTTGTGGTGTCTCACGTGACAGCCGCGGGTGCGGTCGCGCCCGACGCCGAAGACATTTGCCTGCCGTTCATCATCAACGACGGCGCTTTTCGCGGACGCCTCGTACGTCTCACCGGTTCCGTCTCCGAGATACTGACCCGGCACGGCGATCCGCCCGAAGTCTCTACACTGTTGGCTGAAGCAATGGTTGCGGCCGTCGCGCTTGCGAACGGGCTCAAGTACGACGGCATCTTCACTCTGCAGGTCCAAAGCGCCGGGCCCGTTCATACTCTGGTGACCGATGTAACCAGCACCGGTGAGCTGCGCGCGTGGGCCAAGTTCGATCCCGACAAGCTGGCGGCGGAAACGGCCAAGCCGCGGCCCGCGGGATCGGCGCCCCAGTACCTGGGATCGTCGGGCCATCTCGGCTTTACGGTCGACCAGGGTTCCGACACGGAGCGCTATCAAGGGATCGTGGAACTGACGGGGGAAACTCTTGCGGACTCTATTCATAACTACTTCAGGCAGTCGGAGCAGATCGAATCGGCCCTGAAGATTGCCGTCGGCGCGCCCCGGAACGGGGGCCCTTGGACCGCCGGCGCGGTGCTGATCCAGCGTATGCCGGAGGACGGTGGCCGGATCATCGACCGCGAGGAGGCGGAAGACGCCTGGCGTACGGCCGTTATCCTCCTTGGGAGCCTTAAGGATTCCGAGCTCCTCGACCTGTCGCTGACCCCCGCTCAATTGGTTAAGCGGCTCTACACCACCGTCGGCCTCCGTCTCCTGGACCGGCGCCCCGTGGTCGCGAAGTGCCGTTGCTCGCGCGAGCGCAGCGCCCGTATTCTTGCCTCATTTCCGGTAGAAGAAGTGAGGTCCTACGCGCAGGACGGTATCGTCCATATGGTCTGTGAGTTCTGTCGCACCGACTATGCGTTCTCCGAAAACGAGCTCCTGGCGCTGTCTCGGCAGCACCGCTCTCAAGCCCCCGCGGTGAATGAATGAAACGGTTGATCTTGTCCGCTATCGCCGTCACGGCCCTTCTGACAGTGGCACCGCTGACAGCAGTTGCGCAGGCCGAAAGCCCGGCGTTGTTTCAAGATGTCGCGCCGACCACGATCGACGCCAACAAATTGGTGGTCGAAATGCAAAGGCAGCCGCCGAGCGAATACCCGCACATGGCGCATCGCTCGCCGGTTTCTTTCGAGCAAGCGGTGAATATGTGGGCGCGCAGTCACTTCGTGCTGACCGGCGCGGGCGAGAACACGCTCCGCGTCACTGTCCGCGAAGCGGACATCGTCGAAATGCTTCTGCCCGTGAAGAAGGGCATCGCCGGATGGTTCCGCAAGGATCAGTCGGCCGAATATACGGCGAATCTCGAAATCTCGGTTGCTCTCATCGACGCGAATGGGCAGCAGCAGGGCAGCGCGGAAGCAAAGACCATGCATTCGACGACCATGCCTGAAGGTACGACCGATACCGAGAAGCAGGCGCTGTTTCTGGAAATGATCAAGAAGGCATTCGCCAATCTTGACCGCGAGCTTCAACCGCGGATTCAGCAGACGATCGTCCGTGGCCGGGGCTGAGCCTCAGGTCCGAAGGGGTTAGGTCCGGCCCACGATCGCCAGGAACTCGCGCCGGGTCAGCGCGTCGTCGCGGAAGGCGCCGAGCATCGTCGAGGTCACCATCGAGACGCCGGGCTTGTGTACACCCCGCGTTGTCATGCACTGGTGCTCCGCTTCGACGATGACGGCGACGCCCCGCGGCTTCAAGACGTCATTGATCGCGTTCGCGATCTGCGCCGTCATCTTTTCCTGAATTTGCAGGCGCCTTGCGTAAGCTTCCACCACGCGTGCCAGCTTCGAAATGCCGATGACGCGCTTGTCCGGTAGATAAGCGACGTAAGCCTTCCCGACGATCGGCACCATGTGGTGCTCGCAGTGGCTGTGGAAGTCGATGTCCTTGAGGACGACCATCTCGTCGTAGCCCTCGGTTTCCTCGAATGTCGTGCGTAGGATTTCTTCGGGGTCTTGCCGGTAACCTTCGAAAAACTCCTCGTAGGATTTCACGACTCGCTCCGGCGTCTTTTGGAGACCCTCGCGGGTGGGGTCATCGCCGGCCCAGCGGATGAGCGTGCGCACGGCAGCTTCCGCTTCGGCGCGGGAGGGTTGGTCCTGCTTGCCGCTTACGGTGGTGGCGTCGCCGGCACTCGATTTACGTAGGTTTGTCATTTCCGCATCCTTACACCGCCGACGATAGCAAGTGCTCTAATTTATCGCGGCGTTATCATAGGGGCTGTCGAGGGAAAAAGCAGGAATTTCAATCTCAAAACGCTCGCCGCTGGCCGTCGACATTTGATACGAGCCCGCCATGATGCCGGAGGGAGTCTCGAGCGGGCAGCCACTGGTATATTCGAAGGATTCACCTGGTTTCAGAACGGGCTGTTCTCCTACGACACCGGCGCCGCGCACCTCCTGAAGGCGCCCGAGCTTATCGGTAATCCGCCAGTGACGATTCAGTAGCTGGACCGTATCGTTGCCGCGGTTCTGGATATTGACCTTGTAGGCCCATACAAAGTGATCCTCGTCAGGCGAGGACTGTTCCTCAAGGTAGAAGGACCTCACCGATACCGAAATGTCGCGCGTTACTTTTTCGTACATGGCCAATCGAAGTTACGTTATTACCAATGGACTATACCGCGCCAAAACCAGCCTTGCCAAATGGCCATGGATGGCGCTGGGAGCGCAGGGTGTGCCTATCACAAGCCCGTGCCCCACACGATATTGCGGTGGTCGGCCGGGCATCGGCGCGCTCATAACTTGTTAAACGGCCTACGTGAAGATTATATATTGGGTTGCAAAGGCTCGATGATCACATGTCAAATTCTTATGCCGATTACGTACAAACTTTCTTCGACACGCTGAAGTCCGTCACTGTGACCGATCGGCAGGGCGCGGCACTTGCCGTGGACGCCGGTATCGTGCGCGTGCACGACTCCATGCGACGTGTCGCGAGGGGCACGGGCAAGGTGATGTTCGTGGGCAATGGCGGCTCGGCCGGGATAGCAGGACACCTTGCGATCGATTTTGCGAAGAACGGCGGCGTCCGCGCCGTGACATTCAACGACGCCTCGTCGTTGACGTGCCTTGGCAACGATCTGGGATACGATCAGGTCTTTGCCAAGCAGGTTGAGATGCAGGCTTTCGCCGGCGACGTGCTCATCGCGATCTCGAGCTCCGGCGGATCGAAGAACATCCTGAACGCCGCTCGCGCCGCGGCGAACCTCAAGTGCGAAGTGATCACGCTCAGCGGCTTTTCTCCGGACAATGATCTTCGCCGGCTGGGTGATGTGAACTTCTTCGTCAATTCGGCGGTTTACGGCTTTGTCGAAACCGGGCACCAGGCCGTCTTGCACGCCATTCTCGATACGGCCATGGGGTGGACCACAGCTACGAAATCCGTCCAACCCAATGTCCCAGTACGATAGGGCGCGATAGCAATCCTCCTTCGCCTTGCGGCTTCGGAGGACCTATGTACTCAAGGCCCGCCGAAGCTTTAGCGAAGGCGGGAAGTGTGCAGCGGTTTTTCGTTAAATCGCGCCCTAATTATCTAAAACGGCACACGGTCGGATCGGATTGATTCAATCCGATCCGATCGTGTGCCGGGAATCGCTCGGCTAACGCATCCCTTTGCGCTGACGCGGCATCAACTGCTGACCGGTCAAGAGGCTGATGACGTGGGCCGCAGTCGCGAAGATCGCGACTGCGAGAAAGATCATGATGATGTTGTAGGGGATCAATCGCGGTTTCAGCGGATCAATCGGCCTGCGTGAAACAATGACGCAAAGTACGAACAATCCGACTTCGGCCGCGAGCACCAGCAGTGTGATGATCAATTGGTTGGACATCGGTCAAATCGCAGAAGTCGTTACGGCGTGAGCGTGCTGCATTTCGTGAGCTCAATCTTTTCGACTTTTGTTTGCACGAAGTTGCGATTCACGACGTCGCAAACCTGCACCTTCTGGCCGACCCGCATGGCCGCCTGAAAGCAGAGGAAAGTGCCCGGCGTTCTCACGCCGTCCTTCTCAAGGTAACTGAACGTGACGCCGATCTGGCAAGAAAGCGGTTTGTCCGAGGTGCTGAAAAGCGTAAGGGCGCCCGCTCTCGTCCTCGCCTCGATCGTCGGCCCTTGTTCTGTCTTGAATGACGTCATGGTCTCCTGCTCGTCGGGCAAGAGACTTAAGGTCGTGTCGGGGGCAGCCGCCGTGATGGGCCCCGTCATAACGGGGGGCGCGATTTCGGCGACCTGTGCGGGAGCCTCCTCCTTAGCCAAGGGTGGGGGCTGGTTAATGGGATCCCCAGGCTGCCATGTCGCCTCTCTCGTTTCGATGAGGACGACGAGGCCGGCGGTCGAGGGAGGGTGGTCTTGGGTCTTGAGGATGCGCCGATACCAATCGGCCGCTCGTTCAGTGTCTCGTGCGACTCCCAAGCCCGCTATATGAAGCTGAGCCATCCTGAAGGCGGCCAGGACGAAACCCTGTTCGGCGGACTTCAGGACGTGATCAGCCGCTTTCTTGGGGTCGGCCTTAAGGCCGCCTTCTCCCGTAGCCATCATGACGCCGAGCGAGTATTGCGCGCCGGCATGCCCTTGCGCGGCGGCTTTCCCAAACCACCGTGCCGCTTGCTTCGGATCCTGCTTCACGCCGACGCCCATAGAGTAGGCCGTGCCAAGATAGTATTGCGCGTTCGCTCCGTTTCTCTTTGCGCCAGCTTCGAACAGCGACACCGCCTTCTTTAGGTCGACCGTGACCCCGGCGCCGCGCGCGTAGCGCGCTCCAAGCTCGGCTTGGGCCTTCAAATCTCCCGTTGCGGTGCGCGTGTCCAGCTGGGCGATGGTGAGTTGTTCCACATCGTCTGGCGTAAATCGCGGCAACGGGGCGACTTCCGCTCCATGAGCCGCGGATACGACAAGCAAGGCGAATGCAAGAAGCGTGCGAGAAAGTAAATTCAACATCTGTAACCTATTGTTGAGGTGAAGCGACGGGGACCGCGGCCGGCGCCGGTTCGGCCAGCGGTTGCGCCCATTCACCAAGTTTGCCGCGGAAGGCGTCGCGTACTTGCCGCGCTCCTTCGGGTCCGTCGATAATATAAGGCGTAATCAGAACGATCAATTCCGTTCGATTGACAGATTCCGAACCCGACTTGAACAGATTGCCGAGCAGTGGGATGTCCTTCAAATATGGAACTCCTGTATGGCCTGCGCTGAAGTTCTCTGAAATCATGCCGCCCAGCAGGACGGTTTCACCGTCGTTCAGCGATAACGATGTGCTGATCGAACGGTTGATGATCACCGGACTCTGGACGGACGACAGGTTGTTTTCCTGCGCGGCGCTCACCTCCTGCTGCACCGTCAGCTCGACCCGCCGGTTCGAATTGATGGTGGGCTCGATACTGAGGGACACGCCGGTTGTCCGGTACTGAATCGACTGCAGAATCGACGTATTGCCGCCAACCGTACCACTCGAGGATTCCTGGGCCGTGATAATGGGGACCTGCGTTCCCACGTTGATGGCGGCTTGCTTGCCGCTACTCGTGACGATGCGCGGGCTCGACAGGACCTGGAGGCGATTGAAGTCGGCGAGGGCGTTGACGCGGGCCAGGATGGACGCGCGGTCGCGGATGAGGCTGAAGAATATGCCGCCTTCGTCGGCTTGAACGACGGTTCGATTCGGCGCTGTGGCTCTTCCGTCGTCATAGTCCAGTACGATGCCAAGATCTTCACTGTCTCTCAGCGTCACTTCGGCTATCGTCGCTTCGATCAGGACTTCCAAGGGCGCTCGATCCATTTGGACGGCAAGTGCCTTGAACTGCGCGAACTCTTCGGCGGTACCGACGAAGAGGATCCCGTTGCGAGGCTCATCGACGATAAGGCGCTGCGAGCCCCGCGCGCCTCCTGTGGCCGTCGTTGGTTGTGCGGTCGCAGGTAAGTCAGTCGCCAAGGTCACTCCGCCGCTGGCCGGCTGCTGGGCGCCGCCTATGCCGCCCACGCCCAGGACTGAGCCGACCGTGGTCGCGATTTCCGACGCCTTCGTGTTGAGGACTTGGTGATAGTAGACGCCTTGGGTCCCGATTTTTTGACTTGGCTGATCGAGTTCGGTGGCCCACTGCAAGAGATGTTGCAGGCTTTCAGAGGACGTTCCGAAGACGATGATGACGTTCAAGGCCTCGACGGGGAGCATCTTGATCGAGCTCGCCGCCTGCCCACCCAACGCGATGCTATAACCCTCCGCCGTCAAAATACTCGCGAGTTGCTCTGCAAGTTTCTGCGCGCTCCAGAACGCCGGCGAAATTTTGAGACTTTGGCTGCCGGCCAGAAACGGCTGATCGAGCGTTTCCATGACTTCTATCGCCGCCTCCACGTCCGACGGGCTCCCCAGCAGTACAATTCCGCTGGCGCCCAGCAAGGGCATCGGCGTAACCCGATCGCCCATGATCAGGTTTAGCCAGCTCATCATCGTTTGGGTTGAAATGGCTCGCACGGTCTGGAAATAGAATATCGGGCGCAAGTCAGCCGGCACATTCGACGCCGTGCGCGTGCGTACGATACGCGGAATTGGTTTCTTGACGGTTGCGGACTCCACGATCCGATACACGTTGTTCGAATAAACGATGCTGATGCCGTAGTTCTTGAGAACTTCGGCTACGAGACCAAAGAATTCGTCGCGTGACAGGGGCGGTCCGGCCGTACGCAGAGTCACCATTTGATCGCGCGCCGCCACGGTGCTGTCGATTTCGAAGGTAAGCTTTAAGAGTTCGCCGAATACAGTATTGATGAAGGCGGGCAGGCGAATGCCGTCGAAGTTGACACTGATCGGTTCACCCGTGAGGTGAGGGAGGGCCGAGGAAAGTAGTGGCTCGGTCGTCCCCTTGCCGAGTGGAACCGTAGGCCCAGCCGTCACTTTCATCTCCGTGGGGCCCGCGGTTTCCCCCGATCCTTCAGCAACAGTAAATCCGGCCCTATCGGCGGCCTTTGGCACGGGCAACGGAGGCGGTATTCTCGAAGGTACCCGGGACGAGCAGCTCGCCAGAATTACCATGGCTCCTCCGATCGCGAGGCAAGCGGTAAGCAGTTGACGCTTCTGCGATGATTTTTTCATACGCTCAGTTCTTTCCAGTTCCAGCCGCTAGGTTGTCAGTTTTTGTCAGGCCGAAGAGCTTCAGGGCCTTTTCGATGCCATTCTCGTCATAGGTGAGGACACTCGTGTCGATCGTCTTGATCAACGCGCCGTTCGGCAGCGGTTGACCGGGGCCAACGCGCTGAATGCGCTTTCCCTGATCAAGTTCGATGACTGCCATGCGTGTATCGCCTTCCTGAAAAGTACCGATGAAGCGCCAAGGCGGCCCTTCCACTTTCTTTTCGACGACCACTTTTGCTTTTGTCGGATCTTCTGCCCATAGGGTGCTCCGCGCGAGCACTTCCCGCTGCGGGCCCGCGCGGAATGGCGCCCATTGCGGAAACGGCCAGCGGTCAGCCGTGTCCACGGCAGGAGGGCTGCCCGAAACCTTAAATACCGCGACGATCAAACCGAAAAGAATGGCGATTCCCAACGCGCCGAGATGGGTCGCGTAGGGCCGAAGAGCGCCAAGCCTCTCCAAGATCTGCGTCAGAATACGATCCACCCGCGAGGCTCCTCAATTCCGTTCGGAAGAACGGTAGAACGCGGACACGTCCATCTCGATACGTGCATTTCGTCCCGCGCGCACGATCAAACGATCGACAACCACGGCCTTATCCGCCTCGGCGATGTCTGCCAAGAAGTGCGATAGTCCCGCACTCTCGAACGGAAGGATCAGCTTCGCCGTCATGCGCTGAACGGTTGAGAGCGGGGTTGGCTGTTCGCCCGGTTGCACCTGCCGCACGAGCGGAACGCGCCGAACTTGAATCTGCGCGATCGGCTCCAGCTTATGCGGAGACATGCGGTCACGCAGCCACCTTTCGAAGCCTGCGTCGGCAAGCCCCGGGGTCTGCGCGGCCCAGAGCCGTTCCTCCAAGAGAGATTTTAGGACTTGGCTCTGCTGCTTTCGCTCTTGCCAGCCGCCAGCTTTGATCTGGGCCTCCAAACGCGCCTTGTCGATCTGTACGCGTTCGTAATCGCGTTCGAACGACGAGACCGTCTGGTGCATTCCGATCAGAGCCGCAAGCACGACGAGCGCGACGGCAACGGACAGCATGGCCTTGAGGCGATCGGTCAGCACAATGTCATGGCCGATCCTACTGCGCGACTCGGCGCGCAGGCGGTCCAGCAACTTCTGAAGCGTCGGGAAAGATTTCATCATGACGTCGGCCATTGCCGCGGTTCGACCGACATGGTCAAGCGAAGTTCTCGCTGTTGATTTCCAACGGTGGCGCTCACATTCGAGAAATGGTCGCTCTTTTCGAACATTTCGATGAAGAAGGGCGCTTCGAGCGGGCGGTCGGCTTGTATGACAAGTTGCAGATTTCCGGTGTCGAAGTTCCATTCCGCCAGCGAGACTTTGCTTTCGCGAAGCAAGCCGGTGATCACGTTCATGGTCTCGAACTGCGACGGAAAGTTTTCAAGGCCAAGGTAGGTTTCGACATTTTCGAGATTGGTAAAGGCGGCCGTCCGGTCGGTACGAATGGTCTGGTTCGCCGCGGTTAGATCGGCAATAGCTGCCTCGACGCGCATCGTTCCCGCCAGGAGCACGGCCGACTGCGTCAGGTAATAGAGAAATGGTACGGCAACCACCGTTGCGGCAATTGCGGCGGCGCGTTCGTTCTGAAGCAGGCTCCATAAATCGGTAACGGGAGCGCTGACGACCGTCCAAGGAAGCGCGAGGATTTCGCTTTCCACGGCCGCGGGCACGTCGAACGAAGCTTGGCTGAGGTCAATCCCGGCCGCGCGCAAGAACCCTGCCCAGTCGCGCGGTGCTGGAGAGGCCGGCCACCAACGCGTGGCGACCAGCAAGCCGCTTCTCCAGACCTGCCCTTCGACGCCATCGCACATCTGTGCAAGACGGATGCCGTCCTGCAGGGGTGCGCGGAAAAATGTTTCGGGCCAAATGGTGCATCGTTGGGGGCTTTCGCCGGCCGCTGTAATGGCTGTGGCAACCGCGTCACCGTCCCAGGCATATACGCAGGCACGGTGTCCGACCCATTGCGCGGCAAATTGGCTCGACACAAACGGCGACCACTTGCGCACCAAGAGGGAGAGCGCCAGCTTGCGTTTCGATTCGGGCAGGCTCTCGGAAACTTCAAAGACGTTCTGCCGCACGAAGCGGCGGCTGAGGATCCAGTTAGGGCGCCTGTCGGAGCCCGGAAGGTGCAAGAGCTGAGTCGTCGACTGAATAAAGCGTTTCGGGGGCTGGGAAAGTGAGCTGCGGATCGAGCCCGTCAAGCGCCCCGCTGTACTGCGAAGGGATTCGGAAAGCATAGTCCACCTGCCAGGGCTGATTTTCACTGCGATCTACAAGAGTAAGAGAAACGCGGGTACGTTCCGCGGTATTGCGATTGACGAAATCGATCACCATGCAACTGCCGGGCGACGTGCCGAAGAAGAAGGCTTCGTTGGGGACCGTGACGTTCGCCGCGTCCATGAATTCGCGGGCGTGGCGAAAGGTACTCACCCGGCGCTGATCGACGACGAACTTGGCGCCGTCTTCTGTAAGGCCCGGCATGTGCGCGAGAAGCGAGGCTTCCGGCGCGGTGTTCGGATTGAATCCGGCTGCAGCGCACGTCGAGAAGATGGGCGCGCGAAAGTCGTCCTCCCACATCTGCGGGATTTCGTCCCATCCGAGGATGTTCTGCGCCTCCATGGGCGTCACGAGCCGGGCGTCGCTAGGGGGCACCCGCCGAAGGCGTTCATAGTCGGACCGTTCCGCGCCGGCAATGCGCGTCAAGTCATCTTCGTCGATCCAATCCTGTAGCGTGTCCGGCAGCTGGTTCCGGAGGACTTCCGGCGCATCGTAAAACGCAAATAGGCGGCGCAAGAGCGGCGGCTGGATCCGATTCAAGTTGACCAGGCCCCGGCCGTCCTGAATTTGAATCGCATAGTCGGGATTGCTTTCCATCACATAAGGACGGCGATCGAATGCAATGAAGCCGGACGTTTCCTGGGCTGCCTGCGCCATACTTATGAACATGTCGTCGGTGGTCGGCCGCTTGAGGTCCGACCCGACCTCCAGCCCGCGATGAGTCATGGGGCGCGTGGCGAGCGCATAGATGATCTCACTCTTGGCATTCGAAAGCGCGATTTCATCGTCCACGCGCGAGCGCAAGGTGCGGGCGTTCTCCGTTGCCATCGAGACCCAGCTATTAATGGCAGCGACACCGACTCCAAACAGCGCAATCACCCACAGCGTCAGCGCGAGGATGAACCCTCGTGCTTGCGCGTGCGGCGAGCCGCTCGACTGTGTGGACTCAATAGACACGCCTGAAACCTCATCCCAACCCGAAGGCACGCCGACAGGCAAAGAATGTCGGCAGGCCCAAAGCGAGAGAATTGTGTGGCAGCGCCGCAGATACTATCGGCGCAGGATTGAAGTGGGCGTTAAATCATTGTCAGACCCAGGCGCCAAACATTTGTAATTGCTTAATAAGCTGACGTTTTTGCGCCGTGCTAGCGGGGGGCCGTAAAGGAGTCGACGCCAAAAGGCGTATCGCGAAAGCGCAAGGGACGTTGATGGGTGCCGTTGACGCTCGCGACCAGGTTTTTGGGAAACCCTGTTCCTCGCTCGAACCGGATCAGCCATGGCGTCTGCGGCGCCTGCGGATCGTCTTCGGGCGGCCAGGCTTCCCGCCACGCGCCCGTCATGTTGCGGTAGGCGAAGGTCCCCGTCTCGCCTTGCCAAGATCCGAGCGGAAGAGGCGGGGCGTTGTCTTCCTGATACATGAGAGTGCTCTGGTCGCGCGAAGGATCGAAGCTGATCGTCAGGGTAAATGGCACCGGTGTTCCCGAGCGCCCTTGCAGGGGGCGCGTCGTCATCCCATGCAGGCGTTTGACTTCGCCTACGAAAGTATGCGGCCGCTCGTTATAGTCGGGAACGACGCCCCGCAAAGGCTCCAAAAAAAGACTTTGCTCGATAACGGCTTCGTCGACCTCGACGAGTCTGTTCTGCACGCTGGTGCGCGCCCCCAGAAGAAGACCCAGCCCCTGGACGAGCACGACGGAGATGAGGGCAGTGATGACGAGCACCACTAGGGCTTCGAGGAGCGTAAAGCCGCGGCTCATGGTCCCATGCCTCCTGGTCCCATGCCTCCTGGTCCCATGCTTCCTGGTCCCATGCCCCCTGACGGGTCCCCTGAAAACGCGCCAGCGGATCGCATATTCTGATAGCCTACCTTACGCATGGTAAAGTCGAACCACGGCTCTCGGTTGCGGCTCACCGCCACTGTTACGCCGTAGAATCCTATACGGTAGCCGTTCAGCAGAGTCCCAAGGATCGCCCCTTCGGACGGCGGCGCAATCGCTTCGGCGCGCCAGGACACCTCGACTTCATCGTCGAGAGGTAGGCTCCCTTCGGGCTCGGCCATGGGATTGACCGGCTCCATCAGGGCAATCACTGATTGTGCGGTCAGGCTGCGCTCGTTGACCTCCGCCGCGCGAGTCAATTGGTCGGCCGACTGCGCGATGAATGTGATCAAGGGTATCAAAGCAAGCGCCATCACCGTCAGTGCGACGATCGCTTCGAGAAGAGTGAATCCAGCGGTTGGCCTCCGGACCATCGCTCATTCCACCAATTCGGCGCGGCACAGCGGTGGCTGCAGCCTGTAGGTATATTGAAGGCGTCCGACAAAAAGTTCGACGGTACCGCCGCTGCAATATCCCGATCCGCGGAAGTAAATGGGGTCTTGGATCACCATTTCCCATCCTTGAGGCAGGGGAAGCACCGCATAGCTTGTCGTGACAGGGGGGAGATGCTCGCGCGAATTGGCGGCCAGCGACCGTACACGCATTTCCGGCGGTAGCGTCGTGCCGGGCTCACGACGCGGTTGCTTTGCCTCGATGTCGCGGCCGGCGGCGCTGTAAGACCCTTGCAGGGTCTTGTCGTCATTGTCCCGGTAGGCCCGATACGTCAAGCCGTTCAGAGCCTGTTCAAAACTATCGCGCTGCGAGGCGAATTCAAAACTGGCCGCCATCGTCGTCAGTCGCGGAAAGACGATCGCTCCGGTCATCGCAACGATGACGAGGACAACGACAATCTCAAGCAACGTGAAGCCACGCTCTCCCGTCGCCCGGTTTCTCGCTTTCTTAGGGCGCTGCATTGGCGGCTGCCGACTTCGGCAGGAGGCCGACATCGGAGTTGATGTCCTCGCCGCCCGGTTCTCCGTCGGCGCCGAGGCTGTAAAGGGCGACCACGGTCGATGAAATCGGCTCGTATTGGTACGGATTCCCCCAAGGGTCCGCGGGCAACGATTCGGAGAGATAGGGCCCGCGCCATTTCCGCGCCACGCGCTCGTCCGCGGGCGCGTTCACCAACATGACGAGGCCTTCTTCCTTGGTGGGATAGCGGGCGATGTCGAGCCGCATCGTATCGAGGGCGCTCTTCAACATTCGACTCTGGGTGTCCGCGGCGGTCTGGCGGGATGTATCGACCCGGCCCATCAGCTGAGGACCGACAAGGCCGGCCAGAAGGCCGATGATGACAAGCACCACCAGCATTTCGAGGAGGGTGAAGCCCTTCTGAAGGGCGGCCGCCACCGCAGGGGCGCGGCGGATTTCAACGGCGTTCGGCATTAGAGAGCCACCTGATTGACGGATGTGATTGCTAACATAATGGCTGCAACGATACCACCGACCACGATTCCGATGAACAGAATGGCGCATGGCTCGAGGAACAGCAGGAACTGCTTCATTCTCTGGCGCGCCGTATCCTCGTAGAGAGCGGCGAGCGACTTTAGCATCGTCGGCAATTCGCCCGATTCCTCTCCGACCTGGATAAGGCTGAGGGCCGTATCGGAGAAGGCCTGTTGGCTCGCGATGGCCGACGACAGCGATTGTCCCGATCTGACCAGTTTCGTCGCCTGATCGAGGCGGTCGCGAAGGCCAGAAAGATTCACACCGTCCCTGGCAAGCTGCAGGCCTTTGATCAGGTCGACGCCGTTGGCGAGCATCGTGCCGAGCATCGACGCCCAGCGGGCGACTTCAGCTTCGTTCAGCCAGAGTCCAATGAGCGGGAGGCCGCCCAGGACCTCATGCATCTGGCTTCGGCGCTTGGGGCTCTTAAAGACCGACCAGGCGAACCAGACGGCGCCCGCGACGGCGGCAAACAGGAGCAGCTTGTTGGCGCTGAGGAACATGCCTGTCTTGATCACGACGGCCGAGATCCACGGGAGTGGTTCCTTGGCATTCGCGACCATGGCGGAAAATCGCGGGACGACGACAATGAAGATAAAGAGGACGGCGGTGACGCCGGCAACAATGAGAATCGACGGATAGGTCAAGGCATTGCGAATGTCCTGGCGCACCTGGCGGTCGTAGGCCATTTGCGTCGCGGCGTCGTCCAGGGCCTGACCCAGGTGGCCAATGGCTTCGCCGGAAGCGGCCAGTTGGTTTACGTAAGCGGGGAGCGAGGGCAGCGCTAAGGCAAGGGCGTTCGAAAAGGTGTCGCCGGTCCGCAGGCGCTTTTCCATGCTGGTGAAGGCTTCCGCAAGGATCGGGTGGGTGGCCTGATTCTTGAGAGTGCCGATCCCTTGCACAAGCGGGACGCCCGCCTTTAGCAGCAGTGCAAGCTGCTTCAAGGCCAAGATGCGGTCCTGCGCGCTCACCCCGCGTTGGAAGCCGAAAACGCCGCTCTTTGCGGCTTGTGCCTTTGCGCCGGCGAGGCTGACGACGGTTAGCCCCTGGCCTTCCAGGGCGCGTTGCGCGTCGCGCTCACCCGCTGCGTCTAGGCGTCCGGTCAGAACGCGTCCGGCGCCGTCCACCGCCTCGTATTGAAAAGATTGAAGCATAAGCCTCTCTGCCGCTCACTTCGGCAGCCGGAACATAGCCCGAACCGGCCCGCGCGGCGGCTTACATGAATGTCAGTTTAATCGGGCGCAGATTGGCCGCTGGCCGGTCCGGCAGGGAAAGAAACGGCAAAGAAAAAGGGAGGGTGATTGCTCACCCTCCCTCGATCTCCAAACCGGCGAACCGGTTTAGTGTAGCGATTACGGAGACGCGTTGTTGGTCGTGACGCCGCCGTTACGGAACGCCGACAGGTCGGCAACCGACGAACCGTTGAACAGGATGTGCTGCACGTAACCGACGATCGGGCCGGTCGCCTGGATGGTGTAAGCACCCGTGCGGCTCGCCGCAGCGATGTTAGCACCGCCAGAAGGCAGCTTCGTCGAAGTCGCAGAGCCTTCCATTTCCGCAGCCGACAGCTGCATCGTTCCACCCGGCTGGATCGCGGCCGTGGAGAACGCTGAACCGAGCTGCGCGCCCGAGTCATGAGCGTCGTTACGGATCGTGATGCTCACAGTACCGGCGACGCCGCCGTTGTTGTGGATGCGCAGATACGAACTGTACGGAGCGGCGTTCGAAGCACCGAACATATTCACTTCGGCGCGGAAGCCACCCTGAGCGGTACCGGCAGCACCAGTCGAGGTCCCAGTGACCGCCTGGGCGTTGCCGGCTCCAACACCGAACGTGATGGTGGTCGTGCCCTGGGCAGCGGCCGGGATGGCGGTCGTGCCGTTGAACGCGATCGACACCATGTACGAGGTGGTCGTAGCGCTGTCGACAACGAACGTCACCGTGCCGCCCGAGAAGTTAGCAGCCGTCAAGCTGTTAACGCGCGAGGTCGCACTGTGCTGCACGAACACGTTATGAACAGCGCCGCTGGAGAGGATGGCGCTGGTCACCGTGATGCGGGTGCTCGAGATTTCGCTAGCCGCAGTCGAGATCGTGGTCAGATCGTCGCGGTACGTGCCCGTGCCGGTGAGCACGATCAAAGTGAGATCCATGGTCAACGTCGCGGTGGTAACCCCGGTGTTCGTGGACGATAGCGAGGTGAACGCCAGCGGAGTCGTGGTCGCACTCACGGTCACGTTCGCACGAGCGCCCGCCGTTATGGCGAGCGGAGCAGCGGAGGTGATCGAGTTGCCGGTAGCGGCCGCTTCGAAGTTGCCCGAGGTCGCGGTGTTGTAGACACGACCGGTCATCTGGATCGAGCTGCCGGCAGTGGCGAGACCCGAGGCGTTGGAGAAAGTCACGCCGCTGAACAGCACGCCGCCGATGGCCATCGACATGTTGAGGCCGCCGCCGGAGGTGACGTCACCCGCGGTGCAGCCGTTGAGCACGAACTGCGTGGCGAAACCGACCGCGTTGGAGCACATAGTGGACGCCGAAGTCGTCGCCTGGAAGGTCGTGCCATGCGAGCCGACGATCAGGAACTTGGCGGACTCTAAGCTGGCGTTGCCAAACGTGGCGCCCGTCGGAGACATTTCGATGGAGAAGCCGGTGCTCGGCACCGTGGTGGAGTTGTAGACGTTGGCGAAGCGCGCAGCGACGCGGTTGGCACCGTTCGCCGAGATGACGACGGTGTTGGCCGTCGAAGCAGTCGTCGAGAACAGCGTGTTGGTGATGCTGATTGCGCTGGTGCTGAGGGTCAGCGACCCGCTGACAGATTTGCCCCACGTGAGGGCGTTCGCCGCTCCCGTGAGCGCGGTCGACGCGAGCAGTGCGCCGCCAAAGGTGTATAACTGTTGTTTATTCATAGTTTTGGGATCCCCTTAAGGTTTCAGATCTGGTTCATAGTTCGCAACGGCAAAGAGCCGCCACAAACTTCTGGCGCCCGTCAGCGCATCGCCATATCACTCTGGCGCTGCCCTAATGTCAAGCCATTCAACCTCGATTTAGGCCCCTTCGGCGCGATTTTTTAGCGCAAACCGGGGCCTGCATGGACGCGTTAAAAAAAAAGTGTACGCCGCCCCATTGTAAGCAGTGATCCTGATCGCCGCTCAACCTCTACTGACGGGAACTGACGATTGGCTACGCGCTATGCGAGGCCGGGATGTCAGCAATTCTCAAGGATCTCCTTGATCTCGGCGAATCCCTCTCCGGGGATTCGCCGATGAATCCGAATCGACCGATACCAGGGGCTGTATTGACCCCGGGCAAACCAATACCAGAGCTGCTTATGGGCCTGCGCGAGACACAGGCAGGTCGGCACGCCGAGCGCACCCGCAAAGTGGGCCGTCGTGTTGCTGATGGTCACGACGGCATCCAGAGCGGCCACCTGGGCTGCGAAGCCATCCAGGTCTTTGAGGCTATCTATTTCAGAATCAATGATAATATTCGATTTATACGCGACTGGGAGCGCCTCTACTTCAGCGCGCACATCCCCATACTGTAAATTAATAAAGGTTAATTTTTCGGCGGCTAACAGCGGGTGGAAAGCGGCAAGGGGTCGGCCTTTCTGGTGGGACATCTCCGGTGTCACGCTTCGCCAGGAGAGGCCGACAAGGCGCCGGCCTGGCGCCGCGGCAAGGTATTTGCGCCGGCATTCATCGCGGTGCCCGGGATCGGCCTGAAGCACCGCGCCGTGGTTTGGAAAGGCCGACAGCCGCGGCCGGAGCCAGCGGCCGAGATCGAGCACCGAGCAGTGAAAGTCGAACGCGCGCCCGAGAAGGTCGCGGCGCGCGGCCGCAGTATTCGCGACGATGGTGAGACCGGAAAAGGAGCGCCGGTAAAGCGGCGCGAGGCGCGGCGCACATTCGACGACACAACTTGCCGCTTTCGCCGCGATCTCCGGAATCATCGACGCGTAAAGCACTTCGTCGCCGATGCCCTGGTCGCTCCACACAAGGATGCTCTTGCCCGTCAGGTCTTCACCGCGCCAGACGGGCCACGGCCAGTCGCGCCGCACAAACGGAAAGCGCGGATCTTCGAAGCGCCGTGCGTAGCCTTCCCACCCGTCGCCCAATCTTCCGACGCAAAGATACGCCATGCCGCGATTGACGACGGCGGCGGCATCGCGGGGATCGAGGTCAATGGCGCGATCAAATGCCGCGATCGCTGCGGCGCGCTCACCTATCGACTCATACTGAGAGCCGAGATTGTTCCAAGCGCTGCTCCAGTCGGGTCTTAGGGCGAGTGTGGTTTTGAGGCGCTCGATGGCGTCTTTGTATTCGCCGAGGAAGGAGTGGAGATTGGCGAAGGCGAAGTGAACGTCGGGATTGTTGGGATCGAGGGCCGCTGCGCGCGTGAGGGCGGCGCGCGCTTCCGAAGCAATTGCGGGGCGCTCGGCCTCGG
>CAMDOZ010000002.1 GCA_945903705.1 Fidelibacterota bacterium | reverse complement strand
CATCCTGGGTGTGAGGCCGTAAAAGGCGGCCATAAACACAACTCGTCACCCTGGGCGAATGCCCAGGGTCCAGGGTTGTGATGCGCTAAACTATGCAGCGCCTGCCGGCTTTGTGGCATGACCGAACCTTGAAACCCTGGATCCTGCGGACAAGCCCCAGGATGACCAGATAACAAAAAGATCCGATGTCCGATCCCTTTGAGCTGAACGACGATCTCCCATTCGAGCCTCTTGCGCCGAAACCGGCCGCGGCCGCGCCGCCTGTCCCGGCGGCGCCGCCCGTGTGGCTCGAGAAACTGAACCCCGAACAGCGCCAGGCGGTGGAAACCACCGAAGGGCCCGTGCTGGTTCTCTCTGGCGCAGGCACGGGCAAGACCCGCGTGCTGACCACGCGCGTCGCCTGGATCCTCATGAATCGGCGCGCGCGGCCCTGGCAGGTGCTGGCGGTGACCTTCACCAACCGCGCCGCCCGCGAAATGCGCGAGCGCGTGATGCACCTCGTCGGCCCCTCGGCCGAAGCGGTGTGGCTGGGCACGTTCCACGCCATCAGCGTGCGAATCTTACGCCGTAATGCCGAGTTGGTGGGGCTCAAGTCCAACTTCACCATCCTCGATTCCGACGACCAGATCCGCCTCCTCAAGCAGCTCATGGAAGTCGACAACATCGATTCCAAGAAATGGCCAGCGCAGGCGTTGATGGGAGTCATTCAGCGCTGGAAGGATCGCGGGCTGACGCCGGATAAAGTGGGCGGGCAGGGCGGCAGCGACTTCGCCGACGGCCGGGCGGTCGCACTCTACAGAGCTTACCAAGAGCGCCTAAGAACCCTCAACGCCGCCGACTTCGGCGATCTCCTCCTGCATTGCCTCACGTTGTTTCAGTCGCGAGCCGATATCCTCGGGGAGTATCAGGAGCAGTTCCACTACGTGCTGGTGGATGAGTATCAGGACACGAACGTCGCGCAGTATCTGTGGCTGCGTCTCCTGACCCAGAAGCACCGGAACCTGTGCTGCGTAGGGGACGACGATCAGTCGATCTATTCCTGGCGCGGCGCCGAGGTGGGCAACATCCTGCGCTTCGAGAAAGACTTTCCGGATGCGAAGGTGGTTCGCCTCGAGCGTAACTACCGCTCGACGCCGACGATCCTGGCCGCCGCGTCTCACCTGATCGCCCACAATGAAGGCCGGCTGGGAAAGACCCTTCGTACCGGTCTCGAGAACGTCGAGCAAGGCGCCCCCATCAAAGTGCGCGGCGTGTGGGACGGCGCCGAGGAAGCGCGCTGGCTGGTCGACGAGATCGAAACCTTACAGCGCGCCGGTCACGCGCTGGATCAGATCGCCATCTTGGTCCGCGCCGGCTTCCAGATGCTGGAGTTCGAAGAACGGTTCATCACGACCGGCGTTCCCTATCGCGTCGTCGGCGGTCCGCGCTTCTACGAGCGCCTCGAAATCCGTGACGCGGTGGCTTACCTGCGGCTCATCCAGCAGCCGGAGGACGACCTCGCTTTTGAGCGCATCATCAACAAGCCCAAGCGTGGGCTGGGCGACACGACGATCCAGAAGCTTCACATTCTCGCGCGGGCGCAAGGTGTCTCGCTGATGGAAGCCAGTCAGCGCATCAGCGAGACCGACGAACTTCGGCCCCAGGCGCGCACGGCTCTCGCCAACTTCGCGCGCGACATGGAGCGCTGGCGGTCCTTGCGCGAAACCACGCTTCCGGCGGAGATCGCGGCCCAGGTGCTCGAGGACTCCGGCTATATCGATATGTGGCAGAAGGACAAATCGCCCGAAGGGCCGGGGCGCCTCGACAACCTTAAGGAATTCGTCTCCGGCCTCGACGAATGGGAGAACCTCGGCGGTTTCCTCGATCACGTCAGCCTCGTCATGGAAAACGACGCCAACGCCGGCGAGGCGGGTGTCACCTTGATGACGCTGCACAGTGCCAAGGGCCTCGAGTTCGACACGGTGTTCATGCCCGGCTGGGAGGAAGACATCTTCCCCAATCGCCGTGCGCTCGACGAAAGCGGCGAGAAGGCGCTGGAGGAAGAACGCAGGCTCGCCTACGTGGGCATTACCCGTGCGCGCCGGCGCGCCTTCATCTCCTTCGCCGCCAACCGGCGCGTCTATAACCAATGGCAATCCAGCATTCCCTCGCGGTTCGTCGAGGAGCTGCCGAAAGAGAATATCGAGCAGGAGTCCGATCCAGGCCTGTATGGCCATCGCGGCGGCGGCGGCGACTGGCCGGGCTTCAACGATACCGCGGGCGCCCGCAGCGGCGCGGGTATCCGCCGGCGCATGGGCTTCACGGATGGGGCGACCTATGAGGCCAAGGAGCGCGTGAGCACCAATGAGTTCCGCATCGGCGACCGCGTCTTCCACCAGAAATTCGGCTACGGCATCGTCGAAGGCATCGACGACAGCAAGCTGGAGATTTCCTTCGACAAGGCGGGCCGGAAGAAGGTGCTCGACAGTTTCGTGGAACCCTCGACGTGAAAGACATCGGGTCCGCCTGGAGCGCGAAGGTGACGGTGCGCACAGCACACGCCGACGCCTTCGAACAAGCGTTCATAGGCCTCGCCGGTGTCGTCAGCATGTACGAAGCTCACCCCGACGGCCACACCTGGACGGTCGAGGGCATCTTCGCTGCCGCGCCGTCGCGGACGGAACTTGCCGGGCGGATCGCCTTGGCGGCGTCCAGCCTCGGCGTCGCCGAACCGGCCTTAGAGATCGCGAAGATTCCTGAGAAAGACTGGCTCTCCGAGAGTGCCGCGGCCTTTCCGCCGCTGCGCGCTGGCCGCTTCTATATCTACGGCGATCACATTCAGGGTCCGTTTCCACCGGGCGCCATTCGCATTCTAGTGAACGCCGCAACGGCCTTCGGCTCCGGCCATCATGCCAGCACGCTGGGCTGCCTTCTCGCCATCGATGACCTCAAGCATCGCCGCAAGACCGTGAGCCGCGCCCTCGACATGGGGGCAGGGACCGCGATCCTTGCAATCGGCATGGCGAAAGCCTGGCGCGTGCCGGTGATCGCCGCCGACATCGATCCCGTCGCGGTGAAGGTGAGCCGCTACAACGCCCGGCGTAACGGCGTGGCGCCCCTGGTGCGCGGCGTCTTGAGTGAAGGCTGCGGCCAGCGCGAGGTCACGCGTGGCGGCCCTTACGACGTCATCACCGCGAACATCCTCGCGCGGCCCCTAGCGGCCATGTCCGCCGACCTCGCACATCTTCTCGCCCCGGGCGGGACTCTCATCCTTGCCGGGTTTCTTCGCCATCACGAGCAGATGGTGCTCGCACCCTATCGCATGCACGGGCTTCGTTTGGCGAAGCGCTATCGCCTTGCGCCGTGGACGACGCTGGTTCTCCGGAAGGCGTGATGCGCGTGTGCTGACGCCGCAAATGCGCTTAGCGCGTGCAGCAAACGCTTCCCGCCGGATTAAATCGCGCAGTCCAATTTCGTACATTGCGCCGTCGTCGGACACGCTATACGAGGCACCTGCGGCTGAGAGTAGCGCGTGCTCCCGCCAGCAGGCAGGAGCCATTGCATGTCCCACATTTCCGTTCTTCGCCCCGACAAAGCGTCACGCGAGGCCAATCAAGTTTACGACGAATTCTATCGCCGGATGTCGTTTCCGGCGCCGCCCAATTTCATCATGACCCAAGGTCACTCGCCCACTGTGGCGCGGGGAACCTGGGATCTCGTGCGGAACATCCTGGTCACCGGCGCGATCCCGCGCTGGAAAAAGGAACTCATCTTCGTTGCCATTTCGAAGGAACGGCAATGCCGCTATTGCGAAGCGGCGCATATCGCCTGCTGCCGGATGCTGGGCGTGGAAACCGGCACCATCGAACATATCGTGCGCGATGTAACGGCGATGCCGGACATACAATTGCGCGACATGATCCTCTTCTCGATGAAATGCGCGCTCGAACCGCAAAGCGTCGGGCCAGCCGACTATGCGGGGCTGCGCCAGCACGGCCTCAAGGAAGCCGAGATTGTCGAACTGATCGCGATGGCCGGACTTGCCGTCTATGCGAACATCATCGCCGACGCTACCGCCATGGAGCCCGATGAAATGTTCAGCGCGTTTTAACCGGCGTCCCGCTTACGGAACGACCAGCACCATCTGACGATCGTCGCGCTCTAGGAACAGCACAGATTGAGCCTTCGACGTTTTGAGCGCGGCCTCGAGTTCCGCGCCGGTGCGCACGGGTGTGCGATTGACAGCGCTGATAAGGTCGCCGTCCTGCAGGCCCACCGCGGCGGCCGGCGAATTTTCCTCGACATCGCGGATGCGCACGCCGCTGCTGGTGTTCTCGAGCACGGCGCCCGATAGCCGGCTGGGCGTGGTGGGTTCCGGCGCCGCGGCCGCCTGCTGCACGGCGCTGGCCTTCTCGACGGTTACATCGATATCCCGGCGCTCGCCGTCGCGCACGATGGTGAGTTTCACCTTGTCGCCGGGTTTCACAAGGCCCACCCGGTTCCGCAGACTCGCCGATCCGTCGAGGTCGACATCGTTGAGCGCGACCACCACGTCGCCGGCCCTGATGCCGGCTTTGTCGGCGGGCGCGTCGGACTCGACGCTGCTGACCAGCGCGCCGTGGTTGACGGTAAGGCCCAGGTTCTGCGCGACCTCGGCGGTGACGTCCCGAACCGCCACGCCAATACGTCCACGGCTCACTTCGCCGAACTGGATGATCTGATCCATCACATTGCGCGCGATCGTCGTCGGAACGGCGAAACCGATGCCGATGTTCGCACCCGGTCCGATGATGACTGTTGGAATGCCGATGAGTTCGCCCTTTAAATTGACAAGAGCGCCGCCGGAGTTGCCGGGATTGATGGCGGCGTCGGTCTGAATGAAATCCTCGTAGCCCTGTTCGATGAAGCCCGCGCGTCCCATGGCCGAGACGATGCCGCTGGTGACGGTTTGCCCCAAGCCGAAGGGATTGCCGATGGCGAGCACGTAGTCGCCCACGCGCGTATCCGACATATCCCCGACGGGAAGAGCGGTCAGGTTTTGGGCGTCGATTTTCAATAGCGCGAGGTCGGTAGCCTGATCCTTGCCGACGACGGTCGCGGTGAGGGTGCGACGGTCCTTGAGAGTGACGGCGATATCCGTCGCTTCGTTGACCACGTGAAAATTGGTGAGGACATAACCCTGCGCCGCATCCACCACCACGCCGGACCCTGTTGAGGCGCGCTCCTGGCGCGGAAGTTGGTCGGGAACCCCGAAGAACTTCCGGAACCGGGGATCCTGGAAGATCTCCGGAAGGTTTGCCTGCACAGCCTCGGATTTTACTTGGATGTTCACCACCGCCGGCGTCACGCGCTCGACGAGGTCGGAGACGTCCGTGAAGGCAGGGAGGGCTCCGGTCGGGCTTGCGGGCAATGTCCCGGGGGCTGTCGTGAGCGGCGCCTGTACCGATGAGGTCGGGAGCGAGATGTCGCCGTCGCGCAGGAGGATAACGGTGCCGCCAAATGCCGCGAGGGCGAGGACTGTAGCGACGATGGTACGGGCGCGGGCCATGGACGTTCTCGGCTGATTCTTTGGGCTGCGATGTAAGGTGCGGATTCCGCCGGTCAAGGCGGGGCGGATAGAATCGCAGTCTACCTTCAAATAAAAAACCCGCAATCAAATCAATGAGTTCCGAGTCGTGGGCGCTTGCAGCGTCGGGATTCGGCCCACGAGGCCTCGTGGGAGCTCATCGCGACAGCAACAATTTGTTGAACGCTTCACAGAAGCGTCACGCCTCCGTCACGGCGCGCGCTCATCTTGTGGCGTTTGTCGCGTCCCCCTTAAGCATGCGGATTTCCACAAAAATGTCAGAACAAGCGAGCGCCGTTCTTATCCGAGACGCCGTCCAAAGCGCCGACCTTCCCTTAAGCCGCAGCGACAAGAGTTTTGCCAAGAGTTTCGACCGGCTGGTCTACACCCAGATCTGGGAAGACCCCGAAGTCGACATCGCCGCCATGGAGCTCGCACCGGGTCACCGGGTCGCGACCATCTGTTCCGCGGGATGCAATGCGCTCTCCTATCTCACGGCCGCCCCCGACGTGGACGTGACGGCCATCGATCTCAACTTCGCCCACCTTTCCCTCGCCGGCCTCAAGCGCGCGGCTTTCGGCGCCGTGGATAGCTACGCCGACATCCGGTCCCTGTTCGTTGCTGCGTCCGGCGAGCGCAACCGCGCGCTCTATCTCGATAAGATCGCACGGAAACTGCCGGAAGATCTCAAGGCCTACTGGGAGGCGGGCCGCCGCGCCCGCTATGAAGATTTCGTCTCGGGTTTCTTCAAGAAGGGCCTGCTGGGCACGGCCATTTCCATTTCCCGCATTCTCGCGCGCGCTCACGGCGTGCGACTCGAGGACGCGCTCACTCTGGATGATGCCGATGCACAGCGCGCCTGGGCGCGTAAGCATTTGCGGCCGGTGTTCGAAGGGCGGCTCCTTTCGATGTTCTTCTCGCTGCGGCACCCCTTGTTCCTTCTCGGCATTCCACCGCGGCAGTTCGAGCTCCTCTGCGACGGTCGTCCCGACCGCATGGCCAGCGTGCTCGCCGACCGCACGGAACGGCTCGCCGGCGCCGCCAAGTCCAGCGAGAACTATTTTCTGTGGCAAGCTTTCAGCCACGGCTATGCGCCGGCCGCGGAAGGCCGCGCCCTACCGCCCTACCTCGCACGGGAAAACTTCGAAGCGATGCGCACGCGCGCCCGCCAGCTTCACCTGGTGCATGAGTCCGTGACGGGGTTCCTTGCGCGTCAGGAAGCCGGGTCCTTCGACCGCTACGTTCTCCTCGACGCCCAGGATTGGATGGACGAACGCTCGCTCACCGCTCTCTGGAGTCAAATCGGCCGTACGGCGCGCCCGGGATCACGCGTGGTCTTCCGCACGGCCGGCACCCTGCCGCCGTTCACGCCTTACCTGCAGTCGGGCGCCTGGTCAGGCTGGCGCCGTCTTGATGCGCTATCGGACACCCTGCATGCACGCGACCGTTCCGGTATTTACGGGAATTTCCATGTCTATGAGTTGGCCGCCTGAAGGCGGCGACGTCGCGTCATGGATCGGAAACGGCCGGGCCCGGCTGGAAATCCTAACGTCCGCCGGCAAACGCTGGCCGGTTACGCTGGGCGACGCGGATCAGGGGTCCCAGGCGACCTGGCTGACGTCGCTTGTCTCCGCCCTGATCGGCACGCCGAAGGACGAAACGACGTCGGCCACAACGGCGGCTGGCCGCGTCTTGCGGTTTACCCTCGGCCTCGCCGAAAAAGCGGCCCTGTTCGCAGGGGCGGACAAAGCAGCGATCGTCAATAACGCGCTCCTGTCCGTTTCACCTATCGGGGCGACCCAGCTTCATGGTCTTTCAGGCGCCCTGGCGGCTGCCGCCGCCCGCTGGCCGGAGCGGGTTGTCGTCGCCCGCGGCATTGTCGCAGGACGCGAGGCCGTCAAAGCCTGTGCCGCGCTCGCGGGCGGCATCTCGCTGCCGAGCCGCGTCAGCTATGCGTTCGATCTCACTGCCGGAGAGCTTCCCGACAAGATCAACGCCGAACGGGATCAGGCCCTGCTGCGCAAGGCCAAGCTGGTTCGCATCGGCCACGACGCATTTTCGCCAGCGGACCTCGCGGCGGCGCACGCTCAATACACCTCCGTGTATATCGGCCGTCACGGCAGCCGCAATCCGCAGCTCACGGCGCACTTCTTTGCCGATGTGCATCACACGCGGGGTGCGGAATTCTTCGGCCTGAAAGCGGACGGTGAACTTCAGGCTTTTGTCGCCCTTCGCGATCACGGCGACTTTGTCTCCGTGCCGCTCATCGGCTACCGCACCGATGCGGACAAAAAAGCGGGCCTCTACCGGCAGATCTTCGCGCTCGCGCTCGAGATCGGTCGCGAACGCAAGGCGGTGGTCAACTTCGGCGCCGGGGCGGGGCACTACAAGAAACTGCGCGGGGCCAGCCTTGCGATCGAATATATGATCATCATCCCCACCCGGGCGACGATGCTGGGCCGAACGCTTCACGCGATGCTGAAAGCCTCGGAAGAACCTCTGGACCGCCTGGTGCCTAAGGCGATTGTCCACTTCGGCGGTTGATCTCAGCCGCGTACAGGGCCGCCGGGACGGCGATATCGTCCGCGTCCGTGACCAGGAGAAGATTCAGCGTGTCGCCGTCGAGGCGGGCGCCGACGCCTTCGACCTTGCAGGTTTCGGCTACGGGCTCGGTCCACCGGAGCGCTCCGTCTGCCCCGATGAGGCCGATGGCCGTACCGGCACAGGGGCCGTCGGCGTAGGAATCCTCCGTATCCTCGCCGACCGCAGCGAAGACCATCTCGCCGTTCGGCAGCATGGCGGCATCGGTAAAGGTGAGTGGAACGCCTTTGATGTCGCCGAGGTCGTAGTCCGCAATGGAAAGCGGCGAGAGCGGGTTCGCTCCAGCCCGCACGAGGTTCTCCAGGAACGGCGTCAGCGCGAACCGCGCCACTGCATTTCGTCTATGACCCTTGTTGCCCCGCTGAAGAACGCGAAGTTCATCGCCGGCAATGACCAGCCCCTCGATATTGATCTTGCCGAACTCCGCCTCGAGCGGTGTCATCAAGAGTCCGAGGTCGGCAACGCGGGGTTCACTTTGAACCGCTCCGTCGGCGCCAACGCCCAATAGCGCTCCCTGGCGGCGGTTGGCTTTCGAACCCGATCCTGCGGCCAAAAGAGCGCCGTGCGGATAGCCCTCGAACGGCGGAAGGAACGTCAAAGCTTCGAAGTCGGGTTTCGCCGTCTTGCGCGCCTTATGGTCGTGCGGAAGGTCGCCCTCGACCAGACGGACATGAGTCCCCGGAGCTGGATCATCGCGCCGAAAAATCCCGAGATGATGTTCGTCATCGGCGATCACGTAGAGGAACGGGCCATGGCTGACGAGACCGCTCGCGGCGCTGACATAGGCGGGTCGTCCCGGCGCGGTCGGAGCGTCGAGCGTGAGCGCGCGGATTTTTGTGACAGCGATCAAATGCGCAGGACGGTCAGGGCGTCTGCATATCGGCGGCGAGATCGCCGGTCGCCTTCACTTGATGCAGGCCGTTGGTCCAATCAGCTTGGCCGGGGAAGCGCCCGACGCTCGGCAGCGTCAAGGACATGGTCCGCGGATTGGCGCCGATGACGAGCCCGAGGATATTGATCTCGAGGCCTTCGTCCGCCGCCAGTATCACACCGAGCGCGCCGCCCAAAGAAACCTGCAGGCCCGTGCCGCTCGGCGATGTGGTGATGAACTTCCAGCCGGTGAAGTCCTTACCGATGGCGTTGCCCGGCATCGTCAGGCGGAGGTCAGGGATCTCGCGAGCGATGTGAGCGATGAAAGTGTTGCTGTTGGGACCCGGCCAGACCACGTAGGTGTTGGGGTAGGGATAAGAGTCGACGGCCGCGGGCACGGCGGCGACGATCTTTTCCGCTTCGGCGCCGCGCAAATCTTGCAGGAGCTTTGGCTCCGACCCATACCAGCGCTGGTCCGGGGTCGGTGTTTCCGTCACACGAACGGCCGAGGAGTTCCGGCGCAGGTAGAAGCCCATCACCTCATAGCGGGTGTAGTACGCCGCGCCCTTGGGCTTGATGGCGATCCAGGTGTGATCGGCGAACTTGCCGCGCCAGCGCACGGCGGGCGCCGCATAGACCTGCACGACGGCGTCTTCGTAGTCCGAGGGGTGTGGCGCCCAGCCCACCGGCTCGCGGCTGGCGGTGCGCCAATCCTGCGCCTGGACCCCGACGATGCGCGCGAGAGGTATGGCGGCCAACATCAGGGCGAGGAGGAAAACGCCGGCCACAAATCTGGAAAGAACCTTGGACATGCCCGCCATTAAATCATTGCGCCCGCCATTCTTCCAGGGCGGCATGGTAACGTATTTGTCACAAGCGTCGGAGGGTGAGCCATGGCGACCGTTAAGATGATGACCGACCGCGAAGCGGAGGGCATCCCCGCCGTCAAAACGGTTTTTGACGATATCCGCGCCACCCGTAAATCCGACTTCATCAATAATTTCTGGCGGGCCCTGGCCCACGACCCCGCCCAGCTTTCGCGCATCTGGACCCAGGTCAAGACCATCATGGGGACACCCGGTGCGCTCGATCCGCTGACGCGGGAGCTGATCTATATCGCGGTCTCGACCGCCAACGGCTGCTCCTACTGCATCCATTCCCACACGGCGGCGGCGCGGGCCAAGGGGATGACCGATGCCCAGCACCGGGAGCTGGTATCGATCATCGGCCTCGCGGGTCAGACCAATCATCTCGTCACCGCGCTGCAGGTCCCGGTCGATCCGGAATTCGACGTGAGATGAACGTCAGGCCGTGCGCGGCCTGACTTTTACAACCGAGTCCACCAGCGGTTCGATTGCGTAATCCTCACAGCCCGCCATCTTGAGGGCGCGGCCAAGGCTTTCGGCAAATTCGTCCGCGCTGACCGTAAACTTCTTCTTATGGATGTCCGTGCGGGGCGTGAGCGCCCAAGGGAAGGCGGTCATGGGCCGCGGCGGCGGCAGCAGCGATGCGATGGCGGCGGCGCTCGCCGCCGCGCAGTCCCTGGGGAAGGGGTCATTGCTGCGCGCCTCGGCGATGGGGCCTTCGCCCCGGTCGAGAAAACTCTCGATGGCCCCGAAAGCCTCCCCGGCCGCCGCGACGCTGTAGTTGATGTCGCGCAGGATCAGGCGGCGCGCCCATGCGTCGTGCGGGCTGAGATTGAGGCAAGGAACGCCCATGACGGTCGCCTCGACCCCCGTCGTGGAATCGCTGTGGATCAAGAGCGCCGCGTGCTGGGTCCAGGGATAGGGGTCCGTGTTTTCCACGATGTGAAGGCGACCTGCGCGGCCATAGTGCTTGCGCCACCACGACACGTTTTCGTTCGGATGCGGACGAAGGATGATGTCCATGTCCGCGCGTGCGATGAACCAGTCGAGCAGGGCGCGGGTTTCTCTCAACGCGGCCGTCTCGTAATCCACGCGTGAGCGAATGAGCGCCTGATCCTCCGGTGTCTCCAGGTCGCGCTGCGACCCCCGGCTATAGTTGTTGATGGCGTGGATCACGCTTCCCCAGACACTATTGAGCCAGCCGAACGACGTGTTGAACAGAACGTAGGGCGCCGCGTGCGGGCGGTCGAAGCGGGTCGCCCGCAAGATGTCGGCGCGCGCCGTGCCCGTCACGCGCACGCGGCCTTTCGACGCGGGGATGGCCTTGTGGACGGCGCGCTCATGGGCGGGCGTCAGCGCGAGATAAAGGTCGCAGTAGTCGAACGTCGCCGGAACGGTCAACTCCGCGGCAACGGCTTCGGAGGCGGAAAGGGATTCCTCGTCCGAGGCCACGACGTCGTGGCCGTACATCTTGCAGGCGGACATCCCGTCGGCCTGAATTTGGTTGGCCGTCTTGAACAGGTAACATCCGCGTGGCGCCGTGGGGGCGCTATCCTTGAGGTTCCAATACTGGCCGAGCAGGGCCGTGTAGCCGCGCTTGACGAGGTGCGCAGCGATGAGCGCCCGGGAGTCGAGATCGCGGCCCTTGATCTCGCATGTCAGGTAGACGATCGGTTCCACCACCTCTCCTAAGCGGACTGTGCGGCGGCCGAAGACCGGCGCCGGGCGAACCAGACCAGCGCCGCGGCGGCGAGGGCCAGCCACGGCAGGAGCATGACGTTCATTTTTTGCCAGCCGAAGAGCGCAAGCAGCACTCCGGAGCTCGCCGACGAAAGAAGCCCGGTCACCACCACCGTCAAGTCGTTCACGGCCTGCGCGCGCCCGCGCTCGGCCTGCGTGTAGGTCTGGGTGAGCAGGGTCGTTCCGCCGATGAAGAGGAAGTTCCAGCCGATTCCCAGAAACGTGAGCGCTGAGATGAAATAGGGGACCGCGGTGCCGCTCAGAGCGAGGACGACATGGAGGCTCAAGAGCCCGACGCCGGCGAACATCACCCGCAGGATTCCGAAGCGCGCGATCAGCGCGCCGGTGAAGAAGGACGGCAGGAACATCCCGAGCACGTGGAACTGTATGGCCTGCGAAGCATCAGCCAGCGTGTGGTGGTGGGCGACGATGGCGAGCGGCGAGGCGGTCATCGCCAGCACCATCACGCCTTGCCCGGTCGCCGCCCCGAACAGCGCAACCAGGTAGGCCGGTTGTTTGATGATCTCGAGCAGCGGGCGTTGTTTTTCAGTGGAGGCCGCGGCCGGCGGCGGCGGCGCGCGCAAATTGAAGAGAAGAAGGGTCGCGATCAGCGAAACGGCGGCCACGAGCAGGAACGAGCCTGTGTATTGCGGCGTGACCAGGGGTTCACCCCAGCGGGCCAGTGCCGGGCCCAGGAACGCCGCCACAATTCCCCCCGTCAGCACGAAAGAGATCGCGCGCGGCCGAAACGCGTCGTCGGCCACTTCCGATGCGGCGAAGCGGTAGTAAAGCGCGAAGGCCTGATAAGCCCCGAGCAGCATCGTCCCCAGGCAGAGAAGGAGCAACGAGCTGGTGGCGACGCCGGCCGCTCCCGCGAGGCCGCCCAGTGTCCCCAGGGCCGCACCGGCGATAAAGCCGGTGCGCCGCCCGACGCGGGCCATCCAGAGGGACGCAGGAACGGTCACAAGGGCATTGCCGAGGAACATGGCGCCGAGCGGCGCCGTGGCGAGGGCCGGGGAGGAGACCTGGCTGCCGGCTAGGCCGCCGATGGTGACCACCAGAACGGCGGTGGATTGAAACAGCGCCTGAGCCGTCGCCAGCAGGAGAACCTGGCGGTGCATGGGATTGCTAAGCATTGCCGTCACGCACCGCTCATGGCGTAGAGGCCCTTCGCAATCAGGCCGGCGCCCAGCGTCAAGATCGCGGCGTGGATCACGAATGCGACCAGAAAGAATTTCGGCCACGGCGCGGGGTTGACCTTGCGCGCGCGCAGGCCCTGGACGACGACGAAGCCGCCGCCCGCCATGAAGAAAAGTCCAAGAACGATTTCGAGTGCCGGTGTCATGACTCTTGTCTCAGAAGAAAGGCGGCTCATTTCTGAGCCGCCTTCGCTTCGTTAGCTCATTCACAAAGTCTACTTCGCGCCGGCCTTTGGGAACACGTATTCAGTGGTCATGAGGCGCGACTTGTCGGCGTTCGGGCTCGGCGTGAACTTCTGCAGGCGATTGTTCCACGCGTCGGCGATGAACAGATTGCCCTGTACGTCCACGGCGAACTGGTGCGGATTGTCGAACCGGCCGGGCAGGCTGCCGGTAATGCCCCACGTGGTGAGGAGCTTGCCGTTCAGATCGAACTTCGCCATGCGGTTGTTGCCGTCTGCCGACGCCAAGTAGATCCCATTGTCGTTGGTGACGATCAGCTTGGTGACGCTGCGGACATTCGGCCACTCTTCGACGAACTTCCCGTCCTTATCGAACACCTGCACGCGGTTGTTTCTGCGATCGGCGGCATAGATGCGCCCCTGCGGATCGATGGTCACCGCATGCACCAGGTCGAACTGTCCCGGACCGGAGCCTTTGGTGCCCCATTCGTTTACATACTTTCCGTTCCTGTCGAAACGCACGATGCGCGAGTTGACGTAGCCGTCGGCGACGAGGAACGAGCCGTCGGGCAGGAACGCCATGCCCGCGGGCTGCGCAAAGTGTGTCTTGTCGGAGCGCTGCACGCCGCGCTCGCCCAGCACTTGAACGATCTTCTTACCGTCGTTGCTGAACTTGATAAGTTCGTGGCCCATGCGGTTGACGACCCACACGTGGCGTTGGGGATCGTAGGGGCTGATGTAGATGCTGTGCGGCTGGTCGATGCGAGAATCCCACTGCGACCAGCTTTCGATGGTCTTGCCGGTGCCATCCAGCACCATGAGCTGATGGACGTGGGTCTTTTCTTCGGGTTTTTTCGTCGAGGTCGTGCTGCGTTCCTTGCGCACCGTTCCGTCCATATCGATGATCGGCGCGTTGGGCTGGGTCACCGACTGATCGCCCGCGCCGATGATGATGCGGTTCGGATTGTCGACGACGACGGCGATCACGGGTTGATCCCAGCCGTTGATGGGCGGCTTGTACCAGCTGGGAACGGCGGCATAGGGGCCGGTCTCGTCGAGGCCGCCCTTCTGCTGGGCGAGGGCTGGCGTGGCGGCAACCAGCACCGCGAGCGAAAGCCCAAAAAGGCGTGAATGTGATGTCATGTGTCCCTCCCTAGACCCTAAAGGCAGCCGGGCCCTTTGTTTCTTAAGGAGGGCAGCTTAGCCGCTCTGGAGGGGCTGCTTAAAGCGAATTGGGAGCTAAACGGCCGGTAAGGCGGGGGACGCCCGACCGGCCGCTGCTGGATCGGCTCTTTCTAGAGCGATCGCAAGAAAGCCAGGAGGTCGGCCGTATCCTGCGCCGAGAGCTGATTGAACTGGCCGACGACCGTATTCGCCTCCGAGCCCTGGCTCGCATGAGCGGTGATCGCCGTGACCAGGTCCGACGTGCGGCCATCGTGGAGGAAGAACAGGCGCTGCCCGAGGCCCCACAACGGCGCGGTCCGCCAATCGGGGCCGGCCGCATCGCCCTGACGGATCCGGTCGTTCAGCCTCTGGCCCATGTCGTGGAGCGCGAAGTCGCTGTAGGGCCGGTAGGTGACGCGGTCGAGGGCCGGATTGTTCGAGCGGCCTGTCGTCTGCTGTGCCACGTGGCAGCTCTGGCAACCGACGCGGTTGAACACGTGCTCGCCCCGCTGGGCGGCGGCCGAGACCACCGGCGTCGGCGGCGCGAGCAGGCGCATGAACATTGTGAAGTTCGCCGAGTCCGAAGCGTGCGCCGATGCCGTGCTCAAAGTATTTGCAACGGGCCCCGTGCCGATGTCGTCTTCGGGACCGGCGTTGAACTGGCAGGCAGCGTTGTCCTCGCGCTCGTTGGGGAACAGCTCGTTGGTGACGCCTTGTTCGACATTGTAGGCCTCGCCCGAAAAGATCATCAGCGACTTGTTCTGAGACTTCCAGCCGAAGCGCAGGATGGAGCCGTCGTTCGGACTGAGATTGAAGTGGCCCGAAACGCCCAGCGAAGACTTCGGGGCCGCATTCGCGTTGAAGGCTGCGCGCAAGTTGGCGTCCGGCGTATTCTCGACCAGGCCGAGGCCGAAGAGCGGTGTCGGTATCCGGAACTCGACATTGTTCTGGGCTTCGGCGGCCGTGAAATCCGGCTGCGTGATCTGGCAGCCGGGCGCGTCGGTTCGGCCCGCGATGACGAACAGCGCGTGGACGCCGCCGTCGGGCGTTCCGTCGGCATTGCGCACGAAGCGGGCGATCCGCACCGGGCCGTTCGGCCGGATGAAGGCGGGAACCGTATTGCGCGCGCCGTTGAGGGTCGCGACGGCGACCTGCGGATTGCGTGCGGGGCTCGTTCCTCCGACGGCAGGATGGGCATGACAGCCCGCGCAGCTATTGTGATTGAAACGCGGACCGAGGCCGACGCCGTCCTCGCCGAACAGCCGCCCGGAGACGCTCGTCACTTCCGCGAACGCCTCGCGCGCCGCTGCGAAGAAATTCCATTCGTCGGTCTCGAGGGTTTGAAAAGGGCTGCCCGCGTCGCCGAAACCGCCGCGCGGTCCGGGATCGACGGCGGCGGTGTTGTTAGTGTTCGGCGGGTTGTTCGGCTGTGGGGGGCGAGGGGGGCCGTTCTGAGCGAGCGCCGCGGTGGACGAGAGCAGGGCCGCGACGAGGACGATGAGAGACGCGCGTTGGGGCATCGGGAAGGTTCTCCACCCAAAAATCACGTGGCCATTCGCCACGCCCGATGACGCTAGGTCGGCAATTATGAGTAGTCCCTTAACATCCTGTACCAGTTTGTAGCGCCCTGTAGCGTTGCGTGACGGGGCAAGAAAACCTGTGAAGATTCAATACGCTGCCTGTGGATAACTTGGGTCTATTTCGGTCGCGATCGGCACTCCGGCGCGCGCAACGCCGGCCGCGCCGATTGTCCGCCGGCTGAAATCCAAGGGCGACTCCGCGCTCGCGTTGAAACCCACCTGCGGTCCCATTACGTTCGACTTATGACCGCAGCACCTCTCGATAGCCAATCCACCCGCACCGTCGAGACCGGCGCGAAAACCCGCCTTTCCGCCCTGCGCAAGGCCATGGCCGCCGCAAGGGTAGACGCCTACCTCATTCCCCACGGCGACGAGCATCGCAGCGAATACCCCGCGCCCTACGCCGAGCGCCTCAAGTGGCTCACAGACTTTTCGGGCTCCGCCGGGATGGCGATCGTGATGGCCGACCAGGCCGCGATCTTCATCGATGGCCGCTACACCTTGCAGGTGCGCGACCAGGTGGATGGGACGCTTTATATCTATCGCCATCTCATCGACGAGCCGCCCCCGGCTTGGCTTGGCGAAGTTCTGAAGCCCGGCATGAAGGTGGGCTTCGATCCAAAGCTCCATACCTCGGGTGGTCTCGCAAGGTTCGAGGAGTCCGTCACCAAGGCGCGCGCGAGCCTCGCCCCGCTCGCCGACAATCTCATCGACGCTATATGGACGGATCAGCCGCCGCGCCCGAAAGCGCCGGCGGAAGTCTACCCGGAAAAATTCGCGGGCCGCTCGTCCGCCGAAAAGCGCACACTCGCCGCCAAGGTCCTCGCGGCGGACGGCACCGACGCCTTCGTGATCTCGGCCCTCGATGCGATTGCCTGGCTCTTCAACATCCGCGGCGCCGACGGCGAGTTCACGCCGCAGGTCTATGGTTATGCGCTGCTGTTCGCCGACGGGCGGGCGACCTTGTTTATGGATCCGGCCAAAGTCACCGAAAACGTGCGCGGGCACCTGACGAAAGATGCACCCGCCGTGACGCTGGCGCCCTACGACGGACTCGCGGCGGCGCTGAAGGCCTTGCCGGCGGAGGTCGCCACCATCGGCCTCGACCGGGAATACGCCTCGCGCTGGATTTCCGACATCGTCACCGCCGCCAGGAAGGAGCCCAAGATTGGCGGCGATCCCTGCATGGCGCTCAAGGCGCCCAAGCATCCCGCCGAGTTGCAGGGTGTGCGCGACGCCCATGTGCGCGACGGCGCCGCGCTTACGCGGTTCCTAGCTTGGCTCGATACGGAAGGGCCCCGCGGTACGCTCAATGAGGTTTCGGCCGCCGACCGCCTGGAAGCCTTCCGCGCCGAGAGCAATCTCTTCCGTTCGCCGAGCTTTGCCACTATCTGCGGCGCCGGCGCCAACGGCGCCATCGTGCACTATCGCGCGTCACCGAAGACGGCGGCGCGCATCGAAGCCGACATGGTGCTGTTGGTGGATTCCGGCGGCCAGTATCTCGATGGCACGACCGACGTCACGCGCACCATCGCCATCGGGAAGGCCACACCCGAGCAGAAGCGCCGGTTCACCTTGGTGCTCAAGGGGCACATCGCCCTCGGCCGCGCCCGCTTCGTGAAGGGTACGACCGGCAGCCAGTTGGATGCGCTCGCGCGCCATGCCCTCTGGCAAGAAGGCCTCGACTACGATCACGGCACCGGCCACGGCGTCGGCACGTTCCTCGGCGTGCACGAAGGCCCGCAACGCATCAGCAAGGTGGGCAACACGGTCGCCCTCGAGCCGGGCATGGTGGTCTCGAACGAGCCCGGCTACTACAAGACGGGCGAATACGGCATCCGCATCGAGAATTTGGTAGCGGTGCGCGAAGCCGCCAAACCGGAGGGCGCGGAAAAGCCGTTACTCGAATTCGAGACACTGACCCTCGCACCCATCGATCTCAAGATGATCGAGCCGTCGCTCCTGGATGCGACGGAGAAAGCCTGGCTGAACGGCTATCACGCGCGGGTGCGCGAGACCTTGTCGCCGCTGGTGGACGAGAAGACGCGGGCGTGGCTCGCCGGCGCTACGGCCGCGGTTTAAAGATAAAATTATTCACGTAACCCGGCTGGCGCACTTTCTGCCGGTGATCGCGCTCGGCGTCGAAAGCGGAGAGGGGCAACAGTTTGCCCGCGCGCACGAAGAATCCCTCCATGTCGAACTGGGTCATGAAGGCGTGCGAGGCCTCGATCGGCTCCCCGGTGTGACCCTCTTCCATTTCCACCAGAATGACGGGCCGCTCGCGGGCGATCAGCGCCGTCGCGCCGCGCAGCACGGCCTTCTCGAAGCCTTCAACGTCGATCTTCAGAAACCCCACATTCGTGAAGTTGAAGGAATCGAGGGTGCGCGTCTCGACCGTGACCGAGCCGTGCTGCCGGCCCTTCATGCGCGGGTTCAAGGATGCGCCGACGTTGGAAAAGACGCCTCCATAGATGGGCACGATCAGTTCAGCCGTCGCGCCGTTCCGGTCGGAAAGGGCGCAGGTGTAGGCCGTGGCGTTCGTGGGAAGCGTACGGGTGAGCAGCGCATGCATTTTCGGATTGGGCTCGAACGCATGCACGTGCGGGACGAGGCGGCTCAGGTAATGGGTATAGACGCCCTTATTGGCGCCCACGTCGATGGCGGTTCGTCCCTTGGGGACAATCTCCGGCAACAGGCGCAGTTCGGGCTCGCCCTTGCGCCAGTGCTTACGCAACAGCCGCCAGAGATAGAGCCGCGCGGGAACTAAGCCGTACTTGAACCGCTCTTCCCACGTAAATCGCGGCGCCCAGGATATTGAGTCCATGGCCGGAAACCCCTTCCGATCAACGACCCTTGCCGGGGGATACTAGAGCCCCGGACTCGCTTTGTCACAGATCAAGGAAAGAATTCCTGCGTTATCGGTCCGCGGTCATCGCGCAGAAGGACGAGGGGCAGGTCAGTTTCTCCTGTGTCGTAAGGCGGTCGCGGTTCTGGGTGCGAATCTCCGGTGACGGCAAGATCAAGCCGATCTTCGAAAGCTCGCCTGCGGGGGCCATCATCTCGTCGCTCAACAGCAGGGCGATGAGCTCCGCGATGACCGGCTGGCGCTTGAGGCTCGTCAGTTTCACGTAAACGAACAGGGGCCGGGACAGCGGATAACGGCCGGAGGCTATAGCGTCGACCGTCGGCTGCACGCCATCAATGGCAAGGGCTTTGACGCGGTTCCCGGCCAGCTGGAACTGGCCGTAGCCGACCAGGCCGACATTGTTGTGAGCCTGCGCCACGGCGTCGATGAGGAACTGGTCGTCCTCGCTGACGTCGACATAGAGGCCGTCTTTGCGCACGCTGCGGCACCGCCGGTCCATCGCCAGGCCGTTGACCGGCCGGCCCAGGAGGCGTTCGCATACGACTTTGAGCACCTCTTGCTCCAGGAAGGCGCGCGTGCCCGAGGTGGGCGGCGGCCCGAGGACGCGGATGGCCTCGCCCGGCAGGCGCCGGTCGATCTCGGCCCAGCTCTTGGCGGGATTGGCGGTGAGCGCCCCTTGCGTTGGAACCTCCGCCGCGACGGTGCGGTAGATGCCTTCCAGCGAGAGCTCGCTCAGCGGGCTGGCGGCGTCGCTGAACACTACGATCCCATCATAACCGATGGAGAAGGCCAGGATGTCGCGCACGCCGTTGCGTTGGCAGTTGCGGAACTGCTGGAGCGTCATAGCAAAGGACGCGTTATTGATATCCGGAAGATAGTCGGCGCTGCCGGCGCAGAAGTAGTCGAACCCGGTTTCGGTGCCCGTAGGCTCCAGAGCGACCTGCACTTTGGCGCGTCGGCCGAAGATGGTCGCGACATGGCGCATGAAGGGATAGACCGTGGAGGAGCCCACGATACTGACGTCGGCCGCCCACGCCGCCTCGCCGGCGACGGTGACGAGCATGAAGCAGAGTGCGGCAACGCGGCAGAATACGGCGCTCATGCCACGCACCGCGCGTCGACTTCGCCCGGCTTGAGGAGGACCGTGACCTCGGTTCCAACGTGCTTGCTGCTGGCGATCTTCAACTCGCCGCCGTTGGCCTCCATGAGCCGCGAAACGATGGACAGGCCCAGTCCCACCCCTTGCAGGGAGTCCGCCGTCGCTGCGAACTGCACGAAGGGTTCGTGGGCGCGTTTGACTTCTTCGGTATCCATTCCGATGCCCGTGTCGGCGATGACAAGCGCGACGCGGCCGTCGACGGCGTTAATGGTGATCAGGATATCGCCGCCCGGCACATTGTATTTGACCGCATTGTCGAGAATGTTGGTGACGACCTGAAGGAGATGGCTCCGATCGAAGAGGACGCTGGCCGATTGATACGAGCGCCAGTGTACGTGCACGTTCTTCGTCTGAATCTTGCGTTCGAGCCGGCGCAGCGCGATGTGCACGACACTCATAAGATCGTTGTCCACCGACGTGATGTCATGGCGGCCCAGTTCCACCTTGGAAAGGTCGAGGATCTGCGAGATCTGATCGAGCAGAGTCTCGCCGCTGGAGTAGATGTCGCGTGCGTAGACGCTATACCTGGGCGGCAGCGGGCCAAAGTGGCCGTCACGGATGACCTCGGAGAAACCGAGGATCGCGTTCAAGGGCGTGCGCAGCTCATGGCTGACTGCTGCCAGGAAATGGCTTTTGGCCTCGTTGGCGGTGCGTGCTTCCACGACCGCGTCGTCGAGCTTGATGGCATTGGCGCGAAACTGCTCGACGTGTTTGGCGAGCTCGCCAAACTCATCGGTGGACTTCAGGAAAGGAACCTCCGTGTTGCGCTGACCGGTTGCGATCGTGCGGATGGCGCGGGTGATGGCGTTGAGCTGGCGGCCGAACCGCGTCGAGAACACGAGGGTCGCCGCGAAACCGAGCAGGAAGATGACAAGCACGATCGCGGACAAAACGGTGAGGACCTTGGTCTCCGCGGCGATATAAGCGTCGATGGAGGCAAGAATCTGGGCGTCGAGCTTCTCCACAAACGCAGAGAGGCCGCTGTTGACGTTGGCGTAAGCGGCTTCCGCCTCGACCCGGGCCCGCTCGAGGTCCTGGCAGGCGAGCAGGAGAGCGGCGAACTGCCCGCGCACGTTATTGACGTTGCTGTGAATGCCGATTTTCGCCTCGACGGCGAGAGGCAAGCCATCGATGCGCTGGCGCAGGAACTCGATCCGGTCGCGGAACTCGCGGGAGGCCTCGAGGCGCGAATGGCAGCTGAAGACCTGGGCGATGTCCCAGATGCGGTTAGCTGTTTCGATAAACGGCGGATCGAGGGCGATCTGCAGGTCGCCTCTTAGAAGATTGACGCTGCTTTGCAGGTCATTCGAAACCACCCGGGCGATGGCGGCGCTGGCGTCGGCGCCGGCCCCGGCATAGGCGGCGGCGCTGGCCTCCACGGCGATCGCCTCAGTCGCCAGCGGCGCAAACAGGTTGTTGTCGATGAATACATCGAGGCTGCCGCGGACTTCGTCGAGGCTCGCGTCAAACACCGTGAGGTGCTCGGGGTTCGAGCTTTCGTCCAGGAGCACCTAGGCGTTGCGGGCGCGCACCAGGGCACGGCTCAGGACGTCCGACTGCTTGTGGAAGTCCCAATAGGTGGTGAACGAGCGCGTGAATTCCGGCAACCGGACGAGCAGAGCCGCCGAGAACAGCGTCACTGCCGTTAACGGAATAAGCATCAGCACCCAGACCATATTGATCCGGTGCGGCAGCTTATGAAGAATTTTCATTTCTGACCGGCGGTCGAGTGAGTAGTTCTTAATCGAAACTAATTAGCGATCGCGATCCACAATAGAGGTAGCCTGCGACCCCACAGCCAATGGCTGCATGAAATTCCCATGACAATTGCGCGTCGGTCCTGGGCTTCCTATCTGTGACGCATCAGAAATCACTCATAAGAACGGCCATAAGGCGTTCCGGAGACAGACATGAAGAAAATCCTTGGCGTCCACAGCGCCCCTCCCGGCCATTGGGTGGGCGACGGCTTCCCGGTGCGGTCGCTGTTCTCATACAACGGCTCGCACAACAGAGATCTGACCCCGTTCCTGCTTCTGGACTATGCAGGCCCGGCCAAGTTCGAGCCGTCCATGCGCCGGCGCGGCGTGGGCGAACATCCGCACCGCGGCTTTGAGACGGTGACCATCGTTTACCAGGGCGGCGTCGCCCACCGGGATTCCACGGGCGCCGGCGGCTTGATCGGCCCGGGCGATGTCCAGTGGATGACGGCGGCTTCCGGCCTCGTCCATGAGGAATTCCACTCGGACGAGTTCACCTTGAACGGCGGCACGCTCGAAATGGTGCAGCTTTGGGTGAACCTGCCGGCGAAAGCCAAGATGGGCCCGCCCGGCTACCAGACGCTCCTAAACAAGGACATCCCGCAGGTGGACCTTGGCGACGGTGCGGGCACGGCGCGGGTGATCGCGGGCAGTTTCCACGGTCACAAAGGTCCGGCGCGGACGGCGACACATGTCGATGTGTGGGACATCCGAATGGGGGCAGGACATATGACGACATTCCCCGCTCCGGAGGGCCATACCCTGGCGCTCGTTGTTCTGAACGGCGACATCGTCGTGGATGGGACGACGAAGGCGACGGGGGCACAGTTCGTTCTGTTCGACCGGGCAGGGGCCGACGTCACGATCGAGGCAAAGTCCGATGCGACGGTGTTGCTCCTCTCGGGCGAGCCGATCGATGAGCCCGTGGTGGGCTACGGTCCGTTCGTGATGAACAGCCGCGAAGAGATCGCACAGGCCATGGCAGACTTCAATGCCGGCAAGTTCGGGCGCATGGCAAGCTAGCTACCGGGACTCTGGGGGAGCATGCCGACGTTCGACGCCTTCGCGACCGCCGAGCAGGTGACGGCCGGGATCGACCTCAGCGGAAAGACCGCTCTGGTCACCGGCGTCACCGCCGGTATCGGTCTCGAGACCATGCGTGTGCTCGCCTTACGCGGTGCGCGCTTGCTCGTAACCGGCCGGACCAAGGAAAAAGCCGCCGCTGCCATCGCCGGACTGACCGGTGTGCGCAAGGACCTGATCACGCCCTTCGGCTGCAATCAGGAGAAGCTGAGCGAGGTGGCCGCCTGCGCCGACGCGATCCGCGCGCTGGGCGTGCCGCTCGACATCGTCATCGCCAATGCGGGCATCGTCGGCAAGTGGCGCCGCGAGACCATCGACGGCATCGAGAAGACCTTCGTGGTGAATCACCTTGCCACCTTCGTGCTGGTGAATCGCCTGGTTCCCGCCGTCGCGCCGGGCGGGCGCATCGTGATCGTGAGTTCAAACGCCCATAAACGCGCCCCGGCGGCCGGGATCGAGTTCGACAATCTCTCGGCCGCGCGCGGCTACTTCTTCATGAAGCAGTATGGTCAGACCAAGCTCGCCAACCACCTTTTTACGCGCAGCCTCGCGCGGCGCCTCGCCGGCAGCGGCACGACCGCGAACTCGCTCCACCCGGGCCGCGTCTACACCAACATCTTCCACAACATTCCGCTGCCGCTGCGCGTCCTGGTGGATCACGTTCTGAAGCGGCAGATGAAGGACATCCCCACCGGCGCCTCGACCATGTGCTACCTCGCCGCTCATCCCGACGTGAAAAGCGTCACCGGCAAATACTTCGCCGACAACCGGGAATCCGTGACCGGGCCGCACATGACCGATGACGCCATGGCCGAGAGGCTGTGGAAAGTCTCCGAGGACCTGACGAAGGCGTATTTATAAAATCTCGTCATTCCGGACAAGCCGAGCCGAAGCCCGCAGGGCGAAGGTGAGGCGCGATCCGCGCGGAAGGCCGCACAGCTTGTTTTGGGATACGCGCCTTTGTCAGAAAGCGAGACTGCAAGCGCGCCAGGATTGCTTGGCCCGGTCTATGCCGCGAGCCAAGAGTCTGCGGCAGGGAAAGGCGCTTGAACACCCTGGATCCTGGGGACAAGCCCCAGGATGACCAGAAAACAGAAATCGTTACGCCGGCCTCGCCTCACTCATCATCTTGTCCCAGCGCTTCTGCATCTGCTTCGGCGAAACTTCTTCGATCTGCGAGCTGATGAACCAGTGATAGCCGAGGGGATCCTTCACGATCCCGCTGCGCCATCCGTAGAACTGGTTTTCCACCGGCCGTGCGACTTCAGCCCCGGCGGCGACGGCGCGCTCGAAGGCCTTATCGACATTCTTGACCGCGATATTCAGGCGGATCGGCGAGCCGCCGTAGTGATCGGCGGCGAACAGCTTCATATCGGGATACTCTTCTCCGAGCATGATCAAAGAGTCGCCGATCATCATCTCGGCATGCCCGATTTTTCCGCCCGGTTCCGAAAGGCGATAGAGCTCTTTCGCCCCAAATGCCTCCTTATAGAACTTGAGCGCTGCGTTCGCGTCCTTCACGGCGAGGGCGGGTGTGAGCGTATGCATTCCCTTGGGAATGGGATCGACCTTCTTCGCCTTGCCGTTTCGCGTGGCGGGCTTGCGGGGGGCGGGAGGACGTTTTGTGCGGGCTTTTTTCTTCGCGGCCATGAGCTGCTCCTGAGATGTGCGATTTTAGTCCCAGCCGCGCGAAGTTTAACTCAGCCGATCAGCTTGAGGTATTCCTCTTCCGTGACAACTTTCACGCCCAAAGCCTCGGCGTCTTTCAACTTCGAGCCCGCACCGGGACCTGCGATCACAAGATCGGTCTTTTTTGAAACCGAGCCCGCGACTTTGGCGCCAAGCGCCAGGGCCTGAGCCTTGGCCTCGTTGCGGCCCATCTTCTCCAGCGTGCCCGTAAAGACGACGGTCTTGCCCGCTATGGGTGAACCGGACATATCGGGTCGTACGAAGTCCTCCACCGTCAGGCCCGCTTTCCGCAGTGCAGTGAGGACATCCCGATTGTGCTTCTCGGCAAAAAAACCAATCAGGTCAGTGGCGACGGCCGGGCCGATCTGCTCGATGCTGGTGAGCTCGCGGAAGGCGTCCGACTCCTCGTTCTTGGCGGCGGTCATGCCTTGCTCCCAGGACTCGAGAGACCCGTAGTGGTGGGCGAGCAGCCGCGCCGTCGCTTGTCCCACCTGTGGAATTCCCAGGGCATAGATGAACCGTTCGAGGCCGATGGTCTTGCGCCGTGCAATGGCGGCCAAGAGGTTGTCGATGGACTTGTCGCCCCAGCCTTCGCGGCCGACGAGTTTTTCTTTCTTGAGCTTGAACAGATCGGCCGGGCTCTGGACCAATTCGTCGGAGAAGAAGGCCTCGATATTCTTTTCGCCCAGCCCCTCGATATCGAATGCCTCGCGCGAGACGAAATGGCGCAAGCGTTCCACTGCCTGCGCCGGACAAACGAGCCCGCCTGTGCAGCGCGTGACGGCTTGATCGTCCTCGCGCACGGCAAGGCTGCCGCAGACGGGGCATTTCCGAGGAAAGGCAAAGGGTTTGCTGCCGCTCGCGTGCTTTTTTACCTCGACCACCTGCGGAATCACGTCGCCCGCGCGCTGGATGATCACCGTATCGCCGACGCGGATGTCTTTGCGGGCGATTTCGTCTTCGTTGTGCAGCGTGGCGCGCGAGACCATGACGCCGCCGACGTTCACGGGTTTCAGGTGCGCGACCGGCGTCAGTGCGCCGGTGCGGCCTACTTGAATTTCGATGTTCTCGAGTTGGGTTTCGGCTTGCTCGGCGGAGAATTTGTGCGCCGTGGCCCAGCGCGGCGCGCGGCTCACGAAGCCCAGGCGCTTCTGCCAGTCGAGGCGGTTCACCTTATAAACGATACCGTCGATGTCGTAGGGCAGGCCGGCACGGTCGCTGCCGAGCTTCTCGTATTCCTTGAGCACGGCGGCAACCGAATTGCACACGGTCGCGCGCTTGTTCACCGGGAAGCCCCAAGCCTTGAGGTTCTGGATGAACTCCCACTGCGTCTTCCAGGTGAGGCCCTCGACGGCGCCCCAGGCGTAGGTGAAAGCGCGCAAGGGACGCTGCGCTGTGATCTTGGGATCGAGCTGGCGTAGCGAACCCGCTGCTGCGTTGCGCGGGTTCGCGAAGATCTTTCCCCCGGCAATCGCCTGGCGCTCGTTCATGGCGGCGAAGTCTTGTTTGGTCATATAGACCTCGCCCCGGATCTCGATGACCTTCGGGACATCGCCCATGATGAAGTCGGGGATTTCCTTGATGGTCTTGATATTGGCGGTGATGTCTTCGCCCACCGCGCCGTCGCCGCGCGTGGCGGCGACCACCAGGCGTCCGCGTTCGTAACGTGCGGAGAAAGACAGCCCGTCGATCTTTGGCTCGACGAGCATCTCGACCTTTTCGTCCTCGCTTAGATCAAGAAAACGCCGGATGCGATCGACGAAGTCAGTCACATCCTCTTCGGCGAAGGCGTTGCCGAGCGACAGCATCGGCACCGCGTGTGGAACTTTCTTGAAGCCGCCGGCCGCGGCCGCGCCGACGCGTTTGCTGGGGCTATCGGCCCTCACCAGATCGGGGAACCGCTTTTCGATGGCCGCGTTTCGCTTTACGAGCGCGTCATACTCTGCATCCGAAATGGTCGGGGCGTCGTCCTGGTGATAAGCGACGTCGTGCTCGGCGACGAGCTTGGCCAGGGCCTGCAATTCCGCCTTGGCTTGCTTTTCCGTCAGTTTAGCGACGGCGATGTCCCGGTTCGTCAAGGCCGGCGTCACGAGAGAGGCCCGCTCATCAAACTATCCGCCGCGGCGCGCGCTTCATCTGTGATCTTCTCGCCGGCCAGCATGCGGGCGATCTCCTCGCGGCGCGCCGGGCCGTCGAGCTGTTCCACCTTGGTCGTGGTCTGCCCGCCGCGGACGATCTTGGAGACCCGCCAATGATGGTCGCCGCGGGCGGCGACCTGGGGCGCGTGCGTGACCACCATCACTTGCGCACTCTTGGCGAGTCGCGCGAGGCGCTCGCCCACCGCATTGGCCGTTGCGCCGCTGATGCCTGCGTCCACTTCGTCGAAGATGAGCACGGCGCGGTCTTGCGAGCCGGCGAGTACCACCTTGAGCGCCAGCATGAAGCGGGCGAGCTCGCCGCCTGAAGCAATCTTGTCGAGGGGCCCGGGCGGCATGCCGGGGTTGGTCGCCACTTCGAACGTCACGCGGTCGACTCCCGCGTCGTTCCATGCGGTCTCCGGCTTCGCGGCGACGACCGTGCGGAAGGTCGCCTTGTCGAGCTTGAGGGGCGAGAGTTCTTTAGCGACCAACTTGTCCAAGGTCTTAGCGGCCGTCTTGCGCGCCTCGCTTAAGGTCGTGGCGGCCTGCTCGTAGCCAAGCCGCGCTGTCTTCTCGGTAGCCGCCAGTTTGGTCACGTGGTCCGCGCCGTTGTCGATGGCGGCAAGACGCGACGTGAGTCGTTCGAGAAGGGCGGGAAGCTCGTCGACAGTGGTGTTGTGCTTGCGCGCCGCGGCCTTCAGGGCGAACAGGCGCTCCTCGGCGTTCTCGAGGGCATGGGGATCGGCGTCCATGCCGCTGGCGGCCAGATCCAACTCATTGACCGCTTCGCCGACCTCGATGGCGGCCCGCTCCAGCGCCTGCGTCACCTTGTCCAGCGCGCCGCCGGCCTGGGATGCCACCTTCGAGACTTTATTGACCGCCGTACGAAGCGCGCCTTCCACGTCGATTCCCTCGGTGAGCGCGGCGCGCGCTTCCGCCAACGCCTTCACGATCTGTTCGCCGTGGCGTAGGACCGTGCGGGCGGCGGCGAGCTTCGCTTCCTCGCCCGCCTTGGGGGCAAGGGTTGTCAGCTCGGCGACCTGATGGCGGAGGAAGTCTTCTTCGGCAAGGGCCGAGGAGAGCGTCTCCTGCGCCGCCGTCAGGGCCTCGCGGGCCGTGCGCCACGCCAGCCAGGCTTTTGCACAGGCCTGATCGGCGGCGGCGCCTCCCTTGGCGCTCGCCCGGTAGGCGTCCAGGGCCTCGATGTGGGTTCCGGGATCAAGGAGGCCGTGGGTTTCGAACTGGCCATGGACCTCCACCAGGAGGTCCCCAAGGGTTTTCAGGAGGCCGATGCTTACGGCCTGATCGTTGACGAAGCCGCGGCTGCGCCCGTCGGCGCCGACGACCCGGCGAAGCACCAAGCCGTCATCGTCGATGGTGATGTCCTGCGCGGCCAGGACGGTGCGGGCGGGATGCTTGGCGGGAAGGGCAAAGGACGCAGTGACGCTGAGCTTCTCGGCGCCGGGACGGATCATGGCGCCGTCGGCGCGCCCGCCCAGGGTCAGGTTCAAGGAATCGAGAACGATGGATTTTCCGGCGCCGGTTTCACCGGTGAGCACGCAGAGGCCCGCCGCAAAGTCGATATCGAGCTTATCGACGATCACCACGTCGCGGATGGACAGGTGCGTCAGCATTCCACCCAACTACGAACGTCGCCCTCGGACTTGTTCCGAGGGCCCAGGGTTACTGAGCTCCGTACGCTGCAGCGGCCAGCCATCTTTCCGCATCGATCCAGTTTCTCAACCCTGGATCCTCGGGACAAGCCCGAGGATGACAGCTGTGGGTGGGCTACGTCCGGAGATTCCCACATCCGCATCAGTCCTCAGCCGCCCCCGCTGAAGAGCCCTTACGGCTGGACCGGAGTTTCGGCCGCCTGATCGCGCACGATCACCGTCGCGCCTCCACCCATCAGGGCATAGGCGTCCTGATACCATTGGTCGTTCGGGAAATTGTAGCCGAGAACGGCCGCGCTCTTCTGGGCTTCTTCCTTGAGGCCCAGCGCCGTGAAAGATTCCGTCAGGCGATAGAGAGCCTCGGGCACATGCGACGTCGTGCTGTAGGTGTTGACGACGTTTCTGAAGCGGTTGATGGCGGCGAGGAAGTGGCGGTTGTTCTCATAGAACCGGCCGATCATTATTTCCTTGCCGGCGAGATGGTCGCGCGTGAGATCCAGCTTGAGGCGCGCATCGCGGCCGTAGGGCGTTGCCGGGAAGCGGGTGACGACGTCCTGAAGGGCATCGAGCGCCTTGACGGTGTACTCCTGGTCGCGGCGCACGTCGGCGATCTGTTCGTAGAAGCACACCGACTTCAGATAATAGGCGTAAGCGATATCGCGATTGCCGGGATGGACCTGGATGAAGCGATCGAGGCGCGTGACGGACTCGTCGTACTTGCCATCGTGATAGTAGCTGTAGGCCGACATGAGCTTGGCCTTGGTCGCCCACACCGAATACGGATGTTGACGCTCGACCTCGTCGAAAAACAGCGCCGCCTGCTCGAAGCGGCCGTTCTCGAGATGGACCACGGCCTGGCTATAGATCTCGTAGACCGACTGTTCGCGGTAGGCGAGTTCCTTGTCGCCGCATCCGGACAACAGGACGGCAGTCAACATCAGGGCGGAGGCAGCAAAAACACGCTGTAACTTCAGCATAGACCCAAAAAACTCCAAGCGGTCGGAGGGCGGCGGTCCTCAAGGACCACGATTGGGACGCAGTATAAGCAGAGGGCCGCGGCGTGTCACGCCGCGGCCCATCTTATAAAGGCTTGATATCCTTAACCGACGACGGCGGAGCGCCGCTCGGACACGGCCGTCCGGACCTTATTCATCCAGGAGGCGGTATCAGCCGCCGGCCGCTGCCACAGGTCCACCATCTCCCAGCAGGTCGGATCGGCATAGACTTGGTGCATCAGGCGCGCCGTATCGGCGTGGCTGGAGCACCGGCCGATAAAGTGGCCGACAATGGGAAAACCGGTGAGATAGAGGTCGCCTACGGCGTCCAAAGCCTTGTGGCGGACGAACTCGTCATCATGGCGAAGACCGTCCTCGTTCAAGATACGGTTGCCGTCCACGACAATGGCATTGGAGAGGCTGCCGCCGCGGGCCAGGCCCGCTTCGCGCAGGGCCGTGACGTCGGACAGCAGGCCGAACGTACGGGCGCGGCTCAACTCTTCCTTGAAAATGTCGGTGCAGACGACGAAAGAACAGCTCTGACGGCCGATCGCCTGCGCGCGGAAGTCGATATGGAAGTCGACCCGGAGGCCTTCATGCCAGGGGCCAAGGGCGACCATCTTGTCGCCGTTCACATAAGAGTGCTGCTTGAGAATGCGCATTGCGCGGCGCGGCGCGTCCTGCTCGACGAAGCCGGCGCATTCCATCAGGAAAATGAAGGGGGCGGCGCTGCCGTCCATGGCCGGAACTTCCGGGCCGTTCAGCTCTACCACGACGTTGTCCACCTCGAGCCCGTAGAGGGCCGACATCAGGTGTTCGACAGTGGCGACGCTAATGCCGTTCTCGTCGGCCAGCACCGTGCACATTCTAGAGTCCACCACCTGAGCCCAGCTGGCCTTGATGGTGGCGCCACCGCCGACGAGATCCACGCGGCGGAAGACGATGCCGGTGTTCGGCGGGGCGGGATGAAGCTTCATGGCGACACGGACGCCCGTGTGCAGCCCGATCCCGGTGCATCCGATGGAGGTTTTGAGGGTCTTTTGAAAGACCGGCTTGCGGTCGTCGAAGGAAGTCGTGGTCGTCGTGTGGACGCCTATGGCATCCGAGGTACTCGAGTCAAAGGTCATACTTCACCGATTGTTCTTAAGCATCGCCACAAGCACATCTCCACCCGTGGCCAACGCCATGGTTCGGTAGCAAACCCCCGAGACCTCACCTACAACCGATATTTCATGGGTTTGTTCCTTTTTTACAAGCAAAAAAAGGGTGGAAAGACAACATTTTGGCCGGTTTTTTCGAAAAATACCGCCTTTCCATATTGGCTCGCACCGAGAACCACAACCACTGCCTGCGCCGGCAAAAACGCGAATCCACCTGATTCTACTAGCAAACCGCGAGCATCCCTTACTTGTGGACGAACCCGGGTTTACGCTTTTCCGCGAAGGCCATCATGCCCTCTTTGCGGTCGGCAATGCCAAAGGTCGACTGGAACAGGCGGCGTTCGAACCGTACCCCTTCCGCCAAGGTGAGTTCGAAGGACCGGTTCACGGCCTCCTTGGCCATCAGGATCGCCGGCAGCGAAAGGCTCGCGATCTTCTCCGCGGCCTTCATCGTCTCTTCCATGAGATTGGCGAGCGGGATGACGCGGGCCACCAGGCCCGAACGCTCGGCCTCCTGGGCGTCCATATTCCGGGCCGTCAGGATCATGTCCATCGCCTTCGCCTTGCCGACGGCGCGCGTGAGGCGCTGACTCCCGCCGATTCCGGGGATGGTGCCGAGATTGACTTCGGGCTGGCCGAACTTCGCATTGTCCGCGGCATAGATCATGTCGCACTGCATGGCGAGTTCGCATCCACCGCCGAGCGCGTAGCCCGCGACCGCGGCAATGATCGGCTTCCGGCAGGTCGAGGCGCGCTCCCAGGGGCCCGCCATGTAGTCGGTCGTATAGGTGTCGGGGAACTCGCGCACGGACATTTCTTTGATGTCGGCGCCGGCGGCGAAGGCCTTCTCGCTGCCTGTCAGGACCATGCAGAGGACGCTCGGATCGGCCTCGAAGGCATCGATGGCCGCGGCGAGATCGCGGATCAGGTCGGAGTTCAGGGCATTCAGCGCCTTCGGGCGATTGAGCGTGATGAGCCCCACGCCGCCACGCGTTTCGACCAGGATGTTTTCATAGGTGGCCATGCTGCCCTCCATAAGGGGGTGAAGATGGCCCTTCTTTAAAAGCGAAAGGCCCGCATCGCAAGATGCGGGCCTCCCGACATTGGTGGCTTTAGTCGCTTTAGGCTTTAGTTCGCCTGGCGGCGCAGGAAAGCCGGGATTTCCAGCTCATCCTCGTCGTGAGACGAAATCGGGCGGTCCATGGGGCCGACCGAGATGTTAATCCCCGCCGGCGCCTTGGCTTGTGGCTCGGGCGCCTTGACCTCTTCGACCTTCGGACGCGAGGTCAGGCTGCGGTAACGGCCGAACAAGCTGACACGGCCGCCTTCCTGCTTCGGCGCCGCCGGCGCAGGAGCCGCGGCTTCGACCGGCGCCGGGGCGGCAGCTGCCATCGGCATCACGGCCGCGTTTTCGGTCGCAGCGTCCATCCGGAAGTCCAGCCGCGGTTCCACGGCCGCCCTCGGAATGAACACGTCTCTGGGTGCGATCGTCATACGCGGCGGAGCCGCCGCCGGGGCCCTTGCCACAGCTTCAGCGACCGCCGCGGCTTGCGAGGCGATCGGGGCCGGAGCCGCCGCCTGGAACGACATGGGCGCGGCCATGACGGGCTCGGGCCGCGCTTCAGGCGCCGGTGCGGCAGCTTGGAGCTCGGCACGGACCGCCGCGGCCATTTCCATCAGAGCCTGTTCTTCAGCCTGAAGGTCCATCGTGCCGGTGGCCGGCGCGAGGGTTGGACCGCCGAAGCCTGCGAACGAAGCCTGCATCGGCGCCGGCACCGGAGCAGGGGCTGCCGCCTGGACTGGAGCCGCCGCCACCGGGGTGACCGGTACGCGGGCGACCGCGGCCGCCGACGTACGGATTTCCGGCATGCGTCTCGCTGTCGCGCGCGTTTCGGCCCGCACGTTGATCGGGCGAGGCTGGACGCCCGCGGCCGATTCAATACCCGTGGCCACCACCGAGACGCGGATCTTGCCCTCCATCGCTTCGCTGAAGCACGAACCGAAGATGATGTGGGCATCGCTTTCCACTTCATCGCGGATTCTGTTCGCGGCTTCGTCGACTTCGAACAGCGTGATGTCCGACCCGCCGGTGATGTTGATGAGCACGCCCTTGGCGCCTCTCATCGACGTGTCTTCCAGGAGCGGGTTGGCGATGGCCGCTTCGGCCGCGTCGAGCGCACGGCGCTCGCCGCTGGCCTCACCGGTACCCATCATCGCCCGGCCCATTTCCTTCATCACGGTACGGACGTCGGCGAAGTCGAGGTTGATCATGCCCGGCATCATCATGAGGTCGGTCACGCTTCGTACGCCGCCATGAAGCACGTCGTCCGCCATCTTGAAGGCATCGGCGAAGGTCGTCTTCTCGTTGGCGACGCGGAACAGGTTCTGGTTCGGGATGATGATGAGTGTGTCGACGACGGCGGCCAGGTCTTCAATGCCCGCTTCGGCAAGGCGCATACGGTGCACCCCTTCGAAGTGGAAAGGCTTGGTCACCACGCCGACGGTCAGAACGCCCATTTCGCGTGCGATGCGCGCGATCACGGGCGCAGCGCCCGTTCCCGTGCCGCCGCCCATTCCGGCCGTGATGAACGCCATGTGCGAGCCGTCGAGCTCGCGGGCGATCACTTCAACCGCTTCCTCGGCGGCGTCGCGGCCGACCAGCGGCTGGGCGCCTGCGCCCAAGCCTTGTGTCGTGTCGCGGCCGAGTTGGATGCGCCGATCGGTACGGGACGAAGCCAGAGCCTGAGCGTCGGTGTTGGCGACGATGAAATCGCAGCCTTCCATGGCGCTCTGGATCATGTTGTTGACGGCATTTCCGCCGGCGCCGCCCACGCCGATGACGCTGATGCGCGGCTTGAGCTGCGCCTCTATCGTCGTCTTAGGTACGCTGATGTTGATGGTCATTTTTGCAGCCTCCAAATGTCATTTTGTTCGTTGCAACGGGTTAGTTTGTTCGTCTTGGTTTCTTTTTCTTGTTCGACTTAGCGCTCGTCGACCGGTTCAACTTGCGCCAGCCGCCGTTGCTTCGTTACCTGTCCTCTCTCATTTTTTTAGGCGTGATCTTTTCGGAAAACCGGAAAGTCCACTTTTCCGGATCACGCCTAGAAATTCTCCCGCAGCCAATGGCCGATCCGGCCGAAGCTGCCCTTGTTTTTGGCGGCGTCCATAGCCGCATAGTCGGGTCTCGCGACGTGTTCACGCAGGCCGTAGCGCAGCAACCCAACGCCGGTTGCGAACGCAGGGCCCGACATGGAGTCCGGTAGTCCGCGGATCATCCGCGGACGTCCCAGACGAACCTGCTTGTCGAGGATCAGCTCGGCGAGATCGCGCACACCTTCGAGCTGGCTCGCGCCGCCCGTCAGAACCACGCGCCGGCCGGCCTTCTTCGCGAAGCCGGACGCTTCCAGATGAGAGCGCACGAGTTCGAGCGTCTCTTCGATGCGCGCCTGGACGATCTGTACGAGCAGAGATTTCGGAATTTCGTTGGCGCTCTCCTCGTCTTCTTCGCCGACGAGGGGCACCTTCAACAGTTCACGGTTGTCGCCGGGGGTCTGCATGACGGACCCGTAGACCGTCTTCAGGCGCTCGGCGCGGGCGACAGGGGTAGACAAGCCTTTGGCGATATCCGCGGTTACGTGCATACCACCCACAGGGATCGTCTCGACGTAGACCACTTGGCTTTCCATGAAGACGGCGATGGATGTCGTGCCGCCGCCCATGTCGATGACGGTGACGCCGAGATCCTTTTCGTCGTCGACGAGACAGGCAAGTCCCGAGGCGTAGGGAGAGACCACGCGGTCTTCCATGTCGAGGTCGCAGCGCTCGATAACGGAGGAGAGGTTCCGGGACGGGCCGACCGCGGCGGTGACGAGGTGGATATTCACTCCGAGCTTGCCGCCGTACATGCCGCGCGGGTCGATGATGCCGTTGCCGCCGTCGATGGAGTAGCCGGTCGGGATGCAGTGGATCAGTTCGCGCTCGATCGGATCGTACTGGGCGCTGCCGTGCTCCAGCACGCGGCGCACGTCGGTGTCGCGGATCTGGTGGCCTGCCACCGCGAGCTCGACATCCACGCGCGTGGACTGCGGTGCACCACAGGAGACGTTCACGAACACCTTGTCGACCCGGCTGTTGGCCATCTGCTCTGCGGCGTCGACGGCGGCGCGCACGGACGCTTCCGCTTCGTCGAGATTTGTCACCTGGCCGCCGCGCATGCCGCGCGCCCGATGATGGCCCGAGCCGATGATGTGCAGCTCGCCTTCTCCCATCTGACCGATGAAGCACGCGATCTTCGTCGTGCCGACATCCAGCGCGGCGAAAGTACTGTGGGGCGCGAGTGCACCCGCTCCCGTCAATGTGCCCTTACCGAACATGTTCTTTCCCCTTTGCCTTCCCGCTCAAAGGCTTTGTTTAACTGGGACGACCGGCGGCTTTGCGGTGCCGGCCTCGGCGGGAGTCTTCTCGTTCTCGCCCTTGCGCAACCGCACGACCAATTGATCTTCCAACCTGAGATCGATGAACTCGAGATCGCGCTCCAGGATCTTGTGATCGCGTTCGAGCGTGGCGAGGCGCGACCAGGCCTCGTCCATGTTCTCTTCCGGCAGACGCACCGAAATTCCGTCTTCATAAGCGTCGAGATGAATATTCCATCGCCGCGCGCCGACCCGTACGGCGGCCTGGACGCGGCGCGCGAGCTCCGGTTCCTTTTTCAAGGTCTCGAACAGCGCTGCGGCGGCGGCCGGGGCATCGGTCCCGACGATGAGCGGCAGGCGGCTATCGGACTCCGGCACATCGACGATCAAATGGCCTTCGTGGTCCACCAACGTATAGCGCTCGCCCCGCTGCCACAGCGCGTAGGGCACGCGTTCTTCGAGCACCATGTGGATCGTGCCGGGCAGGCGGCGCTCGATCTTTGCACTTTTCACCCAGGGCAGCGCTTCGACCTTGCTCCGCGCCTTAGCGACGTCGATGGCGGCGATCGGTGTGCCCCGCTCGGCGTCCAATGCGCCGAGGAGATCCACGCTCGCGGTCATGGTGCGGCCCTCGACAGTGAGCGCGTCCAGGCGGAAACCGAGGCCAGCGCTGATATCGATGAAAGCGTCGTCGGCGGACTCCATGACGCTCGCCGAGATCTGCGCCACCGGCGTGAACTTGACCGCGGCGGCAAGGGCCCCCACGCAGACGGCAACGGCGACGAGGTGGAATATCAGGCGTCGCATTGGGCGTGCTCCACCATCCAGTACATGAGATCTTCGAACGGCATGCCGATGTAGGCGGCCTGCTCGGGCACAAGCGACGTCGGCGTCAGGCCCGGCTGCGTATTCACTTCGAGCATGTAGAAGGTATCGCCCTCGAGGCGCATGTCGGCGCGCGAGACGCCGCGGCAGCCGAGCACTTGGTGAGCGAGCAGCGAGTAGGCCATCGCCTGCTGGTACTGCGCGCGCGGCAGGTCGGCCGGAAGCGCATGTTGCGAACCGCCCTTGGCGTATTTGGCTTCGTAATCGTAGAAGTCGCGCTCGGTCGTAATCTCGGTCACCGCGAGCGGCCGGTCGCCCATGACGGCGACGGTGAACTCGCGCCCCGGAATGAACCGCTCGGCCATGATGAAGTCGTCGGGCCCCAGTCCCAAATCGTCCAGGGGCGGATGATTGTCGCCCTTACGCACGATCTTCACGCCGACGCTCGAACCTTCATCCACGGGCTTCAGAACATAGGGCCGGTCCATCACGTCGCCCGCCTCGGCTTCAGCGATTGTGACGATCTTTTCCTCGGCCACGGGGATGCCGGCCGCTGCGAACATGCGTTTGGCTGCGGGCTTATCCATGGCGACGGCGGAGGCGAGGCGCCCCGAATTGGTGTAGGGCAGGGCCATCATGTCCAAGAGACCCTGGATACAACCGTCTTCGCCGTAGCGGCCATGAAGGGCGTTGAACACGGCGTCGGGCTTCGCGGCATTGATCTGGCCGACAAGCGACGCCATGTCGCGCGGTACGTCGATCTTGGTGACGTCGAGACCCTTGCCGCGGAGCGCACGTTCGGCTCCTCCGCCGGAAACGAGGGAAACCTCGCGCTCCTTGGAGAAGCCGCCGCACAGCACAGCGACGCGTTTAATCACCGACGGGCGCTTCATTGGCGCGCCCCCCGCAGGAGAGCGGCCGGATCGTCGGCGGCGACACCAATACGACGCACTTCCCACACGAGTTCGACGCCCGAGTGATCCTTCACCCGCTTGCGCACTTCTTCGCCGAGGCCTTCGAGGTCGGCGGCGGTGGCGGTGCCGGTGTTGATCAGGAAGTTCGCATGCTTGTGGGAGATCTGCGCACCGCCGCGCACAAGACCGCGGCAGCCGGCGGCATCCACCAGCGCCCAGGCCTTGGAGCCGGGCGGATTAGCGAAGGTCGACCCACCGGTGCGGGCCTGCGTCGGCTGTGACTGTTCGCGCTCGGCGCGGATTTCGCGGATGCGCGCGGTGATGGCGTCCTGGTTGCCGGGCGTGCCTTGCAGCTCGGCCCCGGTGAAAATCCAATTTTCTGCGACGTCGCTGTGGCGGTACGAGAATCCCATGGCGGCGGCGTCGAGCTGGTGAACCTCGCCCTTGGCGTCGAGGGCGGTCGCGCTCACAAACACGTCCTTGATCTCGGCGCCGTAGGCGCCCGCGTTCATGCGTAAGCCCCCGCCGATGGTGCCGGGAATGCCCGTCAGGAATTCGAGACCGGTGATCGAGGCGTCGCGCGACGCGGTGGCGACGCTGGCATCCACCGCGCCTGCGCCGCAGCGAATTTTCAGGCCGTCCGTGACGATACCGCAGAACGCCTTGCCCAAATGAATGACGACGCCGGGCACGCCGCCGTCGCGCACCAGCATGTTGGAGCCGAGGCCGACGACGGAAAGGGGCACATCCTCGGGCTTGCCCTTGAGGAAGTGGGCGAGATCTTCGGTATCCGCGGGCGCGAACAGCACTTCCGCCGGGCCGCCGACACGGAACCATGTCATGCGGCCGAGATCGGCCATCACGTCGTACCGGCCGCGGACGCGGGGCAGACGTTCGGCGAGATCGGTGCGGATGCGCCGCGCAGCCATCATGCTTTGCCCCGCTGGATCGCGGCGAGATCGTTCGGCAGAGCGTGCGCCCAGGCGGTGATATTGCCGGCGCCGAGGCACACGACGATATCGCCTGGCTTGGCGATGTCGTCGATGACCGCTGCAAGGTGCTTGGGCGAAATGAGCGCGGTGACGGCCTTATGGCCGTGGGCATGAAGGCCGTTGATCAGCGCGTCGCGGTCCACGCCCGGGATCGGCTGTTCGCCGGCGGGATAGACGTCGGCGACGACCACATGGTCGGCGTCGTTGAAGCACTGGCAAAACTCCGCGAACAGCGACTGAAGGCGGCTGAAGCGATGCGGCTGCACAACGGCGATGACACGCCCCTGGGTGGCCTGGCGCGCCGCCTTGAGCACCGCGGCGATCTCCACCGGGTGATGGCCGTAATCGTCGATGACCGTGATCCCGCCTGTTTCGCCGACGCGGGTGAAGCGGCGTTTCACGCCCTTGAAGCGCGCGAGGCCTTCGCGGATGACATCGTCGGCGATCCCCATCTCGGCGGCGACGGAGACCGCGGCCAGCGCGTTCAGAACATTGTGCTGGCCGAACATGGTCAGACGGATGTCTTTGATCACTCGCTCGCCGCCGGTGACGCGTTCACCGAGCGCGGCGTCAAAGCGAACGCCGGTCGCATCGAGTACGAGATTCAGGCCTCGCACCTGGGCCAGCGGGCTGAGTCCGTAGCTGATGATCTTGCGGTCGGTGAGCTGCGGCAGCAGCGCCTGCACTTCCGGATGATCGATGCACAGCACGGCGAAGCCGTAGAACGGAATGGATTCGACGAAGGTGCGGAAGGCTTCTTTGACCTTCGAGAACTCTTTGTAGAAATCGAGGTGCTCGGGATCGATGTTGGTGACCACGGCGATAGTCGCGGGAAGGCGCGTGAAGGTGCCGTCGGACTCGTCGGCTTCCACCACCATCCAATCGCCCTCACCGCGGCGCGCATTGGTGCCGTAGGCGTTGATGATGCCGCCGTTGATGACGGTGGGATCGAGGCCGGCGGCGTCGAGCACCGTAGCGACGAGGGACGTCGTCGTGGTCTTGCCGTGCGTGCCGCCAACCGCCACCGACCACTTGAGGCGCATGAGCTCGGCCAGCATCTCCGCGCGGCGCACGATGGGCAGCATCGCCTTGCGGGCGGCGACAACTTCCGGATTGTCGGGTTTCACCGCCGACGACGTCACGATGACACGCGCCTCGCCGAGATTCTCGGCGCGGTGGCCGACTTCGATGCGCACACCGAGCCCGCGCAGGCGGTCGACGTTGGCATTCTGGGCGATATCGGTGCCTTGCACCTGATAGCCGAGGTTATGCATGACCTCCGCGATGCCCGACATGCCGATGCCGCCGATGCCTACGAAATGAATGATGCCGATATCGAGCGGCATGGACTGCATCTAAGCGGCTCCCCTTTTCATATTCTGTGTCGGGATGGACGAAGCGGTGTTGGACGCGGCGGCCGGAGCGGCCTTGACCCGATCGCCGTTCTCGCCCTGCAGCACGGCGGCCACCACATTCGCGAGCCGGTTGGCGGCGTCGGGAATGGCGAAGGCAGCGGCCTTTTGAGCGCCGTCGGCGAGGAGCTGCGGTTGGGTCAAGAGGCGCACGAGCTGTTCGGCGAGCGATTCCGGCGTGAACTTGGTCTGCGGCATCATCCAGCCGCCGCCGGCCGCTTCGAGCGCGCGCGCGTTGAAGGTCTGATGATCGTCGGCGGCGAAGGGATACGGCACCAGAAGCGATGGCCGGCCCGCCGCGCTGACTTCGGCGACCGTCGAGGCGCCGGAGCGCGAAATCAAAAGGTGTGCATTCGAAAGCAGCTCAGGCACGTTGTCGAAGAAGTGGCGGAGCTGCACATGCGCTTCGGCGCCCACGTAGGCCTGGTGCGCGCGGTCGAGATCTTCCGGGCGGCTCTGTTGCGAGATTTCCATGCGCCGGCGCAGCTCAAGGGGAAGAAGCTTCACAGCCGCCGGGATCACGTCGCTGAACACGCGCGCACCCTGGCTCCCGCCGAGAACAAGGAGGCGGATCGAGCCGTCGGCGCCGGGCGCGCGATAGGGCGTATAGCCGGTAGCAATGATCGCGGAGCGGACCGGCATGCCGGTGCGGATGATCTCCGCCTCTTTGGGGATTTTCTTCGCAAGCTCAAACGACGTGCAGACGCGGTCGACCTTCTCCGCCAGCAGGCGGTTGGCGAGGCCGAGGACGGCGTTTTGCTCATGGATCACGGTGGGGATATTCAGTTGCAGGGCCGCGACCATGGTCGGGGCCGCTGCATAGCCGCCGAAACCGACCACAGCTTCGGGCTTCATCTGGGCGAGGAGGGACTTCGCCTGGAGGACGCCGCGGCCCATGTTCACAAGACCTTTGACGCGGCCGAGGAAGCCCTGGCCCGCCAGGCTGCCCGCGGTGATGTGATGGGTCTCGATGCTGCCGAGCGTACCGCCGTAGGCGGCGCCGCGCTTGTCGGTGACGAGCGCGAGGCGGTGGCCGCGGGCGATCAGCTCCTGCGCGAGCGCCTCGGCCGGGAAGACGTGGCCGCCGGTTCCGCCGGCGGCAAGCACGACCAGGGGCGGTGTGCGCTTGCTCATTGGCGGCCTTCCAGATCGCGGCGGCGGCGCGTGAGCGCAAGGATCATCCCGGTCGCAACACCAAGGGCAACCAGCGACGAGCCGCCGTAGGAGATGAACGGGAGCGTCATGCCCTTCGTGGGCATCATCTGGAGGCTGGATGCCATATTGATCATCGCCTGAAGGCCGAACTGCACCGCAAGACCGCCGACGGCGAGCAGCACGAAAAGGTTCTCTTCGCGCATCACCTTGGTCAGGGCGCGGATAACGATGAACGCGAACAGTGCGACGATGACGAGGCAGAGGAATACGCCGAACTCTTCGCCCGCGACCGCGAAGATGAAATCCGTGTGGGCGTCCGGCAGCGCTTCCTTGACGCGGCCTTCGCCGGGACCGCGGCCGAACAGCCCGCCTTGCTGGAAGGCGCGCATGGCCTGTGTGACCTGATAGGTGTCGCCGCTGGAGGGATCGATGAAGCGATCCACGCGGCTCGCCACGTGATCGAAGGCGAAATAAGCGCCGACCAGCGCGCCGAGGCCGATGATCGCGATCAGGATGACCCAGAAGATCGGCAAGCCGGCGATGAAGAACTGAGCACACCACACGGCGGAGACGACCAGGGTCATTCCGATGTCGGGTTGACTCAGGAGCACGGCGACGACCCCGAACAGGAGGCCGACGGCGATGGCGTTGCCGGGGAAGTCTTCGCGCATCTTGTGCTCGGCGAACATCCAGGCAGACACGACCGCGAAAAAGGGTTTGGCGAACTCGGACGGCTGGCCGAAGTGCAGAGGGCCGATGGAGAGCCACCGGCGCGCGCCGTTGATGTCGTCGCCGACGATGAGCGTCAGCAGCGTCAGGACTCCCGCCACCAGGAAACCGAGCACGGCAAACCGGCGTACGTTCACCGGCGCGAGCAGCGAGATCGCAAACATCACGAAGAGCGCCAGCGGCAGAAACACCATCTGCTTGCGCACGAAATGGAACGTCGCAGCGCCGATGCGTTCGGCCGCGGGAGGACCGGCGGCAAGATTGAGGAGAATGCCGATAGCGATCAGGAGCGCGGTCGCGGCCAGCATCCACTTGTCGACCGTCCACCACCAGCGGCCGACGGTGCTCGTATCAAGACGGGTGATCGTGCGGGCCGTCATTGCGCTACGGCCTCCGGCCACAGCTCGCGCACTTCGTCGCGGAAGCGGTCGCCGCGTTCTTCAAAGCTCTTGAACATGTCGAAGGAGGCGCAGGCCGGCGACAAGAGGACCGTCGCGCCCGGCAGCTTGTTCTTGAGCGCCATCTCACCGGCCTCTTCGATGGCCGATTCCATATCTTCGTAAAGGGCGTAGGGAACCTTGCCTTCGAGCGTGTCGGCGAACGTGTCGGCGGCTTCGCCGATCAGGAACGCATGACGGATGCGCGGAAAAAGAGGCGCGAGGGGCGCGATACCGCCTTCTTTGGCGACGCCGCCGGCGATCCAATAAATGTTGTCGTAGCAGAGCAGCGCCTTTTCGGCGGCGTCCGCATTGGTCGCCTTGCTATCGTTGATGAACGAGACGTTCGCGACCGTTCCGACGAGCTCTTGCCGGTGCTTGAGGCCCGGGAATGTCCGCAAGCCTGCCACGAGCTGGGCCTGCGACAGTCCATGGGTATGGGCGACAGCGGCGACAGCGGCGGCGTTTTGCCAATTGTGGGCGCCGGGCAAGCGGGCAATGGTCTTGAGGTCGACGATTTCCGCCGGACGCGAACCGGTCGCGTCGATGAGAACGCCGTTCGCGACATGGAAGCCGCCGGGCGCCGGCCCCTGCACTGAAACAGGGATGACCGTATGCAGGCCGTCGTCGCGCAAGGCGCGGCACAAGGCGGCGCAATGCGGATCGTCGATGCCGACGATCGCGGTGCGCGGGTGGCGTTGATAGGAGAAGATGCGGCGCTTCGCCGCGATATACCCCTCAAGGCCGCCGTGGCGGTCGAGATGGTCGGGCGTGATGTTGAGCAGCACGGCCGTGTCGCAATGAAGGTGCGGCATCAGCTCCAATTGATAGGACGAAAGCTCGAGCACGTAGGTGCCGCCAAGGCCGAGCGGCTCGAGCTCGAGCGCCGGGATGCCGATATTGCCGCCGACGGCGGTCTTGCGCCCGGCGTTCTTGAAGACATGGGCGGTGAGCGCCGTAGTCGTGGACTTCCCGTTGGTGCCGGTGATGCCGACGACCGTGGCGTCGGTTTGCGCCTCGACCAGGAGATCGACATCGCAGGTAAGCGTCACGCCGGCAGCGCGGGCGCGGGTCGCCAGAGGATGGGCCTTGGGCAGCGTGTGCGGGATGCCCGGACTCCATACGACGGCGCGCATGCCCTCGAGATTCATTTTAGCGCCGTCAAACGCGCTGAACCCGCGCGCAGCGCCTTCCTGCACTTGCGCGGGCTTGTCGTCCCACACCTGCACTTCAGCGCCGCTCGCACGCAAGGACGCGGCCGCGGACAGCCCGGACTTGCCGAGGCCCATCACCAGCACGCGCTCACCTGCATAACGAGGGGTGGGAACCATTCGCATCACCTCAACTTCAACGTCGCGAGGCCGGCGACGGCGAGGATTACGGCGATGATCCAGAACCGGATGACGATGGTGGGCTCAGCCCAGCCTTTTTCTTCATAGTGATGGTGGAGCGGCGCCATGCGGAAGACGCGCTTGCCCGTGAGCTTGAAGGACGCGACCTGGACGATGACCGACACCGTCTCGAGCACGAACAGGCCGCCGACGATGGCGAGCACGATTTCATGCTTCGTCACCACCGCGACGGAACCGAGCGCTCCGCCGAGGGCGAGCGATCCGGTGTCGCCCATGAACACCATGGCCGGCGGCGCGTTGAACCAGAGAAAGCCGAGACCGGCCCCGACGATGGCGCCGCAGAACACCGCGAGCTCACCGGCACCGACCACGTAGTGGACCTGCAGGTAATTCGCAAAGACGATGTTCCCGATGAGGTAGGAGATCACCACGAAGACGCCCGCGGCGATCATGACCGGAACGATAGCAAGGCCATCAAGACCATCGGTGAGGTTCACGGAGTTGGCGGCGCCGACAATCACGAATATCGCGAAGGGAACGTACATGATGCCTAGGTCGAGCAGCACGTCCTTGAAGAACGGCACCGTGAGGTTTCCGGAAAGATCGGGCGCTGCGATGGTCGTAATCCAATAGGCGGCCGCGCCGGCAAGGAGGATCTCGAGGATGAGCTTCGACTTGCCCGCGACGCCGGCGGAGGAGCGCTTGGTGACTTTGCGGTAGTCGTCGAGAAACCCGATGAGGCCATAGCCGAGCGTCACGCTCATGACGGCCCACACATAGCGGTTGGAGAGGTCGGCCCACAGCAGGGTGGCGATCGTGATCCCGAGCAGCATCATCGCGCCGCCCATGGTCGGCGTGCCTTGCTTGATCAGGTGACTCTGGGGGCCGTCGGTACGGATCGGCTGGCCGTAGCCCTGTTGCCGCTTCAGCCAGCGGATGATCGCCGGGCCGAACACGAAAGCGACTAGGAGCGCCGTGATCACCGCCCCGCCGGTGCGGAACGTCAGGTAACGAAAGACGTTGAACGCGGGAAAGTCGGCGGAGAGCTGGGACAGAAGATAGAACATGATTCTAGTTCCCGTTGGCGGCTTTGGGTGTGGGCTTGAGCGCGCGCAAGGCGGCCACGACCACATCCATGTGGCTGCTGTGCGAACCCTTGATGGCGACGACATCGCCCGCGCGCACGGCATTGAGCACCAGCGGCACGAGCGCTTTTGAATCGGGCGCGTGGCCGCCGCGCATCTGGCGCGGCAGGGCGTCCTGGAGATGTTTCGTCAATGTGCCCGCGGTAAAAACCAGATGGATGTCGGCGAGCTTCAAACTCTCCGCGAGATCGGCGTGCAGCGCCTGCGCCGCCGTGCCGAGCTCGAGCATGTCGCCCAGGACCATGATCAGGCGCCCGCCGCGGGTGCCGCCGACGGGTTGGTGCATTTGCGCGAGCGTCTCGGCCAGAACGCGGACGGCGGCCGGGCTTGCGTTGTAGCTTTCGTCGATCACCATGATCGCGCCGCCATCGACGGCGACGCGCGTCCGCGCACCGCGGCCAATCGGCGCTGCAAGTTTGGCGAGCGCGCCGGCGGCAAGATGATAGTCCGCGCCGATGGACTTCACGGCCGCGAGGGCGGCGACGCTGTTCAGCGCCCAATGGCGCCCGCTGACGATCATGTCATAGGTAATGCGCCGGCCGTCGAACTCGGCGGCCACCTGGGTGCCGTCGGGCGTCAGCGACCAGGCGACCAGACTCGCCGGAGCCGCACCGCCCGTGCCGAAGCTGATGACGTTCTCGCACTTGTATGCCTTGGCGGCGGCGGTAAGGCGCGCATAGTGCGGATTGTCGCGCGGCAGGATCACGGCGCCGCCGGGCTCGAGGCCCGCCATGATCGCGGCTTTCTCGTCGGCGATCTCGGAGACAGAGTTGAAGAACTCGAGGTGAGCCGCTTCCACCGTCGTGATGATGGCCGCGTGCGGGCGCACAAACTTCGAGAGCGGCGCAATTTCGCCGGCGTGGTTCATGCCGAGCTCGAACACGCCGAACTTGGTGTCGGCCGGCATGCGGGCCAGTGATAACGGCACGCCCCAATGATTGTTGAGATTGCCTTCGCTGGCGTGGGTCTTTCCTTGCACGGAAAGCCCGAGCTTGAGGGCTTCCTTGGTGCCGGTCTTCCCGACACTACCCGTCACAGCGATGATACGAGCGCTGGTACGGGCCCGCGCGGCTTTCGCCAAATCCTGTAGCGCGAGAAACGTATCCTTAACCACTATCAGGCGATCATGGTAACTGTCGGAGTCCTTGATCGCGCGATGAACAAGCGCGGCAGCGGCGCCTTTTTCCAGCGCCTGAACGACGTAATCGTGCCCGTCGAAATTCGGGCCCTGCAGGGCCACAAACAAGTCGTCCTTCGCGACGCTACGGCTATCGATCGATACGCCGCTCGCCGTCCACGAACCCTTCGACGTGCTGCCGGTAGCTGCAGCGACGTCTTTCGCCGTCCACAAGGCACTCATGACGTCGCTCCCCCCAGGCCGAGGGCGCGCTGCGCTTCTTCGACGTCGCTGAAGTGAATGACGGTCGTGCCGACGATCTGACCGGTCTCGTGGCCTTTGCCGGCGAGCAGGAGCACATCACCCGGCTTGAGGCCGTTCACTGCCAGGGCGATGGCTTCGGAGCGGTTGCCGATATTCCTTGCGTTCGGCGAGCCTTGCATCACTTCTGCGCGAATCTGGCTCGCCTCCTCGGTGCGCGGGTTGTCGTCGGTGACATAGACATCGTTCGCGAGACGCTGCGCGATCTCGCCCATCATGCGGCGCTTGCCGCGGTCGCGGTCGCCGCCGCAGCCGAAGACCACAACCAGATTGCGCGCGGCGTGCGGCTTAAGCGCGAGGAGGGCGGTTTCCAAAGCATCGGGCGTGTGCGCGTAGTCGACATAGACCGGCGCGCCGCTCGCGTGAAATCCGACGCGCTGCATGCGGCCGGGCACACCCGTGAGGCATTCCAGGGCGGCGATGGCGCGATCAGGGTCGGCGCCCGCGGCCAGCACGAAGCCGAGGGCGCACAGCGCGTTCCCGACTTGGAACGAACCGGCGAGCGGCAGGCGGACGCGATAGTCCTTGTCGAGCGCGAGGAGGTCGAGGACCTGCGCGTCGCCTTCAACGGTTATGCCGGTCAGGCGCAGCGTCTCGCCTTGCTTGCCGTAGCTGATGACGCGATGGCCGCGCATACGGCACGTTGATTCGAACGCATGGAATTCCGGTGTATCGGCGTTCAGAACGGCGATGCCGCCCGCGATCATCACATCTGAAAACAAGCGTAGCTTGGCGGCGAGGTAGGCGGCCATGGAGCCGTGATAGTCGAGATGATCACGGGTGAAGGTGGTGAAACCCGCGATCGCAATCTTGATTCCGTCGACGCGGAATTGATGCAGCCCGTGACTCGAGGCCTCGATGGCGGCGTGGGTGACCCCTTGCTTTGCCATCTCGGCGAGAAGTCCGTGCAGGACGACAGGGTCGGGAGTCGTAAGGCTCCCTTCGATGCGAATACTGGGCGCGGAAGCGCCCAAGGTGCCGAGATACCCCGCCTTGTAGCCAAGGTGGGTCCAAAGCTGTTGCGTGAAATGCGCGGTCGAGGTCTTGCCGTTGGTGCCGGTGACCGCGGCGACAATGTCGGGCTGGGCAGCGAAGAAACGCGCGGCCATCAACGCGAAGCGGCGGCGCGGATTGCTGTCGGTGATCAGGCGGACGTGGTTTCCTTTGGCATCGGCCCCCTCGACGTACATGGCATTGCCGAGTTCGGTTCCGGGAGGAGCGAGCACGGCGCAGGCACCGCGCTTCACCGCATCGCCGATGTAGCTGCGGCCATCCATCTTGGAACCCGGCAGCGCGGCGAACAGATAGCCCGGCCGCACAGCGCGAGAGTCCGCGGTCAGCCCCGTGATATCCAGATCCTTCAACGCGCGGGCATCCATCCCTAGTTCCTCAAGCAGTTCACTCAGTCGCACCGGCGCCCTCCGTCAGCGGCGCGCTTTCGATCAGCGCGCCGATGGAATCTTCAGGCGTGGTGTTGATCGGCTGCGCCGTTTTGAGCGGCGCCGGTGGCGCGGAGCGGGTGTCCACGGCTTTCACGACCGGCGCGGCATACTCATTGCTGTTACCGCTATAAAGCGGCAGCAGTGAGGCGAGCGGTTCGAAGCTGTCGGCGTGGCCCATCGGATAGACGCCGAGCATCGGGCCGATCTGGCTGACGATGCGGCTGACGGTAGGCGCCGAGTTCCAGCCGGCTGTGGCGTACATCGCGGTCTCGCGTGTGCCTTTCGGTTCGTCGAGCATGACCAGGATCACGTAGCGCGGGGCGTCGATAGGGAAGGCGGCCACGAATGAGGTGTGCAGCGAAGACTGATTGTAGCCGCCGCGATATGTAATCTTCTCCGGCGTACCGGTTTTGCCGCCGACCAGATAGCCGGGCGCGTCGGCCTGACGGCCGGACCCGTCGACCACGATGAGGCGCATCAGCGCGCGCATCGCCTGCGAGGTCTTTTCCGAAAGAACCTTCTCGCCGTCCGGCGCTGTCTCGCGATGAATAAGTGTCGGCGCAAAAAGCGTTCCGCCATTCACAAGTGCACTAACGCCGCTGACCACGTGCACCGGCGTCACAGAAATGCCATGGCCGTAAGCGACCGTAATGGTGTTGATCTCGCGCCAGGTTTGCGGATATTGCGGTGTGCCGACTTCGGGGAGCTCGAGGCGCAAGGGCGACATGAGGCCCAGCTTCTTCATGTAGGCCCGCTGCACGTCGGTCCCAGCGGCCAGAGCCATCTTTGCGGCGCCGATGTTCGAAGAGTGGATCAGAATCTCGGGCACCGTGACGACGCGATTGAGGCCGTGGAAGTCGTCGATGGAATACCGGCCGATCTTGATGGGTTGGCTGGCGTCGTAGGTGGACGAGAGATCGGCGGTTCCTTCTTCGAGCGCCATGGCGGCGGTGAAGAGCTTGAAGGTCGAACCCATTTCATAAACGCCGAGGGTCGCGCGGTTGAAGCGCGCGTCGGTCGAAGCCGTGCCCATGGCCTTGGGGTCGAAGTCCGGCAGCGAAACGAGCGAAACGATTTCGCCGTTTCGAACGTCCATGACCACGGCACTTCCGGCCACCGCGCGGTAACGGGCAATGGACGCGGCGAGAGTCTCGCGCACCACGTGCTGAACGCGCACGTCGAGCGAAAGGCGCAAGGGTTCCGGCTTTCCGGTCAGCGAGTCGTTGAATGTGCGCTCGACGCCGGCCACACCGATGTTGTCCGCGTCCGTCGCGCCGACGATATGCGAGAACAGGGAGCCGTGCGGATAAATGCGCCGCTGCGCGGCTTCGAAACCGAACCCTGGGATCCCGATGTCGTTGACCTCCTGCTGCCGCTGGGGCGTCAGGTGGCGAGCGAGATAGATGAATCGCTGGCCTGAGCTGAGGCGGCGCAGAACGTCGTCAAATTTCAGCTCCGGCAGAATTTTGAGAAGCTTCCCGGTGGCGGCACGCGCGTCGGGAACCTTCTGTGCGTCGGCGAAGAGATTCACCGTGGGGAGGTTGGTCGCGACGATGACGCCGTTGCGGTCGATGATGTCTGCGCGGCTTGCAAGCGGCACCGGCGCAGTCGCCGTGCGGGCAATGCGCGCCGACGGCCCACCGCTGACCAGCATCAAGTCCACGAGACGGAAACCGATCGCCGAGAACGCTAGCGCGAACAATCCAGCCGTCACAAACAGACGCATACGGCCGGTTTCGATGGCATGCATGGTCATGCCGTGGAGGCGCAGCTTGCCCTGACCGGCGGGGCGGACTTCCTCGCCGGGATACAGAAACGGACGGTGTTTCTTCGGGCGGGTGATCACTGGCGGCGCTCAGGTGAAGATGAGGTCGCCCCAGCGGCGGTCGGAACTAGTAAGCGCTGCAGACGGGCAAGAGCTACCGACACGACGCTGGGGTTTCGGGGAGCGGGCGCCGCGGGCGGCGACCGCAATTCGGTTTGGAATTGAGGCGTAAGGTTTTCCAAAGGATTGTGCTTGGCGGGCGCGCTTTCGGGTGCTGCGTCGGCGGCGCCGCGCAGCGGCAGCGCGCTGATGTGGGCAATGTTGATGACCGCGGGCGGACCGAAGCCGAGATATTCGCCGCTGAGCTGGCGCAGGCGCTCAGGGTCGTTCAGATAGGTCCACTCGGCCTCGAGCACCCGGATCGCGCCGCGGTCGCGTACGACCTGCGCCTGTTTAGCGACCAGCACGTCCTCTAAAGCCTGCACTTTGTACTTGAGCAGGAACATGGAGACTCCGACCGCAACGGCCAGCGGAATCCACATGAGTGTTACCGGCCTCATGCGCGGCCTCCGGCCACTGATGCGAGCGGCGGCGCACTTGTGCGTTCGGCAACGCGCAGGCGCGCCGAGCGCGCCCGCGGATTGCCGGTGAGTTCGCGATCCGACGGGGTGACGGGTCGGCGCGAGATGGCGGTGAAGGTCGCCGTGACCGGAACCGCGCCAAGGCTGGCGGGCGTGTGACGGGACGGGCGGCTCGCGACGTCGGAACGGGACTTCAGAAAGGTTTTGACGATGCGGTCTTCCAGGGAGTGGAAGGAGACGACCGCGAGCACGCCGCCGGGGCGCAGCATCCGCTCGGCGGCGCGTAACCCCCGCTCGAGCTCACCGAGTTCGTCGTTCACCACGATGCGCAAGGCTTGGAAGGTGCGGGTGGCGGGATCGATGCCGTCGTTGGACCGGCGCACTTCGGCGCGGATGACGTCGGCCAGGTGAAGCGTGCGCGAAAACGGCCGCTCGACCCGCGCCGCGACGATCGCACGCGCGACGCGGCGGGCATGACGCTCTTCGCCGTAGTTGAAAATGGTGTCGGCGAGTTCTTTCTCGGACCAGGAATTGACGATGTCGGCCGCACTCCGGCCGTTCTGTTCCATGCGCATGTCCAGAGGGCCGTCGCGCAGGAACGAGAAGCCGCGGGCCCGGTCTTCGATCTGCATGGAGCTGACGCCGATATCGAGGGCGACCCCGTCCACCTGCGTCACCCCGCGCTCGGCCAGAAGGTCGGCCATATCGCCGAAGCGGCCCGGCACGAAGTGCAAGCGCTGGGGATATTTGCGGGACAGGGCTTCGCTGCGGCCTTGCGCTGCCGGATCGCGGTCGATGGCCCACACGGTGCAGTGGGCCGCTTCGAGCAGGGCGACGGTATAACCCCCCGCGCCGAACGTACCATCTACATAAGTGCCGCCGTCTTTAGGCGAGAGGGCAGCGACGACTTCTCCGAGCAGCACCGGAATATGTTCAGGGTCGGCAGATGGGTCCCACTCGTGGGAAGTCGTCATTACGTCCCACCCTTGAGGTTGGCGGCCACGCGGCGCAGCTTTTCCTGGCGCAGGACGGTAAGGGCGGCAGGTTCCCAGATTTGGAATTTCCAGCCGCGGCCCACGAAGGACGCTTGGTCCTTCAGCGAAGCTTTGGCGATGAATTCGGCCGGAAGGACGATGCGCCCTTCGCCGTCGAACGGGAGTTCACGCAAGTCTTCCATGATCAGCTCGGCCGCTTCGTCGCCGGCGGTCGAGACGAAGCCGTCGGCGACGCCCGACAGAAGCTTTTCGAACCGGTCATAGCCGGCGCCTTCCAGGCAGGGCTCGAAGAGGGACGGATGGATCGCGACGGACGTGCGGCCACGCGCCTGGATGACGGCGCGAAACGGCGCAGGGACGGAAAGCCGTCCCTTGCTGTCGATCTTGTTGGTGTACGTCCCAAAGAACGCAGTCATCGTCGAGCTGCCCGTCCTGCTCGTTCCCCTTGTCCCGATGCAGGCTTACCTCCCAACCCATTGAAAACATTGGGCGTCGGCGATGCCTAAACCTGGACCTTAATGGTATCTCATGGGATTTCATGGGTGTCAATGGGATAGGCCTGTAAGTCCTTGGGAAATCAGGGGATGTTCTGTGTCCGTTCCGGCCCTATCCACGCGCGAAAGGCTGTCGTGCAGGCGAAATAAAATTGCGCAAATTGGCCGTGGGTGGACACAAGTTCCTCCCGCGCGAGGCCTAACGGCGCCGGGGCCGAGGTGTTTTGGGGATGTCGATCAAGGAGGAAGAAAAATGCGCCAGATGGCCTGTAAGCCGGGTTCTGTCCTCGCGCACGCCCCGTAAAGGGCGCCGCCGAGGGACGACCATTCCTCTGGGATGCGCATCGCTGCGCACCTCACGCGACCGACCCGGACGACGATGCGGAAACGCATCTTCCAGCGGAGCGAACTCCCTGGACGGCCGTCCCTATTTGGTCTTGCTCCAGGTGGGGTTTGCCCTGCCGCGGACGTTACCGCCCGCGCGGTGCGCTCTTACCGCACCTTTTCACCCTTACCAGGCAAGCCTGGCGGTTTGTTTTCTGTGGCACTTTCCCTGGGGTCGCCCCCGCCGGGCGTTACCCGGCACCTTGCTTCCGTGGAGCCCGGACTTTCCTCTCCTGTGACAGAGCGGTCGTCCGGCCATCTGGCGCGGGGCCAAAATGGTCCCTTGGAGGGGCCGGGTCAAGGTTCAGACGGTCGGTCTTGCCACCGCATGGGCCACGGCAACGGCGGCAATGCGCGACGCGGTGACGGCGTCGAGACGTCCGTCGACCTGCTCCGGCAGATAGCGCCGCTGGAACGTCTTGATGACATCGGTTGCGGCGGCCTCCGCGTTCAGGATGTCGCTGCCTTCCTCCATGGTCGTAGGAACCGCGTACCCGATTTCCGAAAGGCGACGGAACGCAGCCGTGAGATCGGCGCGCCCGGGCAGGGGCGTCGTTTCCTCCGGCCACAAACCGAATCCATCCTTCGCGAGATCCTGCCAAGGGAAGAGTTCGCCGGGGTCGATCTTGCGGCTGGGCGCGATATCGGAGTGTCCGAGGAAACCGTCCGCGGGAATGCGATGGCGCGCGCCGATTTCGCCCAGCAGATCCTTCAATGCGGCGATCTGGGCTTTCGGGAACGGCCGGTATCCCCAATCGTGCCCGGGATTGGCGAGCTCGATACCGACGGACGCGCCGTTGAGATCGCGCTCGCCGCGCCAGTACGAGACGCCAGCGTGCCAGGCGCGCTGGTCTTCGGACACGAGGCGAAACGCCGTCCCGTCTTCGTCGACCAGATAGTGAGCGCTGACCTTCGCGGCTGGATCGCATAGGCGGCGCAGCGCCTCGTCGACCGTCTTCATTCCCGTATAGTGAATCACCACAAAGCGCATGCCGGTGCCCGGCCGGCGGGCATTGAAGTTAGGTGAAGGGCGCTCGGTTAATTTAATCACTATTGTCATGCCCCGCGAAGGCGGGGCATCCATTTCTCATCCGCTAGTACCGCGAGTGTTGCACGGTGGATCGCCCGGATAAACCGGGCGATGACAGAAGATCTCAAGCGTGTCCGTACGCCTCGTAGCGCGCGCGCGGACCTATATAGCGGCGCAGCTTGCCGATGGCCTTGGCTTCGATCTGCCGCACGCGTTCCGCCGTGAGCCCGTAAGCGTCCGCGATCGTGGAGAGAGTCGTCGGTTCTTCGGACAGGTAGCGCTGCGTGACGATGTCCTTTTCGCGCCGGTCGAGGCGTGAGAGAGCGTCGTTCAGAATTTCGACATGCCAATTCTGCTCATCCTCGCCGGCGAGGATCTGTTCGGCATCGAGCGACGTGTCGGCGATGACGTCACCGAAGGTCAAACCTTCGCTGCCGGGCACCGGCTGGTGGAGTGAGACGTCGACGGCGGTCATGCGCTGATCCATGGCGACGAGATCGTCGCGGCTCACCTGGAAGTGCTTCGCGAGCGCCTCGATATTCTTATCGTTGAGATAGCGGTCGCCGTCGGCCTGCAAATTCTGTTTCGCGCGGCGCAGGTTGAAGAACAGGCGCTTCTTCGCAGCGCCATTTCCGACCTTGATCAGCGACCATGTCTGCAGCACGTAGTTCAGCATCGCCGCCTTGATCCACCAACGCGCATATGTGGAGAATCGGAAGCCCTTTTCGGGATCGAAACGCTCGGCAGATTGCAGGAGACCGACGTTTCCTTCGCCGATGAGGTCGGCCACCGGCACGCCGTAGCCGATGTACTTCTGCGCGATTTTCGGCACCAATCGCAGGTGGCTGCCGATCAGAGCGTCATAAGCGGCGCGGTCACCTTTCACGTACCAGTGATGGATCAAGCGCTGTTCTTCGCGCTCGCTAAGGACGGGGAATTCCCTTATGCGCGCGAGATAACCGCCGTGTTCGGCGCGCGAAGCGCCGACGCTGCGTGCACCCGCTTTGGCGTTCCCAAAACGGGCATTCAAGGCACCTTCGGCGTGGGGTGCTATGTAATTCATACCCTCACAACGCGCCGGGCCTCGGATTGGCTCCGAATTAGCGTATTAAAAAACCTGCGTATTTGGGGTATTTTTGTGTCTCGCGCGAGATTTCGCCCGGGAGCCGACAACGTCCGCGCGAAAACCTCGTCTCCTTGGCCGTCACTTCGGGGGTTCAATGACGACCTATGCCGCTCCACTGCGCGACATGCGCTTTGTGCTTCACGAGGTGCTCGAAGCCGCCGACACGCTGACGGCGCTGCCGGACTTCGGTGACGCGACCGCCGATCTTATGGACGCGGTGCTCGACGAGTGCGCCAAGCTGTGCGAGGGCGTGCTCTTCCCCATCAATCGCGCCGGCGACGAAGTGGGCTGCACCTTCAAGGACGGCGTTGTCACCACACCGCCGGGATTCAAGGAAGCCTACAAACAGTATGCTGAAGGCGGCTGGTGCGGCCTGACCGCAAGTCCGGAGTTTGGCGGGCAAGGCCTCCCGGAGACGCTCGACTATCTCGTCAGCGAGATGGTCGGCTCGGCCAACATGTCGATGGGCCTTTATCCCGGCCTTACACAAGGAACAATCCTTGCGATAGCGGCGCTGGGCACGCCGGAGCAGAAGAAGACATATCTTCCAAAACTCGTGAGTGGTGCATGGCAGGGTGCTATGAACCTCACCGAAGCGCACGCCGGCTCCGATCTCGGTCTCTTGCGCACCAAGGCCGTCCCCAACGGTGACGGCAGCTACAGCGTCACCGGCACGAAGATCTTCATCTCCGCCGGCGAACACGACATGGTCGAGAACCATGTGCACCTTGTTCTTGCGCGACTTCCGGACGCGCCGGAAGGAAGCCGCGGCATTTCCATGTTTGTGGTGCCGAAGTTCCTGCCCAAAGATGACGGTTCGCCGGGCGCCCGCAATTCCGTCGCCGCCGGTTCCATCGAACACAAGATGGGCCTCAAGGGCTCCGTCACTTGCGTCATGAACTTCGATGGTGCCAAAGGGTGGTTGATCGGCCAGCCTCACAAGGGGCTCGCCGGCATGTTTGTGATGATGAACAAGGAGCGCCTGTTCGTCGGCAGCCAGGGCATCAGCCAGGCGGAGACCGCTTATCAAAGCGCTGCGGCCTATGCGCGCGATCGGATTCAGGGCCGCGCGGCTGACGGCCCGGCGCGTCCCGACAAGGCCGCCGATCCCATCATCGTGCACCCCGACATCCGCAACCGGCTGATGTTCAGCCGCGCCATCATCGAGGCGGAGCGGGCGCTCGCCGTGTGGACGCACCTCATGGTCGATATCGCGCACAAACACACCGATGCAAAGACGCGCCAGCACGCCGACGATATGGCAGGCTTGATGACACCCATTGTCAAAGCGGCCGGCACCGATTTCGGATCGGAGATCACCAACACCTGCCTCCAGGTGTTCGGCGGCCACGGCTACATCCGCGAGCATGGCATGGAGCAACTCGTTCGCGACGTTCGTATTTCGCAGATCTACGAAGGCACCAACGCCATCCAGGCGCTCGACTTGGTGGGCCGCAAGCTCGGCATCGAGCAGGGGCGCTTGTTCAAGGGTTGGCTCTCTGAAGTGGAAGCAACGATCAAGAGCCTCGAAGGGCGCAACGACATGGGCGAGTTCATCGGACCGCTCAAGGACGCGGTCGCGCGACTCAAGTCGGTGACCCTGTGGATGATCGAAGAATCGGCCGCCGACCCGAACGCACGCGGCGCCGCCGCCGTCGACTATCTGCGGCTGTTCGCACTCACCGCTTTCGCTTGGATCTGGGTCCGCATGCTCGATACCGCCATCGCCAAAAAGAAGAATGCGAACGGCGACGGCTTCTACGACACCAAGATTGAAGTGGGCCGCTATTTCATTAAGCGGGTGCTGCCGCAAACCGTCGGACTCGACGCGGTCATCCGCGCCGGCAGCAAGACGATGATGACGCTGCCGGAGGCGGCGTTCTGATCTCCGGGCTTCCGCCTCTTTACCGCCGCGGCCTTTTTGCCGCCGCGGGTGTTGTCGCTCTACTCGTTGCCCTGATCGTCGCGCCCGGGTTCATCGATTGGACTCCCTATCGCGATACCTTTGCGCGACAACTTTCGTCGGCCATCGGCCGGCCTGTCGCCATCGAAGGCAATGTGACCTTCGTTCTAGTGCCGCGCCCCGCGCTCGAGGCAGGCCGCGTGCGCGTCGGCGGCGGCGCCGAAACCGTGACCATCGGCGGGGTGAAGGCGTGGCTCGGGTTTCTGCCGCTCTTGAAAGGCGACCTCTACTTCCGTGATCTCCGCCTCGATGACGCCAACGGCGCGATCACCATCGATCTGCCATGGTCCGAGACGCCCGCTGCCGTTGTGGGCGCACCGCCAGCGCCCGCGCCTCCGGCGGTGAACGTCGATATCGACCGCGTCGAACTCAACGGTGGCGATCTGACCTTGCGCGACCGCAGCGGCGCTACCCTCATCCGCCTGCAAGGGATGGATCTCGAACTCTCCGAAGATGGCCGCGATCGCTTCCGCGTCGTCGGTGATCTTCAGCTCAACGATGAACCGATGAGTCTCGAAGCGCGGCTTGGTGCGCGCGGAGGGGACGGCGTTCGCGCCGTCTCCGTTTCGGCGCGCGTGCCCGCGGCCCAGACGGTATTTTCTGTCAGCGGCCGCGTTTCGCTCGTCAAGCGATCCTTCGATGGTGACGTCAGCTTGAAGGGCGAGCGCGGGGCCGCGCTGCTCGCGACGCTCGGCCTCCCTCTCGGCGAGACCCCGGCGCTCTCGCGTGCGATTGCACTCAGCGCAAAGGCGTCAGCCGATGCAACCGGCGTCACGCTCGGCGCCCTGACCCTCGACGCCGGCGGCACGGCCGCGAAGGGCGCTCTGGAGTGGCGGCGTGAAAAATCTCCGCAACTCACCCTGCGTCTCGACTTTGCACCCTTCGCGCTCGAGGATTGGCATCGACCGCCCACGGCGGTTGCGACTCCAGCGCCGCAACCCGCAGCGCCGCCGACGGCTGCGTCTGTGGCGGAGAAGCGGGTTCTCGACGCGTTGACCGCAGACATTGCCTTGCGCTTTCCGGCCTTGTCGTACCGGAATCAGGGTTTGCGCGACGGCAGCGTGACGGCCACGCTGGCCGCCGGCGAGCTGACGATTTCCGACGCCTCCGTGACGCTTCCGGGCACGACGCGGCTCCAGGGCTTTGGGGTCGTGGCTCTCGCGCAACCGTCTCCGGCCGTGGACGGCATCGTCAGCCTGCAGACCTTCGATGCGCGCGGATTTTTCTCGTGGCTCGGCGCCGATGTCGCCGGCGTTCCGCCCGGGCGCCTCAGCAGCGCTTCGTTCCAAGGTGCACTGCAGGGGTCCTTGAATTTTCTCGAGATGAACGCCATCGAAGGGGCGCTCGATACCGCGCGCATCGGCGGGCGCCTTTCTTACGCGCCGCGGGCCCGACCCTTCTTCGGGGTCGATCTGCGCGTCGAGAACGTCAACTTCGATAGTTATCGCGGCCAGAGCCGGGAGCCTGCCTCTCTGGAGCCGGTCGCAGCGTCACCGTCCGTGGCCAAGCCGCCCGAAGTCTACGGCGTTACACCATCGGGAACCGCGTTCGCGGGCCTTGCCGGTTTCGACGCGGAAGTGCACGTGGAGCTGGACGGCGTCACGGTCGGCGGCCTTCCTGGCGGGCGCGTCGGTTTGGATCTCGGGCTTAAGGACGGCACGCTCGAAATTCGTACTGCGTCGTTCGAGAAGATCGCCGGCACGACCGCGTGGGCCAGCGGCTCCATCAGCGGCTTCGGCACGGCGCTGCAATTCAACGGCCTTCAATTCGATCTCGCGGGTGAGGACATAGCGCGCCTGGCCGCTCTTGTCGGTGTCGATCTCGATCCCGCGCTCAAGTCTCTCGGCGCGGCCTCGCTCACGGGAACCCTGAACGGCGGCGCCGTGCAGGCCGACGTCACGGCCACGCTCAAAGCGGCCGGGCTTACGGCGCGCGCCACGGGTCAGATCATGGAGCTTGATAAGGACCCGCGGTTCAACGGTCAGATCGAGGCCAATCATCCGCGCTTCTCCGAGCTGATGCGCGCAACACCCTATTCTTGGCCGGCGAACATGCGCGATCCCGGCGCACTCGCTTTGCAGGCTCGTGTTGCGCAAGAGTCCGGAAAAACAACCGTCACCGAGGCGCGCCTTACCGTCGGAAAGGATCGCATCGCCGGCATGGCGGACATCACGAGGATCGACGCTCGTACACAGGTGACCGCGAGCCTGACCGACATTCTCTTGGATCTCGATCGCCTCCTCCCGCCGAACGAAGCTGCGCCCGCGCGCCCGGCGGGAGTCGGCGCCAAACCTGCAGCCGCGCCCGCAACGTCACCGTCGCCGTGGTCCCAAGACGAAGTGACCTGGTCGTTCCTCAAGGGATGGAGCGGAGAGATCGCGGTTGGGGGTCCCTCCTTCACGGCGCGCGGCGTGGCGCTTCAGGATTTTTCGGCGCGCATTGTCGTGGCCGACGACGCGGCGGAACTCGCGGACTGGCAAGGCAATGTCTTTGGCGCGCCGGGTCAGCTCAGCCTTCGCCTCGTGGCGACGCCCGAGCCGGCCCTGCAGGGACAACTCACCGTCCAGCGCGCGGATTTCCGTGCCCTGGTCGCGGCGCTGAATGGCGGGCGCACCAACCTCAAGTCCAGCGGCACGGCCGATATCGTGGTCGGCTTCTCCACGCGGGGAACGTCGGCTGCCGGATTTGCGAGCGCTCTGACGGGTACCGCCACCCTCAACGTCGCGGCCTCGGAAACCGGCACCGGGCTTTCCGCGGGGTTGCTGGGTCCACTGAACGCCGCCGCGCAGCTCGACGTCGGCACGCCGGGCAAACCGGCGCCGATCACGTTTCAAACGCGTTTGGTTGCAACCGACGGCCTCATCAAACTGGAAAGCGCCGAGGTTAGCTCGCGCAGTCACATCGGAAGCTTCGCGGGCAGCCTCAATCTTCCGCGCCGTCAGGTGGATGTGTCGGGGACACTCGTCCCGCGCAAAGCCGGCGAGGACCCGTTGCCGATCTCGATCAGGGGCGCGATGGATCGCCCAACGATCCGCCTGCTTCCGCCTCCTAAAGGCTAGATTGCGCGTCGCGCAGGACAAACACGCGCAGCGCGCTGGAGAGGTTTCCCACACGCTCTTTGTCGATCTCCGCGATAAGTTGATTGACGGAAACCTTGCGCCGCGTGGCGATTTCCGCGAGGGCGTCCCAGAACGGTGCTTCGAGGGACACACTGGTGCGATGCCCGGCGATATCGACCGAGCGCTTCTTAATCATGAGGACCGATCATGTCGCCGGGTTTCACCCAGGCGTCGAAGTCGCTCGCGCTGACATATCCGGTCGCAAGTGCGGCTTGCTTCAACGTGGTGCCGTCGGCGTGCGCTTTCTTGGCGATCTCCGCCGCCTTGTCATACCCAATGTGCGGCGCAAGGGCCGTTACGAGCATCAGGGAGTTTTCGAGGTGGCGGGCGATGGCGGCTTTGTCGGCTTTCAGGCCGCGCACGCAATTGAGGTTGAAGCTCTCGGCCGCGTCGGCCAGCAGCCGGATGGATTGCAGCACGTTGTGGACGATGACCGGCTTGAAGACATTGAGCTCGAGATGTCCGTGAGATCCCGCCACCGCAACGGCGGTGTTGTTGCCCATCACTTGTGCGCAGACCATGGTGAGCGCTTCCGCCTGCGTCGGATTGACCTTGCCCGGCATAATAGAGGAGCCCGGTTCGTTCGCCGGCAAGGTCAACTCGCCAAGGCCCGAACGCGGGCCCGAGGCGAGCAGGCGCACATCGTTGGCGATCTTCATCAGAGAGACGGCAATCGTATTCAGCGCGCCCGAGCATTCCACCATGGTGTCGTGCGACCCCATGGCCTCGAAGAAGTTGGCGGCCGGGTAGAACGGAAGATCCGTAAGGCCGCGCAGCTCGGTGCAGAATTTCTCCGCAAAGCCTTTCTTCGCATTGAGCCCGGTACCGACGGCCGTGCCGCCTTGCGCGACACGATAGAGGCGCGGCAGAACGGCTTTCAGGCGATCGACGCCGAAGCCGACTTGCGCGGCATAACCGGAAAATTCCTGACCCAGCGAAAGCGGTGTCGCATCCTGCAGGTGAGTCCGGCCGATCTTGATGATGGACGCGAAAGCATCCGCCCGGTTCTCGAGCGAATCCTGAAGCCGCTCGAGCACAGGGATCAACCGGCCCACGACTTCACGCGCGGTGGCGATGTGCATCACCGCCGGGAAGCTGTCGTTCGAAGATTGACAGCGATTGACGTGGTCGTTCGGATGGATGGGCGATTTTCCGCCGCGGCCCTTGCCGAGCAACTCGTTGGCGCGCCCCGCGATCACTTCGTTGGCGTTCATATTGGTCTGCGTGCCCGAGCCGGTCTGCCAGACCACCAGCGGGAATTCATCGTCGAGCTTGCCGGCCGCGACTTCGGCGGCGGCCGCGGCGATCACGTCGGCCAAATCCGCCGGAAGTTCGCCGAGTGCCTTATTGGCAAGGGCGGACGCCTGCTTCTGCAAACCGAAGGCGCGGACCACCGGGATCGGCATGCGCTCGCCGCCGATCTTGAAGTTCTCGATGCTGCGCTGGGTCTGCGCGCCCCAGTAATGCTCAGCCGGAACCTCGGCCGCGCCCAGACTGTCCGTTTCCTTGCGTGTGCCCATCTCTTACCTCTCAGGCCAAAGCTGCGAGGAAGGCGAGCGCCGCGTCAAGGGCATCCGTCAGGTTTTCGTCATGGGTGCGCCCCGAGGCGCGCCGGGGTTTCAGGTCGTGGTCGCCGTCAGGCAGCCAATGGACCTTGAGGGAACGAGGCAGCTTCAGCGCGGAAATGCTTGGGCGATCGCCCATGGGATCGCGCTCGCCCTGGCAGATCAGGGTGCGCGTCTTCAGCGTCAGAAGATGTTCGATACGGGGCTTGTCTTTCCGCCCGGCGCCATAAAAGGGGTAGCCGAGGCAGATGAGGCCGCAGACGTTTGCCTCGTCGGCGATAAGGCTCGCCATGCGTCCGCCCATGGACTTTCCGCCGATGACGAGGCGGTCGGCGCCGATATCCGCGATCACCGAACGCCAGGTCTCGAGCAAGACCGGTTGCCGGTCGGGCGGCTTGCGCGTACCGCTCTTGCGCCGCGCCGCCATGTAAGGGAATTCGAAGCGCATGCACCTGTAGCCCGCCTTAGCGAGACCTTCGGCGAAGAAGGTCATGAACGGCGTGTCCATCGGCGCGCCCGCGCCGTGCGCCAGAGCGATCGTGAGCTTCGCGGACTTCGGACCGTCGGTGAGAAGGTGAACCATCGGCTCGGACTATACCCGTGCTTTCCAGCAGCGGACAAACTCCTCGAGATAGGCCAGCGCATTGACCGAAGAGCCGAGCAGAAACAGGGCCAGATACCAGGTCGGCGGAAGGTTTTCCCGCAGGCGGAGGCCCCAATCCGGTGCGCTATCATCGGCGAGCCACTGCCACGCCGCCGGATGGATCACGATGGTCGCGAACAGGGCCGCAAAAGGAATGGCGGTCAAATAGTCATGTACGCGCTGCTCGTGGGCAATCACGTTCCGCCGGGGCGTCGCCCAGGTAACGTCGGCGCCGGTCGTCAGTTCGTGGCCGAGGTAGGCGACGATCAGAATGAAGGCGACAAGAGTCGAGACGTCGAAGAAAAGGGCGAGCAGGACGGCGAAGCCCGCCTGTCCGGTCAAGAAAAGATGGAGAACGGATTCACGCCAGCCTGAGGTGTGGGCGATATCGGAGCGTCGGTGGAGATACCAGTCGGCGAGGCCGAACATGATCCACGCCGGCAGAAGGATGCCAAGAATTCCAACAAGGGCGGCTTCGCGCATAGCAGCAGGAACGCCCCGGCCCCGGAAGGGTTCCGCTGTTAGGCCGGCGCGCCGCCATTGGCCTTGAGAAGGGCAAAGAACTCGCGCCTGGTTTTCGGACCGTAGGTGAGGAAGCTGGGGTCGGCGTCGGGCAGGTAGGCCGCACGCGCCTTACCCCAGGTGTCGATCTCCGCTTTCTTTTTCAGGTCGGCCGGCGAGAGGCCGTACACCTTTGCGCCCGACAGGCCGAGGATCTTTCGCTTTCGTTCGGGCGTAAGTTCCGGGTAGCCGAACTTATTCTGGAAGAGCCCCGAGATCTGGAACGTGCGGAACGCCTGAATTTGATCCTGCGGGCTGCCGTACCAGATGGAGTCCGTGCCCCAGAGCACGTTGTCTTCGCCGACCGCGAGCATGAGTTTGCCCAGGAGGTGCGCGGCCTGATCCGGATCGCGCATCACGGCGCGCCACGTGCTGCCGAGTTCGGCGTAGACGTTGCCGCCCGGCTTGATGCCGTTTTCGCGCAGGGAGTGAATGAGAGAGTCGACGCCTTTTTGGCGGAATCCATTGTAGGGGCCTTCCTTGTGCGACGGCTCGTACCCCGAGTGATAAACCAGGAAGTTCATGTCGGGATATTTCGCTGCGACGATGCCGATGTCGCGGCACGTGGAAAATTCATACGACTGTTGGCCGAGGGGCAGCCCTTTGTGTACGCAGATGATCTTCACGCCCTGGGCGCGCGCTTTCTCGATCATGCGGATACCCGTGGCCTCGTCGTCGAGCCAGAAGCCTTTCCCGTCGGGTCCCCATTGGGTGTAGGTCTTCCAGCCGGCGATCTTGTAGGTCTTCAGGACCTCGTCCATGCCTTCGACGTGGCCGGGGAAATTCGGATGGCATAGCCCGTGAATGAGAAGGCGGGGAGAGCCTTGCAGTTGCGCAGCAAGGGCGCGGGTCTCGGCGGCCTCGTGGACGAGCAGCGGATTGTCGGGCGCAGACGGCACCGAAGACAGCACCGCCGCCGTGGTGTCGCTGTCCATGAACACTTCGCGCAACATGTTTTCGCCGCTCAGACAGTCGATCTGATCGCTGGCGCTGCAGGCCGCCTGGTTTTGCGCAAACCCCAGGAACCCGCGATCCGCGCCGCCTTTGCGCCACGTGCCCTTCGGATTCACGTGATGCAGTTGGACGTCAAAAATGAATTCGTCGCCGGCGACGACGCTGTCGGCCGCCGAGATTTCGAACGCGGCTTCGTCGGGGATTTCGAAAGCGCCGCCCGTCTTGCCCGCCTGCGCAAAGGTCTCGTTCATGGCGGCCAGGGTCGCCGCGGCTCCGCAGGTGGTGACGAGGTAGGCGCGCCGTCCTATGCCGAGCTTACGCGCAGCCGCGCTCACCTTCTCGTGCGCGGCCTTGTTCGCCGCTTTGGCGACAGGATCGAGGGGATAAGGCGCAAATTCTCCGTTGGTCGTCGTGTCGATCTTGATGGGAAGGCGTGAGCCGTCTGGATCGTGACGCGACATGGAGAATGCTCCTATGCAGGTCTCCGGTTACAGCTGCGCGAAGAAGTCGTTGCCCTTGTCGTCGACCACGATGAACGCCGGGAAGTCTTCCACTTCGATCTTCCAGATGGCTTCCATGCCCAGCTCGGCATATTCGACCACTTCCACCTTCTTGATGGATTTTTCCGCGAGCATTGCCGCCGCCCCGCCGATGGAGCCGAGATAGAAGCCGCCGTGCTTCTTGCAGGCTTCGGTCACGGCTTTCGAGCGGTTGCCCTTGGCCAGCATGATCATGGAACCGCCATGGGCTTGAAGTTCGTCGACATATGAATCCATGCGTCCGGCCGTGGTCGGACCGAAGGCGCCCGAGGCATAGCCTTTCGGCGTCTTCGCGGGTCCGGCGTAGTACACCGGGTGCCGCTTGAAGTAGTCGGGCAGACCCTGGCCGCTGTCGATGCGCTCCTTGAGTTTCGCGTGCGCGATATCGCGCGCAACAACCATCGGGCCCGAGAGACTGACGCGGGTCTTGATGGGGTACTGGCTCAAGAGCTGGCGGATTTCGCTCATGGGGCGATTGAGATCGATCTTGACCACCTTATCGGAGAGTTTCTCGGTTCTGATCTCCGGCAGGTACTGCGCCGGATTCGCCTCGAGCTGCTCGAGATAGACGCCGTCCCGTGTGATCTTGCCAAGCACCTGGCGGTCCGCCGAGCAGGAGACGCCGATACCGACGGGGCAGGAGGCGCCGTGGCGCGGCAGGCGGATGACGCGTACGTCGTGGCAAAAATATTTGCCGCCGAACTGAGCGCCGATGCCGAGCATGCGGGTCATCTCCAGCACTTCCTGCTCCATGGCGAGGTCGCGGAAAGCCTGACCGTGCTGGCCGCCTTTGGTTGGCAGACCGTCGAGGTAGTGCGCCGAGGCGAGCTTGACGGTCTTCAGCGTCATCTCCGCCGACGTGCCGCCGATGACGATGGCAAGGTGGTAGGGCGGGCAGGCGGACGTGCCAATGTGGGCGACCTCTTGCTCCAGGAATTTCTTGAGGCCCGCGGGATTGAGGACGGCTTTCGTCTTCTGGAAGAGGTAGCTCTTGTTGGCCGAGCCGCCGCCCTTGGCCATGAACATGAACTTGTAGGCGTCGCCCGGCACGGAAAATAGGTCGAGCTGGGCCGGCAGATTGTTGCCGGTGTTCTTTTCCTCGAACAGCGACGTCGGCGTCATCTGCGAATAGCGCAGATTGAGCTTTTGGTAGGCTTCGGCCACGCCCTCGGAGATCGCGAGCGCGTCGTCGCCTTCCACCCACACATTCTGGCCTTTCTTGCCCATGATGATCGCAGTACCGGTGTCCTGGCACATGGGAAGAATGCCGCCGGCGGAGATGTTGGCGTTCTTCATCAGCTCGAGGGCGACGAAGCGGTCGTTGTCGGAGGCCTCCTTGTCGTCAAGGATGGTGCGAAGTTGCTTGAGGTGAGCGGGGCGCAGGAGATGCGAGACGTCGCGGAACGCTTCCGCGGTCAGTTTCGTGATCGCCGACGCGGAGATGACCGTGATGTCCTTGCCGCGGAATTTGTCCACGCCGACACCTTCGATCGCAAGTTTGCGATACTCCGTCTCGTCGTGGGCAAGGGGAAAGATATCGGCGAAAGCGGCGTCAACCATGGTCATGTCCGTTTGGGATAAAAATTAAAAGAGCGATGGCGCTGCTGGAACCGGAAGCTGGGCGCTTCATCTACTTCTTACGAAAGGCATCCAACGTGACAATCTTGCCGGCCGCCTCCGGCTCCTCCGTTTCGCTCTCCGCCTTTACGGTCTTCAGCGGCGGGCGGGCGGCGGCGCCTTTGCGGGCGTTCTTGAGCTGTTGCGTCACCTGGATCGAATCTACTTGCGCGGTGTCGGCGGGCGCTTCGTCGTCGAGCGGCGGATCGCCCGCGTCATCGTCTTCATCCTCTGAGCGCTCTTCGAACTCCACGTGGAACTGCAAGCCGAACTTGGCATGCGGATCGGCGAAGGCCGTTACGGCTGAGAACGGAACGGACAAGCGCTGGCTAACGCCCGAGAAACTCAAGGTAATCTCGAACCGCTCATCGCCGACCACCAGGTCCCAGAACTGGTGCTGGAGCACGATGGTCATCTCGTTGGGATGCAGCGCCTTCAGGCTCGGCGCAATCTTGAGGCCGGGGTGCGTGGTGTCGAACGTAATATAAAAATGATGGGCGCCGGGTAATCCTTGCGCTTCCGTGATCTTCAGCGCCTGACGCAGCACCCCGCGCAAGGCATCTTCGACCATGCGCTCATAGCTCAGAGAGGTGACTTCCATTCTCGCGTGCCGCTCGTGGAAAGTTTGAAGCTCGACTTAGCGTATTTTGGTAGCGGGTGCGGTTCAATCCTTAAACCGCACACGACTCGCGACTTCGTCGCACCGCAAACGACGAAAGACTCGCGTGGTCCGGAGAAAGTGGGGGGCTTCTGTTGCCCGGTGCCCCCCGAACCGCGCTTTGGACGTATAAACCTTAGCTACCGTTAGGCAGCGAGGCGGACGTCCTCAACGAGTGCAACGTTGTCGTTGGCACTTTTAGATATGGCCCGATAACGGCGGAACCATGCCGGGAACAGCTACTGTCTTTACTGCGCACGTCGAGCCTGTTTCGCCCCCATGGACGCCGAACTTTCGTCCGGCGGAAAATGGTGGAGGCGCCGGGTACTGCCCCCGGGTCCGCTACGCCTATGCCACAGCAGGTTTAGCGCCATAGCCGCTTGCGCGGCGTCATCAATATAGGACGCCGGCGGTTAATTTGCTACCCACGCGCCCCTAAACACAATTTCGCGTGTTACGCGGGCCACTACCCGGCTAAGGGTGGTGGTTGTATAAGAAGGCGCATGCAGCAATATCTCGACCTTCTCGACCACGTCCTTACCACCGGTGTGAAGAAATCCGACCGTACCGGCACCGGGACCTTGAGCGTTTTCGGTCACCAGATGCGCTTCGATCTCGCGGCGGGCTTCCCGTTGCTGACGACCAAGAAGCTGCACACCAAATCGATCATCTTCGAGCTCCTGTGGCTGCTGAAGGGCGACACCAATGTCGCTTATCTGAAGGAGAACGGTGTTTCGATCTGGGACGAGTGGGCCGACGAAAACGGCGACCTGGGGCCCGTCTACGGCCGGCAGTGGCGGACGTGGCCCACGGCCGGCGGTGGGTCGATCGATCAAATCGCGACGGTCGTCGATTCCATCCGGAAAAACCCTGACAGCCGGCGCCACATCGTCAGCGCCTGGAACCCGGCCGAGCTAAGTGAGATGGCCCTGCCGCCGTGCCATACGCTCTTCCAGTTCTATGTCGCCGAGGGCCGGCTCTCCTGTCAGCTCTATCAGCGCAGCGGGGATATCTTCCTGGGTGTGCCCTATAACGTCGCCTCGTACGCGCTCTTGACCATGATGATCGCGCAGGTGACGGGCCTTAAGCCCGGCGACTTCGTCCATACCCTGGGCGACGCGCACCTTTATTCGAACCACATCGAGCAGGCGCACATTCAGCTCACCCGCGCGCCACGCCCGCTGCCGACGATGACCCTTAGTCCGGCGGCTAAGGATATCTTCTCGTTCCGCTACGAGGATTTCGCGCTCACGAATTACAATCCCCACCCGCACATCGCCGCCAAAGTGGCGGTGTAGGGGACAAAAAATAAGCGGGCCGCTTGGGCCCGCCTATCGTTACGTCCGTTAGTGGCGGACTTATTTCTTCTTGCCTTTGGAAGCGTATTGGTCGAGCAGCGTTTCAAACCGCTTCTGCAGCTCGTTGAATTCCGCGTTCGTGCACTTGCTGAATTCGACATACTTGGATTGATAGTCGTCGAAGCCTTCGGCAACCGCGTCCATTTCCTTGCTGACGACGGCCGTGCCGTCCGCGGGAAGGTCCGGCAGCGTCGGAACCGCTCCGCACTTGGATTCGGCGGCGAAAGCGCCACCGATGGACAGCGTCATAACCGCGGCAACAGCGCCGCTCAGCGTAAAGACTCGTTTCATTTGAGGATTTCCTCCCTGCGACCGTGGATTTAGGACAGCACTTTTAGGTTTGAGCGCCCAACTGGTATATCCTAGCGGCGCCGATAACTATAGCAACATGCAGTTTGCAACCAGTGTGCATATTTTCCGGACCTTTCAAACGCTTACTGGGCCCGATCGAGAATGATTTCACCGCGAAATTGCGTCGAAGATATGGGCGAACGGCGACATTCCGATGAACGCTGATAACAATCCCGCGAGCGCCCGCGGCCCCGTGCGAATTGCCTTCGTCGTGGCGCGGTCGGAGAACGGCGTCATCGGCCGGGACGGCAAATTGCCCTGGCACATTTCGGCCGATCTCCAGCACTTCAAGCGCCTCACGCTGGGCAAGCCCGTCGTGATGGGCCGCAAGACCTATGACTCCATCGGCAAGCCGCTGCCCCGGCGCACCAACATCGTGGTGACGCGCGATACCGCCTGGCAGCAGCCGGGTGTGCAGGTCGTGCACGATATTCCGACCGCGCTGGCGCTTGCCTATGAGGATGCTCACCGGACCGGTGTAGACGAGATCAGCATTATCGGTGGCGGCGAACTGTTCCAGGTGCTCATGCCTGAAGCGCACGTGATCTATCTCACCGAAGTCCACGGCAGTTTTCAGGGCGACGCCGTGTTCGACCTCGACCTTGCGCTTGGGTGGCGCGAGGCGTCCCGCGAGCGCCACGCCGCGGAATCCCCCGGCGGACCGGATTACAGCTTCGTGACGCTCGAGCGCACGGCCTGACGATCCTTTAGGGTGCCAATCTGCAAAGCGCCGTGATGTCCGCGATGGTGTCGACGGACTCGTTGTGCACGTAGTGCTGAAGGTACCCTGTGAACGCGCTGCTGAGCGGCTTCACCACGTAGTGAGACTGGTCACCCTCGACCGGCTGAAACGACGGGAAGGAATTCGACTGAAGGGTCGCGGCACTCACCACTCTCTGTCCGTTCGCCGGGATCTGGCCTGTTTGATAGGTCCCCAGCATCGCGCCGTTGCGCGCATCGTAGATGCCCAAGGAAAAGTTTGCGGGGCTTGTGCTCGTGTTGTGGACGACGACCGAACTTGGATAGCCCTCGATGCGCGTGGTGTGAACGCCCATGACGATCCCGGCCTGAGCCGACGCCCCCGTGTCGCAGGAGGTGAGGTTCGTGAGCGTCCTCATATACGGCTCCCACATGGCATGCTGGAAGTAGCCGGTGAACGTGGGCCGGATCGACAGCGAATAGAAGTTCGGCTTGGTCTCCGGCAGCGTCACCTGGCTTTCGATGTCGCGCATGCCCACCTGCTTCATGGCGAAAGGCGCGATGGTGCTGCTGGTCCACGTGGCGAGGGGCTGGCCCGTGTTTCCGTCCGAGATCGTGATCTCGACCGTTCCGGGCGTGGCGTCGCCGTT
>CAMDOZ010000001.1 GCA_945903705.1 Fidelibacterota bacterium | reverse complement strand
AAAGCCGCGCACCGGCTCCTGGCCGACGACGGCGTGGTGCTCATCTCAATGCCCAACAGCGAGACCGCGCTGTGGCGCGTGTTCAACGAGTCCGGAACCAATCCCTATTGGGGCGAGTTGGAGCACTTCCATAATTTCGGCCGCAGCCGGCTCTATGACCTGCTGCGGGAAATGGGCTTTGAGCCCTTGAAATATGGAGTCAGCAAGCGCTACCGCGCCTGCATGGAAGTGATCGCGCGCAAGGCGCGGTAGGCCCCTACGCCAGCAGCTTCATCACCATCCGTGCCACTTCGGCGTGGACATTGTTCAGCGCCGCAACATCGGCCGTTGATCCGATGAGATAGGCCGCAATCACGATGGGCGCCCGGCCCGGGGGCCAGACAATGGCGACGTCATTGATCGCGCCCCCGGTGCCGGTGCCGGTCTTGTCGCCGACCTTCCAGTCCCTGGGCAGCCCTGCACGCAAGCGATCGAGGCCGGTTTTCGAAGCCACCATCCAGCCGATGAGGGTGTCGCGGGCGGGGAGGGACAGCACGTCGCCTGTGAGCAGCACCTTCCGAAGGGTCTGCGCCATGGCGCGGGGAGTGGTGGTGTCCCGCTGGTCGCCGGCGAAATTGGTATTGAGGCTGGGCTCGTTGCGGTCGAGGCGCGTGCGCTCGTCGCCGATGGAGCGGCAGAAGGCGGTGAAGGCCGGCGGTCCGCCGAGGCGGGCGAGAACAAGGTTCGCAGCCGTATTGTCGCTGATCTCCACCATGGCCTTGCAGCAGTCGGCGACCGTCATGGCCCCCTTCTCCAGACTGGCCTTTGCCGCCGGCGCGTAGTCGAGCAAATCGCTTGCCGTGAATTTCAACTGTTCGTTCAGCCGGAGTTCGCCCTTGTCCGAGAGGGACAGACACTGGGCCGCCAGCAGCCATTTGAACGTCGAGCACATGGCAAAGCGGCTGTCGGGCCAGTGGCCGACAAACTTTCCCGTGCCGGTATCGAGGGCCGCTACGCCCACCAGCCCGCCGACGGTCGTTTGAAGATCGGTGAAGGGATTGGTCTGCGCGGCCGCCGCAATAGCCGCCTGAGGAAGCATGAGCCCCGCTGCGGCGCCCGCAATCAGCGCCCGCCGCGGTATTAGATTTTTTGCGCTTTTTGCCACGTAAGCATCCCTTGCCCCGAGGGCCCCTCGCCCTATACTGCGCGCCGAATTTAGGCCGCACATTACGGCGTTTTTTGGGAATTCCACCAATGGCGAAAGCAAGAAAAGTCGTCCTGGCGTATTCGGGGGGCCTCGATACCTCCATCATCCTGCGCTGGCTGCAGGTGGAGAAGAACTGCGAGGTGGTGACCTTCACCGCCGACATCGGCCAGGGCGAGGAGTTGGAGCCGGCCCGCAAGAAGGCCGAACTCATGGGCATCAAGCAGATCTTCATCGAAGATCTGAAAGAAGAGTTCGTGCGAGACTTCGTGTACCCCATGTTCCGCGCCAACGCGCTCTACGAAGGTGTGTACCTGCTCGGCACCTCCATCGCCCGGCCGCTGATTGCCAAACGGCAAGTGGAAATCGCCATCGAGACGGGCGCCGACGCCATTGCTCATGGAGCGACGGGCAAAGGCAACGACCAGGTGCGGTTCGAACTCACGGCCTATGCCCTGAAGCCCGACATCAAGGTGATCGCGCCGTGGCGCGAGTGGGACCTGACCTCGCGCGCCTCACTCATCGCCTACGCCGAGCAGCACCAGATCCCGATCCCGACCGACAAGCGCGGCGAAGCGCCCTACTCCATGGACGCGAATCTCATGCACATCTCCTATGAGGGGAAGGCGCTCGAGGATCCATGGGTCGAACCGGACGAGGATATGTTCCGCCTCACGGTGTCGCCCGAGAAGGCGCCCAACACGCCCGAATACGTCGAGATCGAGTTCATCAAAGGCGACGCGGTGGCCGTGAACGGCAACAGTCTGACGCCTGCGAAGCTGCTCGCGAAACTCAACGAGATCGCCGGACGTCACGGCGTCGGCCGCCTGGATCTGGTGGAGAACCGCTATGTCGGCATGAAGAGCCGCGGCGTCTACGAAACCCCGGGCGGTACGGTCTTGCATATCGCGCACCGCGCCATCGAGAGCATCACCCTCGACCGCGAGGCCATGCATCTCAAGGAAGAGATGATGCCGCGTTACGCGAAGATGGTTTACACGGGCTATTGGTTCGCGCCCGAACGCGAGATGCTGCAGGCCGCCATCGACCAGACCCAGCTACGGGTGAACGGCGTCGTGCGCCTCAAACTGTTCAAGGGCATGGCGAGCGTGGTCGGCCGCAAGTCGCCGAATAGTCTCTACCGCATGGACTATGTGACCTTCGAAGAGGACTCGGTCTACAACCAGTTCGACGCGGAAGGTTTCATCAAGCTCAACGCCTTGAGACTCCGCCTCGGAAAGATGGCCCAACAAAAGTAGCCCGATGCAAGCCGTCATCTTTGATTGCGACGGCGTGCTCATCAACAGCGAAGAGCTGTGCATGGGCGTCGAGCTCGAATGTCTGGCCGACATCGGGCTTGCGTTCACGCCGCACGACTATGTCGCCCGTTTCATGGGGATGACGACGCCGGCGTACTATGCGGAGCTGGAGAAAGACTTTCAGGCGAAGTTTGGCCGAAGCCTCCCGCAAGATCTCGCCCCCACCCTGAACGCGCGAAGCGAGGCTGCGGTGGAAAACGGGCTGGCGTTGATCCAAGGCGCCGAAGCCGCGGTGCGCGGCGTCCACCTGCCGAAAGCGGTTGCGTCGGGATCAAATCCCGTTGGCCTTGCGGCCAAGCTGAAGAAGGTGGGGCTCTACGACGATTTTGCCCCGCATATCTATTCGGCGCAGCTCGTGGCGCGCGGCAAACCCGCCCCGGACGTTTACCTGCACGCGGCCCGGCAGCTCGGGATCGATCCCACCGCGTGCGTGGCCGTTGAGGACAGCGCGAATGGCGTGACTTCCGCCAGGTCAGCAGGCATGGTTGTGGTTGGCTTCACCGGCGGCGGTCATTGCCCGCCGCATCAAGGGGAGCTCTTGCGTGGTGCGGGCGCTGCCCACATCGCCGCGCATATGGATCAACTGCTGGCGATCCTGCGAGGTCTCTCGTGAGCGAATTCATCGTCTCGTCCGTCGAAAACCGCGTTATGACGATTCGCTTCAATCGTCCGGACAAGAAGAACGCCATCCTGAGATCGATGTATGGGGAGGCCGCGAAAGCGCTGAAAGCGGCGCAGGACGACACGAATGTGCGCGTGGTGGTCATTACCGGCGAAGGCGGTTGTTTCACCGCGGGCAATGACCTTAAGGATTTTCTGGAGGTCCCGCCCGTCACCGAGGACGCCGAAGTATTCCAGTTCATGTTCGCGCTCGCGGCCTTCACGAAGCCGGTGATCGCGGCCGTGAACGGCCTCGCCATCGGGATCGGAACGACGCTCCTCTTCCACTGCGATCTTGTTTACGCCGTTCCCGAAGCAATGTTCCAGATGCCCTTCATCAATCTCGCGGTGGTGCCGGAGTTCGCCTCCTCGCTGCTCGTCCCGCGCCTTTTGGGCCGGGCGCAGGCGTCGGAGCTGCTTCTGCTCGGCGAAGCCTTCGGCGCAGAGAGAGCGAAGGAGATCGGCCTGATCAACGCCATCGTTCCGGCCGCCGACCTTGCCGGCGTCGTCGCGGGAAAAGCCAAAGCACTCGCGATAAAACCGCCGGGCGCACTCCGGGACGCGAAGGCCCTGATGAACGCGAACGCGGCGGAGATCAAAACGCATATCTCCACTGAGGCCAAGATCTTCGGCGCGCGGTTGCAGTCCCCTGAGTTCAAAGAAGCGGCAACGGCGTTTTTTGAGAAGCGGGCTCCGGATTTTTCCCGTTTCGACTGACCCATGGTGCACATCAATTTCTCATTTCTCGATCTCGTGGACGTCGAACCACTGATGATCGTGGACGTGGGAGCGGCCTCGCTCGATAAGGCCGACCCCTACCACGTGCTCGCGGAACGCACGGCCTCGCACATCATCGGTTTTGAGCCCGACCGGAAGTCCTGCGCGACCTTGAATGCCGCCGGAAAATTGCGGCACTCCTACTTTCCGTTTGCAATCGGCGCGGGCGGTCCCGCAAAGCTGTATGTGACGGCTTCGGGGGACAACAGTTCGCTGTATGCGCCGAATGCGGAGTTGCTCAAGCATTTCACTACGCTTGCCGACATGATGGTCGTCAAGCATGTGAGCAATGTGGAGACTCACCCTCTCGACGATGTGGTCGGGGCAAAGGAAATCGATTTCTTGAAGATCGACGTGCCCGGCGGGGAGATGGACGTCCTCAAGGGCGCCGCCCGCCTCCTTCCCACCGCGCTCGTGGTAGAACTCGAAGTGGAGTTTTTGCCCATGTACCAGGGCGCGCCGTTGTTCGGCGAGGTGGATGCTCACATGCGCGCCGCCGGATTCCAGCTTCACACGTTCCTCGACGTCTATCGGCCGGTCTATGCGCCGTTCGCCGATGCGGGAACGAACGTCAGTCAGACCATGTGGGCTGACGCCGTCTATGTGCCCGACGTACGCACGTTAGCGAATTTCAGCCGGGAGCGGCTCTTGAAGCTGGCGGCGATCGTTCACGAGCTCTACGGCTCGATCGATCTTTGCGCCCATGTTCTTGCGCATATGCGTGAGCGTGGCATGGACGTGCCGTTGGACGCCTACATGAAGCGGTGCAGCGCGCTGCGGCGGACGTAAGCTATCAATTGTCGCTCGTCCGGACGGAAAACCGGTTCCCACTTTTCCTGGACACGCTCTAGGCCTTTTTCGGGAGCGACGTCGGCACGGCAACGTCGCTGATCCCGCGCTGCGCGCAGGCCGCCTTCAACGTGTTCACCATCAGGCAGGCGATGGTCATGGGACCGACGCCGCCGGGCACCGGGGTGATGGCGCCCGCCACTTTCGACGCTTCGGCAAAATTCACATCGCCGCGCAAGCGCCGCTTGCCGTCGGGGCTTGGGATCGGATTGATTCCGACATCGATCACGGTCGAACCCGGTTTGATCCAGTCGCCGCGAATCATCTCGAGCTTGCCGACCGCGGCCACGATGATGTCCGCCGTACGGCACACGCTTGCGAGATCCTTGGTGCGCGAGTGCGCGACGGTGACGGTGCAGTTCTCGTTGAGGAGCAGGAGTGCCACGGGCTTGCCCACCAGGATTGAGCGGCCGATGACAACGGCGTTCTTGCCGGCGAGATCGCCGAGCACATCCTTCAGGAGCATGATGCAGCCGAGCGGCGTGCAGGACACGAGTGTGTCCCCGCCGCCGACTAGGCGTCCGACACTTTCCGGATGCAGGCCGTCCACGTCCTTGGCCGGATCGATGGTGGAGATGACTTTCACCTGATCGAGATGCTTGGGCAGCGGCATCTGCACCAGGATGCCGTTCACCGCCGGATCGGCGTTGAGCTTCTTGATCAGGGTCAGCAGGTCGGCCTGCGATGTGTCCGCCTTGAGGTCATGCTGGAAGGACGCCATGCCGAGTTCGATGGCGGTTTTCTGCTTGCTGGCCACATAGACATGGCTGGCCGGATCGTCGCCCACGAGGACCGTCGCGAGGCCGGGCGTCACCCCGTGGCGCTTCTTGAGATCGACGACGGCCTTGGCGATCCCGTCCTTGAGCCGGGCCGAAGCTTCCTTGCCGTCGATGATGATGGGCGAGGTCATGATGTCATCCAGGTTTGAGCGGTGGCGGAGAGGGCGGCGGGGTCACCGCTGATGCGGAAGACCTTGCGGCGGTCGGTTTCGCCCGCGGTCAGCGTGATGTGGCTCTTCGCGACCCCAAAGGTTTCGGCCAGGAGCGCGGTTACGGCCGCATTGGCCTTGCCCTTGTCCGCGGGCGCGGTCACCGCGATTTTCAGAGCGAGGCCGTCAGGAGTGGCCATCGTGCCCTGAACGGCATTGCGCGAGGCCTTCGGAGTGACACGCACCGAGAGCATGAGACCGTCACTGACCGGGCGGAAGAACGACAATGATCACGAGGCGATGCTGCCAATCACCCGGCCGATCACCAGCTGAATGAAGAGGATCAAAAGGAACAGGATGATGGGCGAGATGTCGACATTGCCGAACGCCGGCACCACCCTGCGGATGCGCCGGAGCACGGGCTCCACCATCTGATGGAGAGCGCCGCCCACCATGCGGATGAATTGATTGTGAGGATTGATGACGTTGAAAGCGACCAACCAGCTCATGATCACCGAAATGATGACGATCCACTTGTAGATATCGAGAGCGACGTGGATGACCTGCAGAAGCGGAATGAGAATCGTATTCATTAGGCGGGCGTTCGCTCCGACGGTGGCGGCGGGAAACCGCTAAAGCCTTACACGCAAAGGCGGGAAAACCGGTCGGCGATACCCTAATCAGGCAGGCCCAAGGGTGCAAGGGAGCCGGACTTTCGCCCGCGGAATGGGCGTTCCCCTTGTCTTGACTTCTCAAGGCTTTGGCACCATTCTCCGGCCCGTTTTCGGCCCGGGCGGCGATCCCCGCGCGGGTGGTCCGAAACATCCATACACGTTGATGCGGGGCTGTAGCTCAGTTGGGAGAGCGCGTCGTTCGCAATGACGAGGTCAGCGGTTCGATCCCGCTCAGCTCCACCATCAACGGTAATCCAGTATTTCCCACGTCGACCTGAACCCGCTGCTTTGCGGGATCGAGTCTATTCGTTTGCGCGCTTCGCGCGCGGGCCCGCTCAGCTCCTGTGCATTACGCCGCCTGCGGTTTTAAGACCGGGGCTTCCTTGATCGGGAGATTGGTGATGGCCGCTGCGGCGGCGAGGATCGCGTCCATGTACCACATCCACTGATAATTTCCCGTCGCGACGAAGGTGAGCCCGCCGAGCCAGGCGCCGAAGAAGGCGCCGATCTGGTGCGACAGGAGCGTGAGGCCGAAGAGCGTCGAGAGAAAGCGCGTGCCGAACAGCTTGCTGACGATGGTCGCGGTGGGCGCGACGGTCGCGAGCCAGGTGAACCCGAGGCCGGCGGCGAAGAGGTAGAAGGTCTCGGGCGTTTTCGGCGCGATCAGATAGAGCCCGATGAGCGTCGTCCGCGACGCATACATGATGAAGAGCACATGCTTGCTGCGGTAGTGGCCGGTCGCCCAGCCGGCGATAAGGCTACCCACCACGTTCGCGAGGCCGATGATGGCCAAGGACCAGCTCGCCACCGTCGGTGACATGCCGCAGAGCGCGATCTCGCCGGGCAAATGGGTGACCAGGAAGGCAATGTGGAAGCCGCAGGTGAAGAAGCCCGCGTGCACCAGGAGATAGCTGCGGTCCCCAAAGGCCTCCGTGATCGCGCCTTTGAGATTGGAGGGGCCTTGCGTGGACGGCACCGGCGCATTGGCCGGCTTGCGCAGCATCCACGCGAACGGCAGGGCGAGGAGAGCGGCCCCGGCCGAGAACCACATGGCGCTCATCCAGCCAGCGGCGCCGATGATGGCCTGGAGAATGGGCGCGAAGACGAACTGACCGAAAGACCCGCCGGCGTTGGAAATGCCAGCAGCAAGCCCGCGCTTTTCCGCCGGCACGCGATGCGCCAGTGCACCCATGAGAACAGAAAAACCAGCCGCGCCCGAGCCGGCGGCCGTCAGAATTCCGAGACTAAAGATGAGACCGAAGGTCGAATCCATGAAGGAGGTCAGCGCCGAGCCCGCCGACACTGCGATCAATCCAATGGCCATCACCCGGCCGGGGCCGTAGCGGTCGGCCAAAGCGCCCGCGATGGGCTGGATCGCGCCCCAGCTGAACTGGCCGATGGCGAGGGCGAAGCTGATGGACGCGATGCCGAGGCCAGTCGTCATGTCGATGGGCGCGACGAAGAGGCCCGTGGTCTGACGTACGCCGATGGTGATCAGGAGCATCGCGGCGGCGGCGCCGGCCGCCCATGGCCACGCGGACAGGTGAGGCGAATGCGAGGGTTGGCTCATGCGAGGCGCTTTCCCGTTGAGCGGGTGACGTTAGCCGATTTCGGCGCGCGGGCGGCCAAGCAATTCCTGCAGACGAGCTATGTCCGAAGACGGGGGTTCAAGGCATCCCGCAGCCAGTCGCCGAGCACGTTGACGCCTAAGGCCAATCCCACAAGGGTCAGCGAGGGGAACAAGGTGATCCACCATTCGCCAGAAAACAGAAAGTCGTTGCCGATGCGGATGAGGGTGCCGAGGGACGGCGAGGTCGGCGGCATGCCGACGCCGAGAAAACTTAAAGTGGCTTCAGCGATGATGGCGCTGGTGAACCCAAGTGTCGCCAGGACGAAAACGGCCGAGAGGACGTTGGGTAAGATGTGGCGGAGAACGATGCGTGACGGACCTACGCCCATCACGCGCGCCGCCGCCACATAGCCCAGAGTCTTTTGCACGGCGGTTCCGGCGCGGACGACGCGCGCATACTGCGGCCAGTCCGCGATCCCGATGGAGAAGATCAGCACGTAGAGGGCGATGCCCTCGTGTACCGCAGCGGGCAATGCGGCGCGGACGAAACCGTCCACCATCAGGGCGATCAGGATCGCCGGAAAGGTGAGCTGCACGTCGGCGAGGCGCATCAAGACGGCGTCGAGCCAGCCGCCGGCATAACCGGCGAGAAGACCGACCGCGACACCGAGAAGCGCCGAGAAGGCCACAGCCGCGAGGCCGACAATGAGCGAGATGCGGCTGCCATACAGCAGGGCCGAGAACATATCGCGGCCTTGATCGTCCGAGCCTAAGAGAAAGCGCGCCTCGCCGCCGTCGATCCAGACCGGCGGAAGCAGGCTGTTGGCAAGCTCGAGGGATGCTGGATCGAAGGGATTCTGGGATGCGAGCAGAGGTGCCAGCACGGCGCCCGCGGCAATGAGGGCCACGATCCCGGCGGCTACCACCGCCGACGGATGGCGCTTGAAACTCCGCCACAGGGCGGAGCGCTCAGGGATCGGAAGGGCCACGTCACTCATGACTTCGCCGCCACCCTGAGGCGCGGATCGAGGACAAGGTAGAGCGCGTCGACCACAAGATTGATGGCCACAAAGATGAACGCGACCATGCAAAGGTAAGCCGCCATCACCGGTACATCTGCAAAAGCCACAGCCTGCACAAACAGCAACCCCATGCCCGGCCACTGGAAGACGGTCTCGGTGATGATGGCGAAGGCGATGAGATCGCCGAGCTTCAAGCCGATGATGGTGATCACCGGGAGGGCCGCGTTGCGCAGCGCATACTTGTAGTGGATCGTTCCGTCGCGCAGGCCCATGGCGCGGGCGGTGCGGATATAATCGCTGTGCAGCACTTCGAGCATCTCGGCGCGGGCGAGGCGGAGAAAATACGCGAGCTGGAAGAAGGAAAGCGTCAACGCCGGCAAGATCAAGGACTTCCATCCTGCGAGCGTGAGGAGTCCCGTACTCCAGCCGCCGAGATCCGTCACGTCGCCGCGGCCGAAGGAGGGCAGCCAGCCGAGGGTCACGGAGAACAGGTAAATGAGCCCGATGCCGATAACGAAGGTCGGCAGCGACGAACCGAGGAGCGAGAGGGTGAGGATCGCGCGGCTGATCCAGGACTCGCGGCGGATCGCCGTATAGATCCCGAGACCCACACCGGCTGCAACGGAGATCAAAGCCGCGATCAGCACCAGTTCGAGTGTCGCGGGAAGCCGCTCGGCGATGAGTTCAGAAACCGGCCGTTGCGTGCGGTAGGAGATACCGAAGTCGCCCTGCACCGCGCTCACGATGAACCGGCCGAACTGGAGGATGAAGGGGTCGTTGAGCCCAAGACGGTCGCGCATCGCGACGCGTTCTTCGGCCGAGACTTCCTGGCCCACCATATTGTTGACGGGATCGCCCACATAGTTGAACAGCACGAACGCGAGCAAGGTCGCCGCCAGCATCACCAGCGTCGCTTGGAAAAGACGGCGTAAGAAAAACCTGACCATGCGCGAGGGCGCTTACTTCGCGAAACGCGCGTAGCGGAAGGCCGGAAGATTGTCCGCGGTGATCGGCACTGTCACGTTCTTGCGCGTCGCCCAGGTGAGGAACTGCGTGTGCAACGGGATCGTCGCGTAGCCGTCACGCGAGCGAACGGAGGCTTCGCGAATCATGGCGTCGCGTTTGGCGATGTCGGTTTCAACGCCGAGAGCGTTGACCAGGTCTTCCATCTTCTGGTCGAGATAGCCGGTGCGGTTCCAGGTGCTGGAGGTGAGCACCATGAACGAAAGATGATAATAAGCATCGGTGGTGAGCGTGCCCCAGCCGAGCATATAGAAGTCGCTCGTATCGTTCTGAATCTTGGGAAAGTGCAAGGTGCGCGGCTTCAGATCGAGCGTCACCTTCACGCCGACGCGCGCAAGCATGCCCGTGACCGCCTGACAGATCTCCTCGTCGTTCAGATAACGGTCGTTGGGGCAATCGAGCCGCACATCGAATCCGTTGGGATAACCTGCTTCCGTCAGGAGCTTTTTCGCGCCTTCAACGTCGAAGGGAAGATGCTGATCGAGGTCCGCGTGATAGCCGTGCACACCCGGCGGCAGGACATAACCCGCCGGCTGCGCCTGCCCGCGCATGGTGCGCTTGGTGATGGCGTTCACATCTACCGCCATGTTCATGGCCCGGCGCACGCGGATATCGGAGAACGGGTTTTTCCCTTTCACCGAGGAGCTCGCGAGCTCCTTTGTATTCGTCTTCATGCCGAGGAAGATGGAGCGCACCTCGGGAACGCGCTGGAGCGTGAACTGGCCGGAGCTCTCGATGCGCGCGACATCCTGAACCGGAGGATCGAGGAGGAAATCGAGTTCGCCCGAAAGCAGCGCAGCGACGCGCGTCGCGGCGTTGGCGACGGGCGTGAAGACCACGCGGTCGACGTTGTGATCTTTGTAGGCGGGATCAGCGTAACCCCACCACTCGGTATTCTTCACCATGACCGTGCGCACGTCGGGCTCGCGCAGTTGGAGTTTGAAGGGACCTGTGCCGATGGCGTTCCGGACCGCATAGGTCTCCTGCTTCGCGACGATGTCCTGGGGTGCGGTGACTTTGTGTTCCTCGGCCCAGCTCTTGGACATGATGAAGATATTGGTCGCCACGTCGGGGAAGACCGGGTCCGGTCCCGTGGTGATGAAATGCACCGTGAGATCGTCGACCTTTGTGACGTCTTTCAGGGTGCTGATGATGTCTTTCATATCGGAGGTCGGCATCATGGCGCGCTTGTAGCTGAACACCACATCGTCGGCGGAGAAGGCGCGGCCGTCGTGAAACTTCACCTTCGGGCGGAGTTTGAACTCCCAAGTGGTCGGATTGATGAGTGTCCAGGAAAGCGCCAGCGCGGGGATCTTGGTGAGGTCCGGGCGGCGCTCGATCAAGGGCTCCATCATCTGACGATTGATGGCGTGGGTCTGGCCTTCGTTCTGGGCATGAGGATCGAGGGTGAAGCCGTCGCCCTGGCTGGCCCAGCGCAGCGTGTTTTGCGCCTGGACAGGGCCTGCGAGCATCATGACCGCCGCCGCCACGCTGATGAACGTTCTCATGTCCCTCACCATTCTTCTTTTATTGTGCCAAAAGCTTGTATCACGGGCGCCGCCGTGCGCTCTATCCCCTTGAGCAGGTTACAATATCCCCTGTACAACTGAGGCAGTATTTCATCCAAGGACGAGAAGCGTGAGCGAGCGGGATCTGGTTTCCGTCGTCATACCGATCTTCGACGAGGCCGAGAATGTCGGCCCGCTGGTGGCCGCGCTGATTCCGGCCCTTGGCGCGCTCAACCGACCCTACGAAGTGATCTTCATCGACGATGGCTCCACCGACGGCACCGGCGAGGTCCTTGCCGCGGCCGCGGGCGCCAATCCGCAGATCAAAGTCATTACCTTCAAGCGCAACTTCGGCCAGACCGCCGCCATGATGGCCGGCATCGATCATGCGAAGGGCGCCGTGATCGTGCCCATGGACGGCGATCTCCAGAACGATCCCGCCGACATCGGCCCGTTGCTCGCGAAGCTCGACGAAGGTTACGGCGTCGTCTCGGGCTGGCGCCGCGACCGCAAGGACGCCTTCCTCACCCGCGTGCTGCCCAGCCGCCTGGCCAATGCCCTGATCAGCTGGTTCTCCGGCGTGAAGCTGAAAGATTACGGCTGCACTTTGAAGGCCTACCGGCGCGAGGTGCTTGAGGGCTTCAGGCTCTACGGTGAGATGCACCGCTTCGTGCCCATCTACGCAAAGTGGCAAGGGGCCCGCATCACCGAGCTCCCGGTGAAGCACCATCCGCGAACCAAGGGCACGTCGAAGTATGGCCTGGGACGCATCTTCAAGGTGATGCTCGATCTCCTGGTGGTGAAGTTCCTCACCCAGTATGAGACTAAGCCCATCTATATCTTCGGCGCCGTCGGCATCTTCTTCTTCTTCATTTCGGCCATCGCAGGCGTGGGCGCGCTCTACCTCAAATTCTTCCGCGCGACGTCTTTCATCGAAACACCCCTTCCGCTCCTCTTCACCTTGGGTTTCATCACCGGCGTGATGTGTCTCCTCATGGGCTTGCTCGCCGAGGTGCTGGTGCGCATCTACTTCGAAGCGCAGAACAAGACGCCCTACACGGTGAAGGATCGGACCAACGTCGACGACCGGGCCATCGGATTTGCGCCGCCGTCTTCCGACATTCGCCGCGTTTCTTAGGTCATGTGCGGTATCGCAGGGTTCGTAGGCGCGGGAACTGCGGCCGATCTCAAGGCCATGGCCGACGCCATCATCCACCGCGGCCCCGACGGCGAAGGCTTCTTCGCCGACCAGCATTTGCCCGTGTTTCTGGCGAGCCGGCGTCTTGCAGTTGTGGACCTTCCCGGCGGCGGACAACCCATGTGGGATGGCGCCGGCGATGTCTGCGTGGTGTTCAACGGCGAGATCTACAATCACCGGGCCTTGCGTAAGGAACTGGAAGCTCTCGGCCACAAGTTCCTGACCGATCACTCGGACACCGAAGTTCTGATTTACGGTTATAAGGCCTGGGGCGAAGGCCTATTCGTGAAACTGAACGGGATGTTCGGGCTCGCGATCTACGATCGTCATCGCAAGACCCTTGTCCTCGCGCGCGACCGCTTCGGCGAGAAACCGCTGTTCTACGGCACGAAGACCGGCACCCTCGCCTTTGCCTCCGAGATCACGGCCCTGCGCAAGCATCCGGTCTATCGCGCGGCCTCGCCGGCCAAACTCAGCCTGATGAAATTCTTCGCCCATGGATTCTTCCCGGGTGAGACGACGCCTTATGAGCACGTCGCAAAGCTGCCGGCCGGGCACATGATGATTGTGAACGCCGCCACCGGCGCGCGCACGATCAAGAGCTACTGGACCTTCCAGATCGACCCCAACACACCGTCGGGCAGCGTGCGGGATTGGACGGTGGAGCTGGAGCAGCGCCTGCGTCAGGCCGTCGCTTCGAGGCTCGAAAGCGACGTGCCACTGGGCATCTTTCTCTCCGGCGGCATCGACTCCAGCGCTGTCCTCAGCTTCGCGAGTGATGCTCGGCCGTCCGCGAGCATCGAGACGTTCTCCATCGGGTTTCGCGAGAAGAGCTACGACGAGTCCGCCTACGCGGCGCGGGTCGCGGAGCATGTGGGCAGCAAGCATCGCCTTGAGATTTGCGACCTCGACGCGGCGCAGAGCATGCTGCCGTCGTTGCTTTCGCGCATGGACGAACCGCTGGGCGACCCCTCGCTTCTGCCTACTTCGCTGCTCTGCGCCTTCGCCCGTCGGCATGTGACCGTGGCCCTTTCCGGCGACGGCGGCGACGAACTCTTCGCCGGTTACGATCCCTTCAAGATGATCGCGCGCGCCGACCTCTACGACCGCTTGATGCCGCGACCGATCCATGAGGCGGTGCGGATGATGGCGGCGCGGCTGCCGCTTTCGGATACCCATATGAGCCTCGACTTCATTGCCAACCGCGGGCTCGCGGGCCTGAAGCGCCGGCCGGCCTTGCGCCATCCCACGTGGCTGGCACCCCTGCAGCCCGATGAAATCGCCGATCTGTTTCACACACCTGTGGGCGAGGAAGAGCTTTATGGCGAGGCCATCGGGGCATGGGATTCAGCGCGCTCCCAACATCCCGTCGATCGCGCCATGGAGTTCTACACACGCTTCTACTTGACCGACGGCATCCTGGTGAAAACCGACCGCGCGAGCATGCGCGTGTCGCTCGAAGCGCGGGCGCCGTTCCTGGACAACGATCTCGTGGACTATGTCCGCCGCCTACCGTGGACCGCGAAGCTGCGCGGCAATGTCGCGACCGGTTATACGACCAAGTGGATCCTGAAGCGCGCCCTCGCGCGGCGTCTGCCGGCGGAGATCCTCGCACGCAAGAAGCAAGGCTTCGGCATTCCCCTGTCCGCCTGGCTCCGGCATTGGACGCCGCCGGAGAAGCATGTGCCGTTCATCAACGACATCGCGCTGCGCGCGCGGTGGGAGATGCACAAGAGCCGGGCCCGCGACGACCGCCGCGCGCTGTGGTGTTGGCTGGCGCTGGCCTACGGCCTCAACTAGCGCGGTCTCTTCCTGCGAGATCGACCACGAGTCCCACCACCGCTCCCGATAAATTCACCGCGAGCAGCACCAGCGACATGGCGAAGGCCCCAACCTCGCTGCCGCCGAGGTAGCCGATGGCGCCGATGAGCGAGGCGTCGCGCACGCCGATGCCGGCGATGGAAATCGGAACCAGGAGGACGATGGAGCTGAAACCCATCACCACCGTCCAGGCGCCGATCGAGAGATCGATGTTGAGGTTTTCCCCCAGCACCATGCAAATCGCGACGCAGAGCACCTGAAAAACGATCCCGAGTGCCAGCGCCGTAGAGAGAGTCGCGGGGCGCATGGAGACGGTGCGCCAGGCGGCAATGGACGCGCCGAACCGCCCGAACCACGCCGGAACCGGCAAAAGGATCACGGCCGCGAGGACCGCAATCGCCCCCGCCGTCGCCAGCGTCACCGTGAGCACAGCCGCCTGCCCAAAGGTATGCGCATCAAGCGCGATCGCGAGGGCAACAACCAGGAACAGCGCGAAGAGGCCGACGATCTTGTCCACGGTCACGGCCGCGATTGCGGCGCCCTCATCGCCGCTTCCTTGTGCGCGTGCGAGGCGCACCGCCTTCACCGCGTCGCCTGCGAGCTGGCCGGGAAGCACGGTTCCGTAGAACACGCCGATCATGGTGTATCGCCAGGCCTGCCAGTACGAAAGGCCCGACAGGAAAAGCTGGAGCTTTGCGGCGTTGACGGCATGGGCGAGGAGATAGAAGAGGATCGCGATGGCGATGATGATGGGATGGAGGCTGCCGGCGATGGACAGCGCGTCGTCCAAAAGAATGCGCGTGGTGAGGAACCACAAGAGGCCGCCGCCGACGACGGCCTTCAGTGCAAAGAGGAGAGCGGCGCGCATGCGGGCTTCGGGGAAATGCGGCTTGTGGGTCGACTTCTCACTGTATTAGGTTGTGCGCCATCGCACCATCTCCGCTTCTCTCGAGCTTCCGTGCCCGCGCGCCGCATCCTGTTCATCAACTATGAATACCCTCCGGTTGGCGGCGGCGGCAGTTCCGCCATGCGCCACCTCGTCCGAGAAATTGCCAAGCGCGGTCATGCGCCGCTCGTCTTGACGGCCGCCCAAGGCAATTTACCTGCGCTGGAAATTACGGATGGCGTGACGGTGCGCCGCATCCCGAGCCTGCGACGGCGGGTCGACCGCAGCACCATTCCCGAAGTGATCGCATTCATGATCGCCTCGATGCTGGCCGCGCCGGGCCATGCGCGGCAGTGGCGCGCCGAGGCGGTGTTCGCTTTCTTCACCCTCCCCTGCGGCCCGGCAGCGTGGCTGTTGAAGCGCACGAACAAGCTTCCCTACGCGATTGCGCTCGGCGGCGCCGATGTGCCGGGGTTCGATCCGCTGACCATGAAAACCTATCATGCCCTCACGGGCGGGTTGATAAAGTATCTGTGGCATGACGCCGATGCGGTCATCGCCAACTCGCGTGGCCTCGCCGATCTCGCGCACGCCCATGATCCAAAACAATCGCTCGGGATCGTCGCGACCGGAGCCGATACCGCGGGCATAGCGCCGAAGAGCGCCTATAGTGCCAGCACCGGTGCGGACCGCGATGTGGAGCTTCTGACCGTGGGCCGCCTCACCAAACATAAAGGCCTCGACGTGCTGCTGGCGGCGCTGGCCAAGTGCGCATCCGGACCGCGGTGGCGACTTTCCATTGTCGGCGACGGACCGGAACGGGAGCCGCTCAAAGCGCAAGCGGTGCAGCTCGGTCTTACGGATCGAGTTTCTTTCAAGGGCTGGGCGCCGCGCGAGGCCATTCCGGACATTTTCCGGAGCGCCGACATCTTCCTTCTGCCCTCGCGGGATGAAGGGATGGCCAACGTACTCATGGAAGCGATGTGTGCAGGCCTGCCTGCAGTTGCGACGCGCATCGCCGGCAGCGACGAAGTAGTTGTCGAAGGCGAGACGGGGCTGCTCGTTCCGCCGGAGGATACCCCTGTCCTCGCCCGCGCCCTCGAAACTTTGATCGGCGATCCCGGCGCCCGCGAACGCATGGGGCGGGCGGCACGGGCGCGCGCGGAGAGCACTTACAGCATACCGGTGGTCACCGATCAGTGGCTCGACGTTATCGAGCGCATCATCCATAAACACCGGCCATGAGCAGCGCGGCTTCGCCCGACGTCGACTACAACGCCATCTGGACCGGCGTTTGGGACGACATGCGCCGTTACGGCCCCATGGCCCGCCATTCGTGGCGCCTCATGCGGCGCATGACCGACGATCTCGGCCCGCGCTCCATTCTCGATGTCGGCGGCGGGGAAGGCTCGCTTCTGCAGGCGCTCAGCGCCGTACACCCGAAGGCGCGCGTTGTGGGCACCGATCTGGCCGCCACCGCCGTTGAGCTCGCACGCAAGTTGATGCCGCAGGCCGAGTTCGCTGTGTTGGACGTGGTCAAAGACAGGCTACCCCAGTCCTTCGATCTCATTGTTTGCTCCGACGTGGTCGAGCATATCGAGGATGATCAGAGCGCCCTCAACAATATGGCGGCCATGACGAACCCGGGCGGCCATGTCGTGATTGCCACGCTCCAGGGCCGCATGCGTCCCTTCGAAAGAGACGTGGGCCATGTGCGCAACTACATTCCAGGTGAACTCGAGGAAAAGATGCGGATCGCCGGCCTTTCCGTCGACCGCGTGATCGCTTGGGGCTTTCCCTTCTATTCTCCGCTTTACCGGGATTTCTTGCAGGGGATCGGCAACCGCGGCACGACCGGCAAGTTCGGATTGATACGCAAGCTGATGTGTCACGGACTCTATGCGCTGTTCCTGCTCAACAGCCACACGCGCGGTGACTATCTGTTCGTGCGCGGCCGCAAGGCGTCATGATCATCCCACGCCTCGAAACCGAGCGCCTTCGGCTGCGCGAGTTTCGCGAAAGCGACATTGACGCCATGGCGACGATCTTTGCCGACGAAGACGTGCCGCGTTTCATCACGCCAAACGGCCAGCCGCAGGACCGGGAGTTCGCATGGCGCGTTATGACCAATCTCACAGGGCACTGGACGCTGCGGGGATTTGGCATGTGGGCGCTGGAAGAAAAGGCGACTGGGCGTCTTGTCGGCTACGCGGGCCCGAATTTTCCGGAGACCTGGCCCGGCCAGGAAATCGGCTGGACAGTGGGGCGCGATTTTTGGGGAAAGGGCTACGCAAGCGAGGCGGCGCGCAAGGCCCTTATTTACGCGCGCGATACGTTGAAATGGCCGCGGGTTATACACGTGATTGACCCTGCAAATCTGCGCTCGATTGCGGTAGCAGAGCGCTTAGGTTCGAAGCGCGAGGGCGAATGGGCGTGGAACGGCAAGCCGATTCATGTTTACGGGCAGGACTTGAAATAGCGCTTGCGACGCACTCGCGATGCATATGCGAGGCACTCCCATCTCGCACAAAAATGCACGCGATGCGTTGACCTCAGTGCATTCTTTCGCAGATAACAGGCGCGGCGGATTGCACGAGAGGTACATCATGAAAGGCGACAAACAGGTCATCGCGTTCTTGAACTCGGTTCTCAAGAATGAGCTGACGTCCATCAATCAATACTTCCTGCACTCGCGCATTCTGAAGCAGTGGGGCATGAACCGCCTTGCAGCCGCGGAATACAAAGAATCCATCGACGAGATGAAGCATGCCGATGCGCTGACGCAGCGCATCTTGTTCCTGGAAGGCCTGCCGAACATGCAGGACCTCGGCAAGCTGATGATCGGTCAGGATGTGAAGGAAATTCTCACGGCCGATCTCGGCCTCGAGAACGCCGCGATCCCGATCCTCAAGGAAGGCATCGCGCACTGCGAGAAGGTGGCCGACTACATCAGCCGCGAACTGTTCGAAAAGATCCTCGAGTCGGAAGAAGAGCACGTGGACTGGCTGGAGACGCAGCTCGACATGGTCGAGCGCATGGGCATGCAGAACTACGTTCAGCTCCAGTGCGCGCCGGAAGAAAAAGAAGACTGAGGAAGACGCTCTGGTGAGCAGTTACTCGGCGGCCTGAAGAAGGCGTGGCCGGGCGACATCGTCGATCAGCTCCATGGCCATGCAGGTGCAATGGCCGCAGTTGATTTCCACGCCCAAAACACGATAGGCGTCCGCGACCGTGCGGGCGCCCTGTTCGGCTGCCGTCAAAATCTGCTGGTCGGTCAAGGCGTTACAGATACAAACGTACATACGTAGGACCGCTGGCTCCGAACTGGGACTGCGAATCAGTCGCAGAAAGAATGTACGGCCACTGCGAATGATTTGCAAGCGCGCTCTGAGGGCTGAATTTGTTCTGTCTTTAGAGCGATTTGCGCAAAAGCGCCCCATAGAACCCATCTAGGCCGCCCCGGTCGGGCCAGTGGGACGGGAACGTCCCGAGGTCGCCAGCCGAATCGACGAGCTGAAGGTCCCCGACCGCATCCTTCGGAATCGGGACATGAGCGAGCGTGGCATCGGCGGCCAGCACAGCGTCCACCACGGCGCGCCGCTCCTCGGGCTGAAGCGAACACACACTATAGAAGATGTACCCGCTAGGCCGGACCATGGACGCCGCGGCGGCGGCGAGCTTCGCCTGCGCCTCCGCAAAGGCCTTGAGGTTGATGGCGGTCTTCAGGATCGGGAGATCCGGATGGCGCCGGATAGTGCCGGTCGCCGAGCAGGGCGCGTCGAGCAGCACGGCGTCGGCAAGTTGCGCCGGACGCCACGAGAGCGCATCGGCTTCAACGACGTCCGCCGTTAGTTTGAGACGCGCGAGATTTTCCTTCAACACCGAGAGACGCGCCGGCGCGATGTCCACGGCAGTGACGCGGTGGCCGGCACTTGCGAGCTGTGCGGTTTTTCCGCCGGGCGCCGCGCAAAGATCGATGACGTTTTGGGCGCCGTCACCCGCGGCGTGCAAGAGCGCGCGCATAAGTATTTTCGCCGGCAGTGCCGCGGCCGCGTCCTGGACCCACCATGCACCCTCTTCGAATCCTTTGAGCTCCTGGACACGGCCGCCTTGCGCAACACGCAAGCTGCCGGTCGGCAGGAGATCGGCTTTCAAGTCCGTGGCCAATTGCGCCGCCGCCGCCGGATCCTTCAGGGAGAGATCGAGCGGCGCCTCCTGGAGATGCGCGCCCGCGATCGCACGCGCCCGATCCTCGCCGAAGGCCTTCGCCCAGCTCATCCAAAAGAATGTCGGCGTATTTAGCCGTGCTGCATCCTGGCTTGCGATGATCGCCGCACCCTTCTCAGCCACGCGCCGCAGAATCGCGTTCACAAAACCGGAAGCGGCGCCGTAGCCTTGCTTTGCCAAAGTGACACTGGTCGCAACCGCCGCATGGGGCGGCGTGCCGAGAAACAGAAGCTGCGCGGCCCCGAGCCGGAGAATATCCATGACCGGATCGGCGGGCTTCTTGGTGATAAATTCCTTGAGAACGCCGTCGATTTGGCCGAAGCGCCGCAAGGTGGTCGCCACCAAAAGGCGCACGAACGCCCGGTCGCGCCCCTCGAGGCGCGCGGTCAGTCCGTCAAACGCATCGTCGACGCTGCGGTGCTTGCGCAGAACGCCGTCGAGCAGGGCAAGGGCTGCCTTGCGCGCGCCGACATCGGAGGAAGGTTGGTTCATGCCTCAGTTAGGGGACTAGCGGCGGGGCAAAGTCAATGTGAGGCGTTAGCCCCCAAGATTGTTAGCCCCACGGGCCCGGGCGGCGAGACGCGGGCTGCGCGGTCCTCACCTGAGCAGCCGGATCCCAGCCGCCGCTTTCGGTACCGCTCTGGCCTGCCATTTCCTGTAGCTTCTTGACGCGGTTCGCGGTCGAAGGGTGCGTCGAGAACAAATTGTCCGCGCCGCGTCCGCTCAAGGGGTTGATGATGAAGAGATGCGCCGTCGCCGGATTGGCCTCGGCGTCGTTGTTGGGAATCTGCCGCGCGCCGCGCTCGAGTTTTGCCAGAGCCGAGGCAAGGGCGAGGGGATCGCCCGTGAGCGCAGCACCCCCGGCGTCTGCGCCGTATTCGCGCGAACGGGAGATCGCGAACTGCACCATCATCGCGGTGAGGGGAGCCAGGATCATGACGGCGATCATGCCGATGCCCCCTAGAGGACTGCGGTTGTCGCCATGGCCGCCGCGGAACAGAAAGGCGAAGTTCGCGAGCATGCCGATGGCGCCCGCGAGTGTCGCGGTGATGGTCATCACCAGGGTGTCGCGATGTTGCACATGGGCGAGCTCGTGCGCCATGACGCCGCGGATCTCACGCTCATCGAGGATGTTGAGAAGCCCCGTGGTTGCCGCCACCGCCGCGTTCTCGGGGTTGCGGCCCGTGGCAAAGGCGTTGGGCTGGGAATTCTCCATAATATAGACCTTGGGCATGGGCATATTCGCCCGGCGCGCGAGATCCTCCACCAGCGCGTAGAAACGCGGCGCGCCCGCACGGTCCACCTGTTTGGCGCCGTACATGCGAAGGACCATCTTGTCGGAGTTCCAATAGGCGAAGGCGTTCATGCCCAGCGCCAGCACAAAGGCAATAATCATTCCCTGCTGGGCGCCGATGAGATAGCCGGCGGCCAGGAAAAGTCCGGTGAGGGCGGCAAGAAGAAGTCCGGCCCGCATCGTGTTCATCGTGTCTGTCTCCTAAAGTAGCCTTCCACCTGAGGTATGTACCGTGAGGCCCGGTTGCAAGACGTGGAAATGGCGAGGAATTTCTATAAGGTGCGGCCATGAGCTCTAAGGATATTACTGTAACTGCGCCGCTTGGCCTGTCGCCGGAAGCCGCCGCCTTGAAACCCAAGGCTGTGGAGAAACCGGGCGTGAAGGCGGTCGATGTCGCGATGCCTCCGGAAAAAGGCGGCCCAAAAAGCCCCGAGCCCACGCGCTACGGAGATTGGGAACGCAAAGGCCGCTGCTCAGACTTCTAAAAAAATTGATCCGCCGCAACGCGGACCCCGAGTCCCTCAATGTATTCTTAAGCCCGGATTGCTAACTGGTTGATTCCGGCTTGGCTCCTTCCGCGCATGTAGGATCGGGTCGGGGTGATGGGGGATTTTGAGTGCCGTTCGGGGGCCTTCTTGATTTGTTTCGGCGGCGGCCGCAGCCGGAGGCGGAGCGCGAGACCTTCACGCGCGACGACATCGAAGTCGCCCTTGGCATCGAACCTCTTCGCATTCTTGTAAGTCCGCTCGCCGGCGATCTCCAAGGCTTGGCCGCGCGGCATATCCGCGACCGGCTTTCGGGGCATACGGGCGTCGTGATCTCGGTGGCCGACCGGCCGCTGACTGCGCCGGGCGCCGATCACGGCGAACCCCTCTTCGTTTCCATGGCGGTGGATCTTGGAAGGCGCTGGCTGAAACGCGAGCGTGCCGATCTTCTCATCTGGGGTGAGTGCGTCGCTGCGCGGCATTCCACGGGGCCCACGCGCGCTTCGTGGCGCTTGCGCTTTCTTTCCCTTTCCACGCCCATTCATCCGCAAAGTGCGAGCTTCTCGGCGCTCGAGCGCCTGGAAGTTCCGGCGCTGTTCGACGATGCCACCGGCAACCTGGTGTTCGGCGCGGCCCTTGCCGCCGTGAGCGTCGAGAGCGCCGACGGACTTCGCGCCCGTGCCGCCCTGTTCCGTCCGGTCTTAAAGGCGGCGACCCGCTTTGCCGAAGGCGACATGACGGGCACCGTCGCCGAGTGTGCGACGGCGCAGGCGTGTTACGCAGCGCTCCTTCTGTTGGAGGGGGCGAGGACCGGCGACGAACGCATGCTGCAGCGGGCGGTGGCGGTGTACCAGGGCGCGCTGATCCTGGGCGAAGACGCCTTCCCCATGCACGAACGCGCGATGGTGGGCAGTCACATCGCCGATGCGATGTCGCTGATCTCCGACTTCACCGCGCAAGTCCGCTTCTCGGAAAAGACCGTGGAATACTACCGCGCCGCCCTCGGCATGGTGCGCAAGGAAGTGTTCGCCGATGAGTTCGCCGGGCTGCACACACGCTTAGGCCTTGCCTTGCATGCGCGCGCGCAAGCCTCGGGTGAGACCATTCACCTCAAGGAAGCCGCGGATGCGTTCACGGCCGCGACCAATATCTGGACCATTACCGAAGCGCCGGAGCGCTGGGCCGATATCCAGAATTCCTTGGGCAGCCTGCTCATCACCATGGGTCGGCTGACGCAACAACCGCCCTTGTTCGACAAGGCCGTTGCGGTCTTCACCAAAATTGCCCAGTCTCGCAGCCGCGCCCAAGCGCCGGCCGTGTGGGCGGCCACGCTGGCCAACATCGGCGCGGCCTTGAAGGAAAAGGGTGCCGCGGCGAAAGACGCGGTTTACCTGCAGCAGGCTCTCGAAGCTTTCGACCAGGCGGTGCAGGTGTTCACCGAGCTCGACCTTGAAAGCAGCGCGAAGGTCGTCGAGATGCAGCGCGGTCATGTGCTGACGCTCTTGGCGGCGTATCGCACGTAAAGTCGCGCCACACCTCGTCTCTTGTTAAGCGGCGACCGGCAACGCGACGAGCGAGAGCGCGGCGGCGCGGGCGGCTTCAAGCCCTTTGGCCGCAACATCCGGGCCGATGGCCTGGCCCTCCACTTCGATGAACGTCACGTCCGTCAGTCCGAGGAATGCGAGGACCGTACGCAGGTACGGCTCCTGGTGATTCATGGACGCCGCCGCCGCATTGCCCGTCGTGTAAAATCCGCCGCGGCTTACGACGACCACGACCTTCTTGCCCTTCAAGAGACCTTCCGGGCCTTGTGCCGTGTAGCGGAAGGTGCGGCCCGCGCGCGCGATGTGATCGATCCAGGCCTTGAGCGTCGTCGGAATCGCGAAGTTATACATGGGTGCTGCGAGTACGATCGTATCGGCCGCTTCCGCTTCTTCGATTAGCGAATCGGCGAAGGCGACGGCCTTGGCTTCATCGTCCGTACGGGCGTCGGCCGCCTTTCCCAAAGCTGCGAGAGTCGCCCCGGATAGGTGCGGAATGTTTTCCGGCGAAAGGGCGCGTTCGATGACACGGCCGCTTGGGTTCGCGCGGCGCCAGCCGGAAATATATTCGCCGGCGATCTCGCGGGATTTGGACTGGCCGTTGAAAAGACTGGAGCTGACAAAGAGCAGGTTCGATGAGGTGGTCATGTGACCCTCCGAAAGTGGCGAAATGCGCGCTTGCGCGTCGGAGAAACCTTGCGCCCTCCCATCCATCATTAAAATCGGCCAACTTGTGATAGAATATATCATATATTATGATGGTCCATGCTTGACCGCCTGACTCTCGACCAGCTCCGCACCCTGATCGCCGTAGCCGAAACCGGCAGCTTCTCCGCGGCCGGACGCAAGCTCACGCGGGTTCAATCGGCGATCAGCCAGACCATCCAGGCGCTCGAGCGAACCTTGGGAATCGCATTGTTCGAGCGCGACGGGAAAACGCCGGCGCTGACCGACGCGGGCAAGGTGATTCTCGAAGATGCACGGCGCCTGGTGAGCGGGGCCGAAGCCTTGCGGGCGCGCGCCGAACAGATCGCCGACGACGTCGAGCCGGAATTGACGCTGGCGGTCGATCCCATGTTTCCGGGCGAGCTCGTGCGCGAGAGTCTCAAGGCGCTGGCCGGGATGTTTCCGAATCTTCCGGTGACCGTGTTCACCGAGGGGTTGGGCGGCGCGGAACAGCGCTTGCGGGACGGCGCCGCGCGTCTCGGAATTTTCACGTCGCAGACGCCGACCATTGCCGGCTTCACCATCGAGATCTTACCGCCGATCACGCTTGTTCCTGTGGTTGCGCGCGATCACCCGCTCGCCGGCACCAAAGGTCCGATCCCGCGCGAGGTGCTGGAAGAGCAAGTGCAGCTCGTGCTCACGGACCGCACGCAGATCACCGCCGGATTCTCGGGCGGCGTCATCAGCCATCGCGTATGGCGATTCGCCGATCTCGCGACGCGGCTCGATTATCTGCTCGCGGGCTTCGGCTGGTGCAACATGCCGCTGCACCTGGTGGAAGGCCACATCGAAGCGGGGCGGCTCACACGGCTCCACCTCAAGGACTACGACACCCTGTCGCTGCCCATTTCCGTCGCGTACCTCACGAGGCATCCGCCCGGGCGCGCGGGGCGCTGGCTGGTGGACGATATGAAACCAAAGGCCGCAGCCTGCCCGGACCAATACCGCGGCGACGCGGTGCCGCCGAAAAAGCGCCGCAGCTAAATCGAAACACGATTCTTCACCAGATCATCTACGACCGCTGGATCGGCGAGGGTCGATGTGTCGCCGAGATTGCCTGTTTCGTTCTCGGCGATCTTTCGAAGAATACGCCGCATGATTTTGCCAGAGCGTGTCTTCGGCAAACCCGGCGCCCACTGCAGCACGTCGGGCTTGGCGATGGGGCTGATATCCTTGGCAACCCAATCGACGAGTTCTTTCTTGAGCGCGTCGCTCGGCTCGATGCCGGCCTTCAAGGTGACATAGGCGTAGATGCCTTGCCCTTTGATGTCGTGCGGGAAGCCAACGACGGCGGCCTCGGCAACAGCCTTGTGGCCGACAAGGGCGCTTTCCACTTCCGCCGTACCCAAACGATGCCCGGAGACGTTGATGACGTCGTCGACGCGGCCCGTGATCCAATAGTAGCCGTCCTTGTCGCGGCGGCACCCGTCGCCGGTGAAATATTTGCCCGGATACGTTTTGAAGTACGTATCGATGAAGCGCTGATGGTCGCCATAGACCGTGCGCATCTGTCCCGGCCACGAGCTCTTGAGACAGAGATTGCCCACGCCCGCGCCCTCGATCTCGTTACCGTTAGCATCCATCAGGCACGGTTCGATGCCGAAGAACGGCACGGTGCCCGAGCCGGGCTTCAATTTCGTGGCGCCGGGGAAGGGTGCGATGAGAAGGCCGCCGGTCTCCGTCTGCCACCAGGTGTCGATGATAGGGCAGCGGCCGTCGCCGACCACGCGGTGATACCAGAGCCAGGCCTCCGGATTGATCGGCTCGCCCACCGAGCCCAGGAGACGCAACGTCGCGCGCGAGGTGCGCTTCACCGGCCCGTCGCCATCCTTCATGAGTGCCCGCAGCGCCGTCGGTGCGGTGTAGAAGATATTCACGCCGTGTTTGTCGATCACCTGCCAGAAGCGCGAGGTGTCGGGATAGTTGGGCACGCCCTCGAACATCACCGTGGTCGCGCCATTGGCGAGGGGACCGTAGACGATATAGCTGTGGCCGGTGACCCAGCCCACATCGGCGGTGCACCAGTAGACGTCGCCGGGCTTGTAGTCGAAGATGTACTCGAAGGTTATCGAGACGTGGACGAGGTATCCGCCGGTGGTGTGCAGAACGCCCTTGGGCTTCCCCGTCGAACCGGACGTATAGAGAATGAACAGCGGATCCTCGGCGTTCATCTCGACCACGTCGCAGCGCGGGCGCGCACGTTCGGTCATCGCGTGGTACCAAACGTCCCGCGGCGGGCTCATGGGCACGTGATTGCCGGTATGCTTCACCACCACCACATGGCGCACGGACGGAGCTGTCTTCAGCGCCTCGTCCACATTCAATTTCAACGGCACAAGTTTTCCGCCGCGGCGGCCTTCGTCGGCGGTGATGACCAATTTCGCGCCGCAGTCGTTGATACGCTCGGACAGGGATTTCGGTGAGAAGCCGCCAAAGACCACAGAGTGAATGGCGCCGATGCGCGCGCAGGCGAGCATCGCCACCGCCGCCTCGATGATCATCGGCATGTAGATGCAGACGCGGTCGCCTTTCGCCACGCCCAAGGACTTGAGTACGTTGCCGAGGCGAGAGACCGCCTCATGCAGTTCGCTGTAGGTGATGTTCTTCGAATCCTTGGGATCGTCGCCTTCCCAGACGATGGCAAGCTGATTGCCGCGTTGGGCAAGGTGCCGGTCGAGGCAGTTGTAGCTCGCGTTCAAGGTGCCGTCATAATACCAGCGGATGTGCAGATCGTCGGCGTCGAAGGAGACGTCCTTGAGGCGGCCGTACGGCGTGATCCAGTCGATGCGCTTGCCGGCGTCGCGCCAGAAGGTCAGAGGATCGCGGGTCGACTCCGCGCGCAATTCCTTGTAGCGGCGCTCATCGATGATGGCGTTCTTGGCAAAAGCCGGCGGCACATCGATGACGACTTCGTCTGACATATAACCCTCCTCGAAAAGCGGGGGGATGATAGCCAAGCCGTACGCCGTAAGTCACCCCTAGACGGTGTAGTCAGAATCCGCACACAGAACGCGATCGCCGTCGAGATGAACGGCGAGGCGCCGCAGGCTCTCGCCTTTGCAAGGTCCCCGGATGCAGCGGCCTGTAGCAGCATCGAAGTGTGCGCCGTGATTGCCGCACACGAGAAAGCTGCGGCTGAAATCGAAAAACGCATCAGGTTCCGCATTAAGCGGCAGGCGGGCATGGGGGCAGGCATTGAAATAGGCACTCACGCCGCCCGCATGCTTCACGACAAATATAGGATGTCGGATCCCTCCGTCATGGACGACGCCTTCCTTCGCGCCCGTGGCCTCGAGATCGGCAAGGCGACAGAGGACGGTCATCTCATTTGCGTTTGCGAGTTTTCGTCCGACGCGCCGTCGAAGGCCCCTTCCGTGGACCCAATGGTTTCTTGGGCGGCGTCTTGTCCGGCGGCATTTTGGGCGAAACCTTGCGCCGGCCGGCCAGCGGCGCCGGCGGACGCACAACGCGGCGACGCACGCGGCGGCGGGCGGCGGCGGAGGGGTCAGCCTTGCGGCGCAGCTTCCGCCTCGACTTCTTCACGGCCGTCTTCACCTTGACAGAATTTTTGACCTTCGCGGGCTTGGCGATCTTGCGCGGCTGCGCATCGCCTTCCCCGGAGCGACCATAGTTGTCGGCGATGCGCACGATATCGTCTTCGCCCACATATTCGCCGGACTGCACTTCGATCATGTGCAATTCCACCTGGCCCGGATTGCTAAGACGGTGAATGGTGCCCGCCGGAAGGAAGGTGGATTCATTCTCGCGCAGCTGAAACTCTTCCTCGCCACGGGTGACGATGGCGGTGCCGGTCACGACCACCCAATGCTCGCTGCGGTGCCAGTGCTTCTGCAACGAAAGCTGCGCACCCGACTTCACGCAGATGCGCTTCACCTTGAAGCGGGGACCTTCGTCGATGTTCTGGAACCAACCCCACGGCCGGTATGTACGACTTTGCGCCGTCGCCTCGGTCCGGCCCTTGGCCTTCAACTGCTCGACGATTTTCTTCACGGCCTGGTCGTGCCCCTTGTCGGCCACCAGCACGGCATCGGGCGTGACGACGACGATGATATCTTTGAGGCCGATGACCGCCGTGAGCTGCCTTTCCGTGCGCACGTAGCTATTCGCCGTATCGAGGGCCAGCACATCGCCGAGGAATGTATTGCCCGCGGCGTCATGTTCGGTCTCCTGATGCAAGGCGCTCCAGGAACCTACGTCGGACCAGCCCATATCGACCGGAACCACGGCGGCTTTGTCGGTACGCTCCATCACGCCGTAGTCGATGGATTGGCTCGGGACTTTCGCGAATTCGGCAGCGTCGAGACGGAAAAAGAAGAGATCGTTCTTTCCGTCCTTGAGCGCGCGCCGGCAGGCGGGAACGATCTCTGGTTCATTCCGCTCGAGCTCGGACAGGTAAAGCCCCACAGGACAGAGGAAGATGCCGCCGTTCCAGTCGTAACCGCCCTCTTGGAGGAATCGCGCGGCGGTAGCGGCGTCGGGCTTCTCGACGAATTTCTCAACCGCAAAGGCGCGGCTGCCCAGCTTCGCACCGCGCTTGATATATCCGTAGGCGGTGGCGGGCGCGTTGGGGCGAATACCGAAGGTTACGAGGTGGCCGTTCTGAGCGACCTCCGCCGCGGCGGCGACGGCGTCACGGAATGCCTCGGGGTCACGGACCGAATGATCCGACGGCATGATCAGCATGAGATCGCCGGGCTCGCCTTCCAAGAGCAGTGCGGCGACGCAAGCCGCGGGCGCCGTGTTGCGTCCTTGCGGCTCGATCACGACGGCTTTGGGTTCGATGCCAAGAGCACGCAGCTGCTCGGCAACGATGAACCGATGCGCTTCATTGCACACAACGATTGGCGGCTGCACCTCGAGGCCCTTGGCGGAGCCGAGGCGAGCCGCGGTTTCCTGCAAGAGGCTCTTGTCGGAGGTGAGGGGCTGCAGCTGCTTGGGAAACTCTTCGCGCGAGAGCGGCCACAGCCGCGAGCCGCTGCCGCCCGAAAGAATCACAGGAAAAAGTCGCGCCGTTCTGCTCAAGGATAGCCCCTCTATCTCGGTGAGGTTGTTGGCGTCAGTTTATTGGCCTTTGGGGCCCGCATCCACTTCATCGCGCAACGGACGATCGAGCAGGCTTTTCAGCATGTCATCGATGGCGGCGCCGTGATTGAGGACCTGGTCGATGGCGGCGCAGATGGGCATATCGACGCCGAGCTTGGCCGCCAGGGTCACGACCGCCTCGGCGGTGGTGACACCCTCCGTCACCGAGCGGCGGGACCCCAAAACCTCCTCCAGCGTCTGACCTTTGCCCAACGCAACCCCCAAAGAATAGTTGCGGGACTGGGTGGAAGTCGCCGTGAGCACGAGATCGCCGAGGCCCGAAAGCCCCATGAGGGTTTCGGGCCGTCCGCCGCGCGCCACCGCGAGGCGCACGATTTCCGCAAGGCCGCGGGCGAGGAGGGCCGCCCGGCCGTTGGCGCCCAATCCTTTTCCGTCCACGATGCCACAGCCAATGGCGAGCACGTTTTTCACCGCGCCGCCGACTTCCGCGCCGACGATGTCCGTGGACACGTAAGGCCGGAAGGCCGGCGAGCCGATGGCCGCGGCGACTTTGCGCGCGAGGTCTGGATCGGTGGCGCCCAGCGTAATGGCGGTCGGAAGGCCTGCGGCCACTTCCTTGGCGAAGGTGGGGCCCGAGAGGATCATGAGCGGCACGCCCGGCAAGCACTCGGCGACGACGTCGGTCATGAGCGCCGACGTGCCGCGCTCGATGCCCTTGGCGCAGATGACGACGGGCACGCCTCGCTTGAGAAGGCCTTTCAACTTTTCACAGGTGGCGCGCAGATGCTGGGCCGGATTGACCAGAAGAACGACGTCCGCATCCGCAGCCACGGCAAGATCGCCGGTCGCCACGATGCCGGGGTCGAGAGCAATCCCGGGTAGGAACGGGGTATTGCGATGCGTTTGGTTGATTTCGGAAACGACTTCGGGCTCGAGGGCCCAAAGACGCACGTCCCGTCCCGCGTGGCGGCCCACCACTGCGAGGGCCGTGCCCCAGGCGCCGGCGCCGATGACTCCAAGCTTTTGCATACGGGCCTTATTCTATTGCTTGGCCAAAGTCTTGGCACGAGGGGAATGGCTCTGTCCATAAGACGGAACATGGTGCCCGGATGGGCGTTGCTTGCCGGACCTTTCGCGTTTAGATGACTTCATGACCATTCTTCTGACGGGCGCCGCGGGCTTCATCGGCTTCCACGTGACCCGGCGCTTTCTGGCGGCCGGACGCCCGGTCGTCGGCATCGACAATTTCAATCCTTATTATGATGTGCGTCTCAAGGAGGCGCGCTGGGCGCTTTTGGAGAAGACGGCCGGGTTCACGGGCCGGCGGTTGGAAATCGCCGACAAGGACGCCGTTCTTGCGCTCTGCGACGAGGTGAAACCGACACATATCGTGCACCTCGCGGCGCAGGCCGGCGTGCGCTACGGCCTCGAAAATCCGCACGCCTATGCCCAAGCCAATCTCACGGGCTTCCTTAATATTCTGGAAGCGGCGCGCGCCCTGAAGGTCAAACATCTCGTCTACGCCTCGACCAGTTCGGTCTACGGCGCCAACAAGGCGATGCCCTTCGCCGAACACCACAGCGCCTCGCATCCGGTCAGTCTTTACGCCGCGACCAAACGGGCGAACGAACTGATGGCGCATTCCTATGCCCACCTGTTCGAGATTCCGACGACGGGCCTTCGTTTCTTCACGGTGTACGGTCCGTGGGGCCGTCCGGACATGGCGCCGCACAAATTTACCACGCGTATTTTTGCGGGCGATCCGATCGACGTTTACAACAGCGGCAAGATGATGCGCGACTTCACCTTCATCGACGATATCGTCGAAGGTGTCGTGCGCGTGACGGATCACGTTCCGGTCCCAGACGGGGCCTGGGACCCTATGGCGCCGACACCGGACGGATCGGGCGTTGCGCCGTACCGCTTGTTCAACATCGGCCGCGGCGCGCCTGTGGATCTCATGGACTTCATCGCGACGCTGGAAAAACACATCGGCAAGAAGGCCGTGCTCAATATGATGCCCATGCAGCCCGGTGACGTGGAAGGAACCTGGTGCGACGTGAGTGCGTTGGGCCGGGCCGTCGGCTATCAGCCGAAGGTCTCTCTCGACGAAGGCCTCAGTAAGACCGTCGCCTGGTTCCGCGACTACTATAAAGCTTAGGCCTTCACTCCGGCGCCTCTAGCGGGCGGCGCCGTCGGATCCAACGGCCACCGCGGCCGCGCCTTGAAATCGAGATTGTCCACGAGGCCGAGCTGCAGCCGCTCGAGCGCCGCCCAGGCGATCATGATCGCGTTGTCGGTGCAGAGTGCGAGAGGCGGCGCCACGAATTCAAAACCCGCCACACGCGCACGCGATTGGAGTTCGGCGCGAAGCGCGGTGTTGGCGGCAACGCCGCCCGAGACCACCAGCGTGCGTCCGCCGTAAGACTCGGCAAACGTCTCGAGAGCGCGGCGCACCCGGTCGCCGATAGACTCTACGGTCGCGGCCTGGAACGACGCGGCAAGATCGTTCACGTCCTTTTCGCTGAGAGATCCCGGCGGCAAAGCTTCCGCGGCCACGCGCACGCTCGTCTTGAGTCCGGAGAACGAAAAATCGCAACCCGGTTTTCCCTTCATGGGGCGCGTGAAGGCAAAGCGCGCCGGATCACCCTTGAGCGCGGCGCGCTCGATGGCCGGTCCCCCCGGGTAGCCGAGGCCGATCATCTTCGCGACCTTGTCGAAGGCTTCTCCGGCCGCATCGTCCACGGTCGTTCCGAGGCGGCGATAGCGTCCCACACCTTCGACGGCGAGCAACTGACAGTGCCCGCCCGAGACCAAGAGGAGCAGGAACGGGAACTCCACTTTGTTCGTGAGGCGGGCGGTCAAAGCGTGGCCTTCGAGATGGTTGACGGCAACGAAGGGAATCTTGTGAACGGCCGAGATGGCCTTGGCCGACATCACACCCACAAGGACGCCGCCGATGAGGCCGGGCCCGGCGGTCGCGCCGACCGCGGCGAGGCCGGCAAAGCCGATTCCGGCGTCCTGCATGGCCTTGGCGATCAGGCGATCGAGATGAGCGAGATGAGCTCTGGCCGCCACCTCGGGTACGATGCCGCCGAAGGCCGCGTGCTCTTCGATCTGGCTCAAGACCGCATGCGCGAGCACCTTTCCGTCCGTGTTCACGACGGCGGCGGCGGTTTCGTCGCAACTGGTTTCAAGCCCGAGGACAATCATGCTTTTCACTCTATAACGTAGGCTCTACAACCTTTCCCGTATGAACGCCAGGAATCGGCCATGCGGGTTCTGATCTCTCAGCCGGCACCGGAAGCCGCGATCTCGGCGAGGGCGCTTTCGGCCCGCGGCCATGAACCCATCACGATTCCTTTGGTCACCGTCGAGCGCGAAACCGCGCCTCAGATCAACCTCGCGAACGCGCAAGCCTTTCTCGCCACGAGTTCGGAAGGAGTCCGAGCGCTGGCCGAGCATGTGGGTGTGCGTACCTTTCCAATTTTCGTGGACAGCGATCTGACGGCCGCCGAAGCGCGCCGTGTCGGCTTCAAGGAGGTTCTGGCGGCGAAGGATGAGTCCCAGGACCTCGCGCGCCTTGTGGAGCGCACGCTGAAACCTTCGAACGGCGCGCTGATCTACGCCTGCAGCACCGCCGCACCGGTCAATCTGCCGGCGATGCTCGGGAACATGGGCTTCGCCGTGAGGGCGCTTCCCCTCTACAGCATCAAACGCGTCCTCGAGATTCCGCGCGAACTGCGTGAAAAGCTGGCCGGCAAGGCGATCGACGTCGCGCTGTTCATGTCGCCCGACGAAGCGCGCGCCTTCGTAACCCTGATCCAGCGGGACGAAACGGCGCCGCCCGTCGCCGGACTCAAGACGGTGACCGCAACGCCGGCCGTCGCGGCACCCTTGCGCGCGCTGAAAGGCGCCAGCATCACCGTTGCCGCAGCGAGCGATCCCGACAGCGTATGGGCGACCCTTGAGGGCGATCTCATCGACAAGGTCGAAGAGGAACGCAAAGAGCGCGAACGCAAGGCGAAGGAAGAAGAGGATCGCCGCCGCGCCGAAGAGGAGCGACGGCGCAAAGAGCAGGAGGAACGCGAGCGCCTCGCGCGGGAGAAGGCGGAGGCCGAGCGCAACGAACGGGAGCGGATCGAAGCGGAACGGGCGGCCGCGGCGTGCGCCGCCGCGGAACAAGCCGAGCTCGAACGCATCGCCCGCGAGGAAGAGCAACGCGTTCGCGCGGAAGAGGCGCGCAAGAAACGCGAACAGGACGAACGCGAGCGCGCCGAAAAGCTGGCGCGGGAAAACGCCGAGCGCGATCGGATCAAAGCCGAGCGCGCCGCCCGCGAGCAGGCGGAGCGTGAAAAGCGCGAAAAAGAACGTCTGGAACGAGAGCGCATCAAGGCCGAGGAGGTTTCCCTCGCGAAAGCGGAGAAGGAGCGCCTTGCAGCCGAGCGCGCCGAAGCGGCGCGCGTCGAAAAAGAGGTGCGCGCAGCACGTGAGCAGGCTGAACGCGAGCAGCGTGAAAAAGAACGCGCGGAAAGAGAACGCGTCGCGGCCGAGGACGCCTCCCTCGCGAAAGCGGAGAAGGAGCGCCTTGCAGCCGAGCGCGCCGAAGCGGCGCGCGTCGAAAAAGAGGTGCGCGCAGCACGTGAGCAGGCTGAACGCGAGCAGCGTGAAAAAGAACGCACGGAAAGAGAACGCGTCGCGGCCGAGGACGCCGCACGCGCGAAAGTGGAGAAGGAACGTCTTGCCGCCGAGCGCGCAGAGGCGGCGCGCGTCGAAAGAGAGGTGCGTGCGGCGCAGGAGGAGGCCGAGCGGTTACGATCCAATCAGGAGCGTGAAGAACGGGAACGCGCGAAAGCGGAAGAAGCGACCCGCCAGAAACTGGAGAAGGAACGCCTCGCCGCGGAGCGCGCGGAGCATGAGCGCCTGCGCAAGGAGAAGGAAGAGCGTCTGCTGGCGGAGCGGGTGGAACAGGACCGCCTGCGCGCTGAACAGTATGCGCGTGACCGCGCCGAGAAAGAGCGCATCGCCCTCGAGCGCGCCGCCTTCGAGAAAGCCGAACGTGAACAGCACGCGCGGGAAAAAGCGGCGCGGGATGAAACGGAACGTCAGCGTTTGGCCGCCGAACGAGTGATCTGGATGGAAGCCGAACGCGTGCGCGTGGCCGCCGAGAAAGCCGAGCGGGATCGGCTCGATGCGGAACGGATCGCGCGGGAGAAAATCGAGCGCGAGGCGTGGGAGAAGAAGCGGGAAGAGAAAGAGCGAATCGCCCGCGAAGACGCGGAGCGTGTTCGCGCTGAGAAGGAACGACTGCTCAAGGAACGCGAGAGAGAACGCTTCGAGAGAGAGCGGGTCGCCCGTGAAGAAGCCGAGCGCGTTCGCATCGAGAAGGAGCGCCTGTTCCAGGAGCGCGAGAAGGAACGCCTGGAGAAGGAGCGCCTCGCCCAGGAAGAATCCGAACGCCTCCAGGCGGAGAGAGACAGGATTGCCCGCGAGCGCGCCGAAGCGGGTCGCATTGAACAGGAAAAGCGTGCGGAGGTTGAACGTATCGAGGCCGAAGCGCAACGTCTCGAAAGAGAAAAGCGCGCCGAAGCTGCGCGGATCGAGAGCGAACAACGGGCGAAGGCCGAGCGCATCGAAAATGAAACCCGTGCGGAAGCGGTACGTTTAGAAAGAGAGCGCGAGGCTCAGGAGAAGGCGGAGCGCGACCGCATCAAGGCGGAAGCAGCTGCTGTGGAAGCCGAACGCGAGCGGATCGCCCGCGAAGAAGCGGCGGCGCAAAAAGCGCGCGAGGACCAGGCCCGGCGCGAAGACGCGGCGCGGCAACGCGCGGAGCAAGAGCGTCTTGCAGAGGAGCAAGCGGAACGGAGCCGGCAGGAAAAGGAGGGCGCTGCCAAGGCGAAGGCCGAACGTAAGCGCCTTGCCGAAGAAGAGAAGGCCGCCGCAAGAGCCGAGAAGGCCCGCCTCCGCGCGGAGCAGCCACCCACGCCCGGCTGGACTTCGCGTCTAGGGTCATGGTTCGGAGGAGCAAGTGCCGCTGCGCGCGAATCCTCCGCCGATCCCCGTTGGACCATGGTTGTAAGTCATGACGAGCCCCCACCTCCCACGTCGGCGGCGGTAGCCTCCGCCCCGTCCTCATGGAATGATAGGCCAATGACCGATCCGATCCGCGATAGCAACGAAACGCCGGAGCCGCCGGCCGCGCCTGCGCCTAAGGCGGGGGACGAATCGCTGATCTCGCGTATACCGCTGGCACTCCTCGAGCTGAATGACCTCGTGGAGCGCGACAACGCCGCGCACCGTCCTCACGAACTCTCTGAACCCTCTGAGTCCCTTGCCGATGCGAAGCCCGCGGCGCGCAGCGGCGGCGGACGTTCCGCGCGAATGCTGGTGGAAGACGCGGCGGACGATCGTGCCCGCGACCGTCTCAAGAACTGGGGCCGGGGCGAATCCGCGTCCGAGTCAACGCCGCCGCGCGACCCTGAGCCAATCGCTGAACCCGTTCCCGAGACGATGACCGCGCCTCCGGCACGCCGCCGCGGACCAGGTCGCACCATCGCGCTTTTCTTTGTGCTGGCCACCATCGCCACCGCTCTCATGATGACATCGGAGCGCTGGCTGCCTCTGGTGACGAACGAGGCGCCGACGCCGGTTGCAAGCGCGCCCGCGCCGCAAGTCAAACCGGCACCTCCCGTTGCAGCACCCACAGCTCCGGCTCCGGCGCCCGTGCTGACCCCCGTGCCTACGGCGCCGCCGCAAACCGTGCAGCCCGCAGCAGGCGCGGACAGCGCGCTCTCCAATCAGGCGCTCGCCGCCCTGATGGCGAGAGTCGCCACTCTCGAAGCCGCGCTGGGAAACACCGCGAGCCTTACCGAGGTCAATCGCCGCGTGGAGTCACTCGAGGGTAAGAGCGTCGACGCGAGCAGCGTGCTTGCACTCGCAGATCGCGTCACGGCCATCGAGCGCGGTGCGCAGAGCGCGGCCGATGTTCGGGCCGCCGCGGTCGCCCTGACCATCGCGGCCACGCAATGGCGCGAGGCCGTCGTCATGGGCCGGCCCTTCCTAAAGGAGTGGGACACGGTGAAAGCTTTGACGGGCAACACGGCAACGGACGCCATCTTTGCGAAGTACGCAAGCACCGGTCTTCCGACGCTCGCTGACCTGCAGCGAAGATTCGATGCCGCGGCAGCGGCGGCCACTCGCGCAAGTTACTTGCCCAACGAAACAGCCGGCTGGGTGCGCCGTGTACTGGACCGGGTGTTCTCGGTGGTGACCATCCGGCGCACCGACGTCGATACAGGCGATGATATCGAAGCGGTGCTGGTGCGGGCCGAGCGGGCCGTAGACGCGAACAACCTACCCGGCGCCATCGCGGAAATGAAAAAACTGACGGGCGCTTCCCTGGCAGCCGCGGGCGACTGGATCGCTCTCGCCGAAGCGCGCACTGCGGCCGAAGAGACAGCGCAGCAATCCGTCATCGCCGGCACGACGGCGCTCGGCGCTCCGCCCAGCGCGCCGGCGGCGCCGCCGCCACCGGCGGAGTAGCGCATGCGCCTCCTCCTCTATGTGGTCGGACTTGCTCTTCTGGTGACGGGGGCCGTATGGCTCGCCAACGAACCGGGGTCGGTGGCGCTCGAGTGGCGCGGCTGGCGTGTCGATACGTCCGCAAGCGTTCTTGTCGCGTTGATGATCGTCGCGGTTCTGTTGACCGCGCTCGTGTTGCGCGGCGTGTCGGTCATTAGCGGCGCCATGCAAGCCCTTGCCGCCGCGCGGCGCGAGCGGCGCCTGAACCGTGGCCTCGCCAGTCTCGCCGATGGGTTTGCCGCCGTGCAATCGGGTCAGAGCAATGCCGCGCGGCGGTTTGCAAAAGAAGCGGCCTCCTTGCTCCAGTCCAATCCTGCGGTGCTGATGCTTCGCAAGGAAACGGCGGAACTGGTCGGCGACGTGAAGGAAATGAAGGAAGCCGCGACCGCGCTTCTCGCGCGGCCGCAGACGGAGCTTTCCGGCTTGCGCTCGCTTGCCGTCAAAGCGGCGGCCGACGGCGATACGGTGGGCGCACTCAATCACGCGAAACGCGCGCTGGCCCGCAAGGATGCTCCCGCCTGGGCCATCGAGATGGCGCTCGACCTTGCGATCGCATCCGGCCTATGGCGCGACGCCCTTGCTTTAATGGATACGAGAATCGCCAAGGAAACCTTTGCGCAGAGCGATTTCATACGCATCAAGACGCGACTGCTTCTTCAACAGGCGCAAGTCGACGTGAAGAACGGCGAATCGCAAAATGCTTCGTCGCTTGCGAAGCAAGCCATCGATCTTGGCGGAGCGCCCGTCGCGGCTACGGCCGCCTATGCCCGTGCCATGGCGGCGCAGGGCAAGGGCCGCAAGGCCGCGCATCTTGTCGAGAAAGCGTGGGGCGAGACGCCGCATGCGGACCTGGCCGCGGCTTACCGTGTCCTCATTCCCGGCGAATCCGCGCTCGACTGGGCACGCCGTGTGGACAATCTTGCGCGCATCGACGCCGATCATCCCGAGACGCGTCTCGCGGTGGCGCGGGCGTCGCTCGATGCCGAGCTTTGGGGTCAGGCGCGCAATCGCCTGGCGCCGCTGACGGCGGAAGACATCGAACCCGACGTACGCGCGCGCGCCGCGCGACTCATGGCGGAAGTGGAGGCGCGCGAACGCGGGGATTCGGATAAGGCCGCCGAGTGGTTGGCGATCGCGCTCGACGTTCGTCGCGAACCGGAAGCCAAGCACGCACCCCGCAGCGTCTCGGAACTCGCGAAGGCCTAAATCCTTACTATGCTTTTGGCATCATCGGCCGGGTGAGGGCGTCGTCGCCCAGCACGGGATACTTTGCCCGCGCATTGAACAACTGATAGTGCCACCACTCGTTGCGATAGAAGTCCCAGCCGGCCGCGGTCATCAGGCCGAGGAGGAGGGCACGGTTGCGCTGCGCCTCGACCGGAATGTCCGTGCGCCCGTGATGGGACAGCGGCGTGAAGGCGTCAAAAGCCGTACCCATGTCGAGCTCGCGGCCTGCATCGTCGATCAAGGTGAGATCCACGGCCGCGCCCATGGAATGGGGTGAACCGCGCTTTGGGTCGGCGAGAAAGTTGGGGTCGGGTGTGTGGTTCCATAACACCCACTGCGCTTCCGCGGGACGAAACGCATCGAAGATCTTGAACCTGAGGCCGAGCGGCGCGGCCAGATCGATCGCGGCCTTGAGGCAGGCGGCCGCGTCGGGATTGAGGTAACAGGCCGGCCGCCCATAGACCGGCTGCCCGGTGAAGTTGTTGGAGGTCGCATAAGCGATGTCGATCGCGACATCGTAGGCGGGAGGCGCTATTTCAACGAGGCTCATGACACGAGATTTTGCAGGTGTAGCTTCGTCATGATAGCGAATATTGTGCGCACGTCTCCCGATTTCAGACTGATCCCGCCCGACCCATGCTCATCCTCGCTTTCGACACCACCGCTCCCGCCTGCTCCGTCGCGATCGTTAAGGACGGCGCGGCCCTCGTGCGCCTGCGTGAAGCCATGGATCAAGGGCAAGCCGAAGCATTGATGCCGATGATCGAGCGGGCCATGGCCGACGCAAGGGTCGGTTATTCCGACCTTGATCGCATCGCCGTCACCATCGGACCGGGTTCTTTCACGGGCGTGCGCGTCGGTCTATCGACAGCGCGCGCCTTGGGTCTTGCGGCGGGAAAACCCGTGATTGGCGTGAGTTCTCTCACCGTGCTGGCGGCGGGGATTCCGACGATGGAACGCGAGCGCCATAGCACGATTCTCGCGGCCATTGATACCAAGCGGGGCGATCTCTACGTCCAAAGCTTCGAGAGCAAGAGCAGTGCCCCGAAATCTGAGCCAGCGGCTATTCCTATTGCTGAGCTTGCGCAATGGAGCCGAGACGGCAACGCCTTGGTGGTTGGCGATGGAACGTCCGAAGTGACGAAAGTCCTGACGGGCGCAACGGCATCGATAGCCGATCCGTTCCCTGACGCAGCGATCCTCGCTCAGATCGCGGCGCTCGGCGACTTCGATGCCGCCGGTCCGCTTCCGCTCTACGTCCTTCCACCGAAGATCACGCTCGCGCCACATGGCGGGCGGCTCCGGCCATGACCGGCGTCATCCGGCTCGAGCCCGCCCATGCGCGCGTTGCCGGCGCGCTTCACCGGTTGAGCTTCGATGCGCCCTGGAGCGACGAGGAGTTCGCAAAGCTCCTGGAACAGCCCGGTGTTGCGGGACTGATGTGGCACGCGGCCGAGCCAAAGGGATTCATTCTGATAAGGGCGGTCGCCGACGAAGCCGAGATTCTGACGCTTGCCGTGGCGCCCGCGCACCGGCGGCAGGGGATCGCCGCCGACCTCTTGAACGAAGCCTGCCGCATGCTGCGTGCCGGCGGCACGCACCGGCTGTTTCTGGAAGTGGCCGCCGACAATGGGGCGGCAAGGGCGCTCTATATATCTTACGGTTTTGCGATGACCGGCCGCCGCGCCCGGTACTATGACCGGGGCACCGCGCCGAAGGTCGACGCGATCATCATGAGCCTCGACCTTGTGGCGACGCACGGCCTAACAACGCCGCACCACTAGAACATGCGGCACCCGCGGGTCCGGCTGCGGGTCCTTGTCTTCGCGTGCGAGCGAGATGATCTCATGCCCGTGGGCGGTGACGGACCGTGGGACGTTGTCGAGGGGCTGCGCTCCCTTGAGCCGCACCGTTGCGATCGCGCCGGTCGGCATTTTTTCAAGGAGCAGCTTCGTCTTCACGAAGGTGAGCGGGCATACGTCCCCCGTGATATCGATGAAGAATGGCGCAGCGGTCATGGATGACATATATCCTCTGCCTCATCCCACAGCCAGATCGCGGCGCGCGCCTTGCGAGCGAGTCGCAAGTCTGGTCTCTTTACGGCTCCGGCACCCGCACTATGATAAGCCACCATCCGCCGGGCGAGGAATTTGAGTATGGCAACACGGCCCATGTCCCACATTGAACAAGTCTGCGCCGACAAGGGCATGAAGATGACCGAGCAGCGGCGCATCATCGCGCACGTGCTTTCGGAAGCGCACGATCACCCCGACGTCGAAGAGGTTCATCGCCGGTCCGCCGCCGAGGATCCGCGCATCTCCATCGCGACCGTCTACCGAACCATGCGGCTGTTCGAAGAAGCGGGCATCGTCAAACGCCATGAGTTCGGCGACGGGCGTGCGCGCTACGAGGAAACTCCGGCCACCCACCACGACCATCTGATCGACGTGCGCTCCGGCAAGGTCATCGAATTCCATAATGAGGAGATCGAGCGGATCCAGCAGGAGATCGCACAGGCCCACGGGTATAAACTGGTGGGGCATCGCCTGGAGTTGTACGTCCTGCCCCTAGATGCGGGTAAAGCAACAGAAGAATAACACGACATCTGGTACACCCTGGGGGTAGATTCGCGGGATTATGGCTGTCACACAGCCCCCCTTCTGTTAAGAGTATCCCCGCATGGACGGTGCGCTTCGGAAACCCTTGGCCCTCCTTGGCCGGGCAACGGAATCGTTGAAATCCAAGACAGTTTCGTTGACCCGTAAACCGGGCGCGGCATTTCAATCGACGCTCCGCTTCACGCTTAAGTTTCTGACGCAGCGGCATGGCCTGAATGCGCGGTTGGGATACAGACCGATGACACTCTTGTTACCGCCTTCCACCAACACGCCCACGGGCGCTTTCGCCTCCGACACCACAGCGCCGGCCGCCCTTGCGGCCCCGACCCCGACCCGCACCTTCGTCCCGGTGACCGCCGGCAGCCAGGTCATCCGGCTCGCCACCTCGGCCGATGAACTCGACGCCGCGCAGGCGCTCCGCTACCGGGTGTTCTATGACGAGATGGGTGCGAAGCCCGACTCCGATATGGCGGCCACGCGCCGCGACTTCGACCGCTTCGACCGGATCTGCGACCACCTCTTGGTGGTCGACCGCGAGCGCACGGAGGATCCCGTCGTCGGCACGTACCGCTTCATCCGCCGCGAACACGCCCGCGCCGCCGGCAGTTTCTATTCCGCCTCCGAGTACGACATCGGCAAGCTTGCGAACTTCCCGGGCACCGTGCTGGAGCTGGGACGTAGCTGCGTCGATGCGAAGTACCGCAATCGCGCGACCATGCAGCTCCTGTGGCGCGGCATTTCGGAGTATGTGAACGCCTTCGGCATCGATCTCATGTTCGGGTGCGCGAGCCTCCACGGCACGAACCCCGAGGAGCTCGCCGTTCAGCTCTCCTATCTCTACCACTATCATCTTGCACCCGAGGCGTTGCGCGCGACCGCGCTTCCGCATCTCAAAGTGAATATGAACATTCTGCCGAAGGACGCCATCGATCCGAAGCGCGCGCTGGCCAGTTTGCCCCCGCTCCTCAAGGGTTATTTGCGCGTCGGCGGATTCATCGGCGACGGCGCCGTGGTCGACCATCAATTCAACACCACCGACGTGTGCATCATCGTCAAGACCGACTTGATCGCGGAACGCTACACGCGCCACTACGACATCGGTCAAGAGTCCGCATCATTCAAGAAGGCCTCGTAATAGCGCCTAATACCGCGCACGCTGAGCCCGCGCTGCCGCTGCGCGGCGCATTCCTGGCGATCGTACGCATTGCGGTCTTTCTCGTTACCGCTCTCCTCGCGACCTTGACCGCAGCGACGTTGAACGCGGTGAAGGGCGATTCCATCGCCTTCCGAGGCTGGTACTACCGCACGCTCGCCCGCCTGATCGGCATTGAAGTGATCGTGCGCGGAAAGCAAAGCACGGCGGTCCCGCGCTTGGTCGTCGCCAATCACATCTCCTACTACGACATCGTTGTATTGGGATCGGTTGTGCCGGGCGACTTCGTCGCGAAAGCCGACATCGCCGACTGGCCCGGGTTCGGCTGGATGGCCAAAGCCGGCCAGACCATTTTCATCTCCCGCCGCCGCACGGCGACAACGGAGGCGCGCGATCAGATCCAAGAACGCCTCGACGCCGGCGACACCTTGATCATGTTTCCCGAAGCGACCTCCGGTGACGGCAACACCATGAAGCCGTTCAAGAGCGCCTTGTTCACCGTCGCCGAGCGTCACGGCCGCGGCCCCGACGGCGTTGAGCGTCCCGTCACCGTGCAACCGGTCTCGCTGGCCTATACACGCCTCAACGGCATGCCGATCGGTGTGGGCTGGCGCGCCTTCGTCGCCTGGTACGGCGACATGGAGATGGGATCGCACCTGTGGCAGATCACACGCCTTGGGAGGCTCACGGCGGAGGTGACGTTCCACGCGCCGGTTACCCTTGCGCAGTTCACGAGCCGCAAGGAGCTCGCCCGCTACTGCGACGGTGTCACCCGGGCCGGATTCGCCCGCCTGCTCGCTGGGCGCGAGGGGACGTAAGCCCCTTCGCGCATAGGCTAAATCACGGTTTTGCTTTTGCGCGGCCGAGGGGGTAAAAACCCGCTCTAACTATAGCGTTTTCAATAGGAACGATGACCGAGAAGCCGGCCAAACGCCTGTTCATCAAGACCTACGGCTGTCAGATGAACGTCTATGATTCCGCCCGGATGACGGACGTGCTGGCGCCGCTCGGCTACGCCCCCGCGTCCAGCGCGGCGGACGCCGACATGGTCATCCTCAACACCTGCCATATCCGCGAGAAGGCTTCGGAGAAGGTGTTCTCCGACCTTGGCCGTGTGCGCGCCTTCAAGACCGCGCGCGCCGCCCACGGCAAGGACATGATCATCGCTGTGGCCGGTTGCGTCGCGCAGGCCGAGGGCGCCGAGATCATGGCGCGCGCGCCGTTCGTCGATATCGTCTTGGGACCGCAGACCTATCACCGGCTGCCGGAGATGGTGGCGCGCGCCGCACGTACACGCGACGGAAAGGGATCGGGCATTCTCGACACCGAATTTCCGGCCGAGCCGAAGTTCGACTTCTTGCCGGCGCCGCGCGCCGACGGACCGGCCGCGTTTCTCTCGATCCAGGAAGGCTGCGACAAGTTCTGCACCTTCTGCGTCGTGCCTTATACGCGCGGCGCGGAGTATTCGCGCCCGCCCTCGGACGTCTTACGCGAAGCCCGCGGTCTTGTCGCCGGCGGCGTGCGTGAGATCACGCTGCTTGGCCAGAACGTCAACGCCTATCATGGCGCCGGGGAAGACGGTGAGACCTGGGGACTTGGCCGCCTTGCGCGCGCGCTCGCAGACATAGAAGGATTGGTGCGCATCCGCTACACCACCTCGCATCCGCGCGACATGGACGACGACCTGATGGCCGCGCACCGCGACGTCGTGGCGTTGATGCCGTTCCTGCATCTTCCGGTGCAGTCGGGCTCAGACAAGATTCTCGAGGCGATGAACCGCGGTCACACGGCGGACGACTATCGCCGCATCATCGAAACTCTGCGCCGCTACCGCCCGGACATGGCGCTCGCGTCGGATTTTATCGTCGGCTATCCGGGCGAGAGCGACCGCGATTTCGAAGATACGCTCGCGCTCGTGCGCGAGATCGGTTTCGTGCAGGCGTATTCGTTCAAGTACAGCCCGCGGCCCGGGACGCCGGCAGCCGCGCTAAAGACTCAAGTTCCCGAAGACGTGAAAGATGCGCGCCTCTATGAGCTTCAAGCCATTCTCGACGCGCAGCTGCGCGCCTTCAACGTCGCGTGCGTGGGGCGCTCGTTCGATGTTCTGCTCACGCATCCCGGACGCCATCCCGGCCAACTGGTGGGCCGCAGCCCTTATTTGCAGGCCGTGCACGTCATGGCCGATCCTAAGCACATTGGTACGGTTGCGTGCTTGACCGTCGTGTCTTGCGAACCCTATAGCCTCGGCGCCGTATGGGCCGATGCCGCGAAGGACGCGGTAAAAACGGCATGAGCGACGCGAGCCAAGTTCGCCTCGAGTTCTCCGATAACAGTCTCCTCCAAGAACTGGTCGGCCCCCACAACAGCAATCTTCACCGGCTTGAACAGCGGTTGAACGTCGTGCTGCATCACCGCGGCAATACCATAACTATAGAAGGAACGCCGGATCGGGCCGCCTTGGCCGAGCGCACGCTCTATCGCCTCTACGATCACCTCGCGGCCGGCCACGAACTCGACACGGGCGAGCTTGACGGCGCCGTGCGCCTCGCCGAACCCGACGGCGACAACGCGAGTGAGCTGGCCATTCGAACGCGGAAACGTCAGGTGAGCGCCCGGACCCTGGGTCAAGGGACCTACCTCAAAGCGTTGAACGACTATGACCTCGTCTTCGCGCTCGGGCCTGCGGGCACGGGCAAGACCTATATCGCGGTGGCAAAGGCGGTCGCGCTCAAGCTCGCCGGCGCCGTCGATCGCATCATCCTCTCGCGCCCGGCCGTCGAAGCCGGCGAACGGCTCGGCTTCCTGCCGGGCGACTTGCGCGAGAAGGTCGATCCCTATCTGCGCCCACTCTACGACGCGCTTTACGACATGCTGCCGGGCGATCAGGTCGCGAAGCTTCTGGTCTCCGGCGAGATCGAAGTTGCGCCGCTCGCCTTCATGCGCGGGCGCACACTCGCGAATTCCTTCATCATTCTCGACGAGGCGCAGAACACGACGCCCGTGCAAATGAAGATGGCGCTGACGCGCATCGGCGAGAATTCCCGCATGGTCGTGACCGGCGATCTCAGCCAGATCGATTTACCGCGCGGCGTGAAGTCAGGCCTCGAAGATGCGCTCGAGACGTTGGACGACGTTAAAGGTGTCGGACTGGTTCGCTTCACGGCACGCGATGTGGTGCGCCATGATCTCGTCACGCGCATTGTCGAGGCCTACGACCGGCGCGACGCCAAGCGCAAAGAAAGCGCCCGTGAAGAATAGGGGGCGAAGAATGAAACCGGCGCAGCCCACGATCGACGTCCTGATCGCCGCGGCGGCGTGGACACGGGCGCTGCCGTCGGTAGCGGCGGTTTGCCGAAAAGCCGCGCGCGCGGCGTGGGCGAGCGGTGCGCCGGCAGCCGTTAAACGTCACGGGCCGGCGGCCGAAGTGTCCATTGCCCTCACGACCGACGCGGCGATTCGCAAGCTGAACGCGGCCTACCGCAAGAAGGACAAGCCCACCAATGTGCTTTCCTTTCCGGCTGACGACGCGGCGGCCTTGGGTGGGTCCGTGGGCCTCATACTAGGTGATGTGGTCATTGCCTATGGGACCGTTGTCCGGGAAGCCCGTGAAGCACGCAAGTCATTGAAAAATCACCTTTCTCATATGGTGGTGCATGGCGTTCTGCACCTTTTGGGCTATGATCACGAGACCGCGCCCGATGCCGAGACCATGGAAAGCCTGGAAACCAAGATCTTGTCCAAGATGGGGGTCCCCGACCCTTACAGCGACACCGGCGAAAAGCCCGCACGCGTAAAGGCCACACGCACAAGGGCCGCTCGCCCGCGGGGAGTGCGCCGCAAGACATGAGCGAGCCCGCAAGATCCCTTGCGCCGGACGCCGAAGAGCACGGCCGGCCAGGTCTCCTCACCAAACTCAAGCGCTGGCTCGCCCCGGAAATCGGTGAGGCTGAAGCCGTCCGCGAAGTCATCGAGGAGCTGATCGAGGAGCGCGCCGAAGATCGCCCCGAGGGCGAACGGGCGATCGATCCCAACGAACGACTGTTGCTGTCCAACGTGCTCAAGCTCCGGAGCGTGACGGCTGCCGATATCATGGTGCCGCGCGCGGACATCATCGCCGTCGAAGCGGCGACCCCGGTTGCCGATGCGCTCGCCCTTGTGGTGAAGGAAGGTCACTCGCGCCTACCGGTCTACCGGGAAACTCTGGACGATGTGGCCGGCCTTATCCACATCAAGGACCTTGCGATCCTTGCAGCCGATCAGATCACCGGCGAGAACGGCGTGCGTGTGAGCTCGCACATCCTCATCGATCTGCTTCGCCCGGTTCTGTTCGTCTCGCCGGCCGTGCGCGTCCTCGACCTTCTGCTCGAGATGCGCCTCAAACGCGCGCATATGGCCATGGTTGTGGACGAGTACGGCGGCATCGACGGACTCGTGACCATCGAAGATGTCGTCGAGCAAATCGTCGGCGAGATCGAGGACGAACACGATGCCGACCAGACTCCGGAATTGCTTCCACAAACCGACGGCTCGCTCGTCGGCGACGGGCGCGTGGCGCTTACGGACTTCGAAGCCCGCGTTGGTGACGTCTTCAGCCATGAAGAACGCGAAGCCAACGATACGCTGGGCGGCCTGGTCGCGAGTCTCGCCGGACGTATGCCGTCCCGCGGCGAACTGGTGAAGCATTCGTCGGGCATCGAATTCGAAGTCACGGACAGCGATCCGCGGCTGGTGCGGCGCTTGCGTATCCGCAACCTTCCACCGCCGAAGCCCGAAGACTGATGGACAGGATCGCCCAGCGGCTCGCCGCGCTTACTGGATGGCGCCGGCTTGCCGCAGCCCTTCTTGCGGGCGCGCTGACGATCGTCGCGTTTCAGCCCATTTCCCTTGTGCCGGCGCTCTGGATCGCACTTCCCGCGCTGTTCTGGCTCCTGGACGGATGCCGCACGTGGAAGGGCGCTTTTTTCACCGGATGGGCCTTTGGCGCAGGCTATTTCATCACCGGCCTCTACTGGATGGCCAATGCCTTCTATGTGGACGCGGAAGCCTTCGGCATGTTCGCCGTCCCGGCCGTGGGCTCGCTCTCAATTGCGATGGGCCTGTTCATCGGTATCGTGTGCGCGCTCACGCACGCCATCCCGCCGGCGCATGAGGATGAGAGGTCCTATGACCTCGCGGCGGTGGCGGCGCGGCGCATTGTCTTGTTCGCCGCCGTGTGGACGCTCGTGGAATGGATCCGGAGTTGGATTTTCACAGGGTTGCCGTGGAATCCGCTGGGCCTCGTGTGGTCGGAGACCCGCACACCGTTCGGACTTCCCGTCATCCAAGTCACGGCACTCATCGGCACTTACGGGCTCAGCTTCCTGACGGTGCTGTTCTCCGCCGCGCCCACGGTTCTTGGATACACGCCGCGTCTGACGCGCGCCTGGATCACGGCGGCCGCGCCTCTCGCGCTCATGATCGTCATCGGCGCCGGCGGCGCGCTGCGACTCCTGCTCGCGCATGACGAGACGGTTCCGGGCGTGAAATTCCGCCTGGTGCAGGCAAACTTCTCACAGGTCGAGCGCAGTCGACCGAGCTTCTGGGTAAAGCACCTCGAAGAACACGTGCGCATGAGCAATGAGAATCGGCCGGCCGATATCACGCACGTCGTCTGGGGCGAGGCGGCCATTGCGTTCTTCCTGAACATCCAGGACGAAGCGCGCCGCGTCGCGGCCATGGCGGCGCCGCCGGGCGGCATGCTGATCACGGGCGCGGACCGTGGCCTACGCGATGAGAGCGGGCGCCAGTCCGTCTATAACTCGCTCTACGTCCTAAGGCCCGATGCGAGCATCGCTGCCGTCTACGACAAGACTCATCTCGTGCCCTTTGGCGAATACACGCCGCTCCGCGGGATCGTACCCTTCAACGAGCTGACCGGTATGAGCGGCGGGTTCACGGCCGGCGGCAGCCTTGCGACCCTTACCGTCCCGGGCCTTCCGCCGTTCAGCCCGCTTATCTGCTACGAGGTCATCTTCTCCGGCAACGTGACGGCCGGCGGCGAGCCTCGGCCGGCCTGGCTCCTGAATCTTACCAACGATGCCTGGTTCGGCCTGAGCCTTGGGCCCCATCAGCACTTCGCCCAAGCCCGGATCAGGGCGGTCGAGGAAGGATTGCCCCTGGTCCGCACCGCCAACACCGGCATTTCGGCCGTTATCGATGGCTATGGGCGGGTTCCGGAGTCTCTCGCGCTCGGCACGCGAGGTGTGCTGGATGCTCCACTACCCAGACCTGCATCGGCCCTTACCCCCTTCGCGCTATTGGGAAATCTGACATCAATTCTGCTCGCAACTTGCGGGGGTGCGGGAGCGTTGTTCTTCAGGCGTGGCGATACGATGCTGCGTCTGCGGCGCTTACTACCCGATAAGGGTAAACGCGCTCGATGAGCCAAGATGAGCCCATTTTCATGGGCCAGCTTGTGCCAAGAGTGGTGTTAGCCTACCATCCGCTCAACGGTCGGTAGATGACGCGCGCCGTGTAATCGTTGAGTCGCGCAGTCAGTTTTACAACGGGCAGGTTCAAATGGGTTTACCGCAAGAGCAGCTAAAAGATGATACGGCGCCAATGCGTTCGACGCGTGGTCGGATGCCTTCGGGCAAGCCAAACCCCGTCGACGTCCATGTCGGCGCACGGGTGCGGCTCCGTCGGACGCTTTTGGGCATGAGCCAGCAGAAGTTGGGCGAAGCCATCGGGCTGACCTTCCAGCAGGTCCAGAAGTACGAGCGTGGTGCGAACCGCATCGGCGCGAGCCGCCTGTGGGACCTTTCACGCGTGCTCGACTGCCCCATGTCCTTCTTCTTCGAGGAAATGGACGACGAAACCGCCCAGTCTAGTCCGCGCAACCTGTCCGGCGACAGCCGCGACCTGGAGCCGCGCGACAACGACCCGATGACCAAGCGCGAGACGCTTGAACTCGTCCGGGCCTACTACCGGATCAACGACTACCACGTTCGCCGTCGTATCTATGAACTGGCGAAGTTGCTGGCCTCGACTGACGAGCCGGTCGAAGCTTAAGCGCCAATTCGGCACTAATTTCGCTTAAACGCCGCCCGAGAGGGCGGCGTTTTTGTTTGCCTAAGCGCGATGTAACCCTCCCCCAGGGCGACTCGCCCTTGAAAAGTCTCAGGCGTTCCGGTACCCCCCTTAAGCTTTTTTCAAGGGGGCCCAGCTATTCCCCCACCCTTCCGCTCAAAGCCAACCTTCGCTAGGAGACGACTTTGCCTAAGACTGACTATGTGTTCACGAGTGAATCCGTCTCGGAAGGTCATCCCGACAAGGTTAGCGATCGCATTTCTGACTCCATCGTCGATCTGTTCTTGAAGGCCGACCCATATTCGCGCGTCGCCCTCGAGACTCTTTGCACCACCAACCGCATCGTGCTCGCCGGTGAAGTGCGTGGTCCCGCGTCGGTGACCGCCGACGCCATGATCGAGAGCGCCCGCCAGGCCGTGAAGGCGATCGGCTATGAGCAAGACGGATTCCATTGGAAGAACGCGAAGGTCGAGTGCCACGTGCATTCGCAGTCCGCCGACATCGCCGTCGGCGTTGACAGCGCCGGCAACAAGGACGAAGGCGCGGGCGACCAAGGCATCATGTTCGGCTACGCCGTGAACGAAACGCCGACGCTGATGCCGGCGCCGCTCTATTACTCTCACGCCATCCTGAAATCTCTGGCCGAAGCGCGTCATGACAAGGACGTCGACTTCTTAGGGCCGGATGCGAAGAGCCAATTCTCGCTGCGCTACGCCGGTGGAAAACCTGTCGGCGCCACGTCGATAGTCGTGTCGACGCAACACGGCGAATCCGTCGATCAGGAAACCATTCGTGAATACGTGCGCAAACACGTGAAGGACGTCATTCCGGACGGCTGGATGTGCCCCGAAGCCGAATTCTATGTGAATCCTACGGGCCGCTTTGTCATTGGCGGTCCGGACGGCGACTGCGGTCTCACCGGCCGCAAGATCATCGTCGACACCTACGGCGGCGCGGCGCCCCATGGCGGCGGCGCTTTCTCGGGTAAAGACCCGACCAAGGTCGACCGTTCGGCTGCGTATGCAGCGCGTTATCTCGCGAAGAACGTGGTGGCGGCGAGCCTCGCGTCCAAATGCGTGATTCAGCTCTCCTATGCCATTGGTGTGTCCAAGCCGCTTTCGGTTTACGTGGACACCTACGGCACCGGTAACGTCGACGAGGACAAGCTCTCGGCGGTCTTACAGGAACTGATGGACCTTTCTCCCCGCGGCATCCGCGAGCACCTGAAACTCAATCGTCCGATCTATGAGCGCACGGCCGCTTATGGCCACTTCGGCCGCGACCCCGACGGCTCCGGCGGCTTCAGCTGGGAACGCCTCGACTTGGTGGATCAACTTGAATCCGCCTTCGGCGTCTAATTCAGAAGAACCGCGCTTCTACGGCCGCCGCAAAGGCAAACCCCTTAAGGCCAGCCGCCTCGGCTTGATCGAAGAGCTTCTTCCGGAACTGCGCATCGCGGTTCCGGAAAAGACACTCGATCCGCGCACGCTCTTTGCGTTTCCGGTTTCCGCGGTGCGCATGGAGATCGGCTTCGGCGCGGGTGAGCATCTGGCCCGGCAGGCTCTGGCCAATCCCGACGTCGGTTTTATCGGCGCGGAAGTTTTCCTGAATGGCGTCGCATCGCTCCTGCGTCACATCCACGAGCTCGGCCTCAAGAACGTGCGTATCTTCAATGAAGATGTGCGCTTCCTCTTGCCGCATCTTCCCGATGCAAGCTTCGAGCGGATCTCGCTCCTGTTTCCCGATCCTTGGCCGAAGGCCCGGCACGCCAAGCGGCGGTTCGTCGGCCCCGAGAATTTGCGCGAGATGGAGCGCCTGATCGTTCCGGGGGGCGAGTTCCGGGTCGCGAGCGACCATCCGGTCTATATCGATTGGGCGCTTTTGCACCTTATTCCCCACGCCGGCTTTGAATGGGCGGCCCGGGGGCCCGAGGGCTGGCGGTCCCGCCCAGCCGATTCCACTGCGACTCGGTACGAGGAAAAGGCGGTCAAGCAGGGCCGGACCCCGTTTTTTTTGAATTTTCTGCGGCGGACCTCCTAGGACGGGAATCGGGTCCGAAAGGGCTCAAAAATCACGCGAAAACCCTTGAAATTGGGGCGGAAGCCCCGTATATGAACGCCATCTTTCGACATTCCTGGACGACCTAGGAAGTGGCCCTCTTGGCCACTTTTTTTATTACCCCATTCAAGGCCGTCCGGGTGGTCCCGGAGCTTGGATTGGAACGACTGCAGACCCTCGAAGACCGTGTTGCGCCAACCCTCGAAGCCATGGGCTTCGAAGTGGTTCGCATCGCCCTGACCGGATCGGTCGGGCGGCGCATCCTGCAGGTGATGGCCGATCGCAAGGACGGAAGCCAGATCTCGGTGGATGACTGCGCGCAGATCAGCCACACCCTGTCGGCGATCTTCGACGTCGAGGATCCGATCCCGGGCGCTTACGACCTTGAAGTGAGTTCGGCTGGAATTGATCGACCGCTCACCCGGCCGAAAGACTTCGCCGCTTACGCAGGCTTCGAGGCGAAGGTTGAAACGAAGCTGCCGGTGGCTGGCCGCAGGCGGTTCCGCGGTGAACTCGGCGGAGTTGCGGGCGACGCCGTCGTCATGACGATCGACGGCGCGAAAGTTGAGATCCCGATGAATGCGATCGGCACTGCGAAGCTGATCATGACGGACGAATTGATCGAAGCTTCCGCCAAGAGGGCGGAACTGAAACAACAGAATTAGCGAAGAGAGTCGGAGAACGACGATGGCACGAGAAAGCATTGGCATGGCGCGGCCCGAATTGGTGCAGGTGGCCGACACGGTCGCCCGCGACAAGGGTATCGACCGCGAGGAAGTGTTCCAGGCGATGGAGCAGGCGATTCAGAAAGCCGGCCGCTCCAAGTACGGCCATGAGAACGACATCCGCGCCGCCATCGACCGCAAGAACGGCGAAATCCGCCTCGCGCGCTACCTGACCGTGGTCGAGACGGTCGAGGACGAGAATACGCAAATCACCCTCGCGAAGGCCAAGCGCAAGGACGCCGCCATCGATGTCGGCGGCGTCATCGTCGATCCGCTGCCGCCGATCGATTTCGGCCGCATCGCGGCCCAGACCGCGAAGCAGGTGATCGTGCAAAAAGTGCGCGACGCCGAGCGTGCGCGTCAGTTCACCGAATACAAGGATCGCGTGGGCGAAATCGTCAACGGCCTCGTTAAGCGCGTCGAATTCGGCAATGTGATCGTCGACCTGGGTCGCGCCGAAGGCTTGCTCCGCCGCGATGAACTGATCCCGCGCGAGCATTTCAAGAACGGCGACCGCGTGCGCGCCTTCATCGTCGACGTGCGCGAAGAGCCGCGCGGCCCGCAGATTTTCCTGTCGCGCACTTCGGGCGACTTCATGGCCGCCTTGTTCGGTCAGGAAGTGCCCGAGATCTACGACGGCATCATCGAAATCAAGGCCGTGGCCCGCGATCCGGGCAGCCGTGCCAAGATCGCGGTCATCTCCAACGACTCCTTGATCGACCCGGTCGGCGCCTGCGTCGGTATGCGCGGCAGCCGCGTGCAAGCCGTTGTCGCCGAGTTGCAAGGCGAGAAGATCGACATCATCCAATGGAACCAGGATCCGGCGACGTTCGTGGTCAACGGGCTCGCGCCGGCCGAAGTCACGAAGGTCGTGCTCGATGAAGACTCGGGCCGTATTGAAGTGGTTGTGCCGGACGATCAGCTTTCGCTGGCCATCGGACGCCGTGGCCAGAACGTGCGCCTTGCGTCGCAGCTGACCGGCTGGACCATCGACATCCTGACCGAAGGCGAAGAATCCGAACGCCGCCAGCAGGAGTTCTACACGCGCTCGAAGATGTTCATCGATGCCCTTGATGTGGACGACGTGCTGGCTCATCTGCTGGTGACCGAAGGTTTCACGTCGGTCGAAGAGGTAGCCTTCGTCCCGATAGAGGAACTGACCGATATCGAGGGCTTCGACGAGGACGTCGCGAACGAGCTTAGGGCCCGCGCGACCGCCTACATCGAAGAAGAGAACAAGAAGACCTCGGCCCGGATGGAAGAGCTCGGCGTGTCAGCGGATCTCGCCGAAGCGGAAATCGAAGGCCTCGACGCCAAGAAGATCATCGCGCTGGCTGAAAAGGGCATCAAAACCCTGGACGACCTTGCCGATCTCGCCGGCGACGAGCTGGTGGAGCTCCTTGGAGCCGACGTGATCAAGGAAGGTCCCGCCAACGCCATCATCATGGCGGCGCGCGCGCATTGGTTCCCCGAAGGTGTCGCGCCGGAAGGCGCTGATGCCGCCGGCGAGACCAAGACCGTGTAGTCCCGCTTAATCTTTTTGGCGGTCCGGGCAAACGCAATGACCATAGAGACACACCTTACGGGCGACCCGGCGCCCAATGGATCGCCATCGGACGAGCAGGGCGACGAGCCGGACTCGGGTCCAACCCGGCGCTGCATCGCCTCGGGCGAGTCGCTCCCTGTGGCCGAACTCATCCGATTCGTGGTGGGCCCTGATAACGCGATCGTTCCGGACGTGGGCGGACGCCTGCCCGGTCGGGGTTTGTGGTTGAGGGCGCGGCGCGATATGATAGAAACAGCGGCGCAAAAACGGCTGTTTGCCAAAGCCGCGCGGGCCAACGTCAGTGTTGCCCCGGACTTGGCCGATACCGTCGTCGAACTACTACGTCGCCGCTGTCTTAATCATCTTGGCCTGGCGCAGCGCGCCGGACTTGTCGCCTCGGGTGCGGAAAAGGTCCGCGCTCAGATTGCGACTGGCCGTACGGCTGCCTTGATCGAGGCATCGGACGGTTCGATCGCAGAGCGGCAAAAAATGGGCGCTCTCGCCCCCGGCGTGCCCGTCGTTGATGTGTTTTCGAGCACGGAGCTTGGGAACGCGCTGGGCAAGGACATGGCGGTGCATGTGGCGCTTTTGCGTGGCCGCCTGACGGAGATGATTTTAGAAGACGCGGGCCGCTTTAGCGGATTTCGCGGCGAATAAGCGGCGGTTTGGATTCTTTGATTAAGGTGCATTGAGTGAGCGATACCAAGACCAAGACACCCTTGACCCTCGGCGGTAAAGGCAAACTCGAGCTGAAGAAGACGGTCGAGACCGGTCAGGTCCGACAGAGCTTCTCGCATGGGCGCTCGAAAGTCGTTCAGGTCGAACGCAAGCGGAAGCGCCAGTTCGAGATCGGCGCCGACGGCAAAGTGCAAGAAGTCAAAGCGGCGCCGACGACCGCGAAGGCCAGGGCCGAGGAGCTCCTGAAGGATTCGCTCCAGCATGGCACGTTGACCGACGACGAGAAGGCCCATCGCCTGAAGGCGCTTCAAGACGCTCTCAAGGCCGACGAAGAAAAAAGCAAGATCGAAGAAGAAGAGGCGAAACGCGAAGCGGAGGAAAACGCTCACCGCAGCGCCGAAGAGAAACTCCGCAAGGCTCAGGAACCCGCCGCGGCGCCGCGGGCCGAAGCTCCGGCCGCAGCCGAAGCACCAACTCCCGCCGTTGAAGCCAAGACCGACGTTGCCGCGGTCGCGCCGCTTGTGCGCCGCGAAGCCGTCGAGGAAGAAGAAGACGAAGACGCCCCGCGCCGCAAGGCGAAGACGGGCCACAAGCCGCCCACGGTCAAACGTACCGAGCCGCGCCGCCGCGCCGGCAAGCTGTCCATCACCACTGCGCTCGAAGGCGACGATGCCGTCGAGCGTTCGCGCTCAATCGCTTCGATGCGACGTGCTGTGGAGAAGGAGCGCCGCAAGGCCCAGCTTAAGCAGCCGATGAACACGGACAAGGTGGTACGCGAGGTCGTGCTGCCGGAAACCATCACGGTGCAAGAGCTGTCGAACCGCATAGCCGAACGCTCGGGCAACGTCATCAAGTCACTTATGAAATTAGGTATCATGGCGACGATCAATGAAGTTATCGACGCCGATACCGCCGAGTTGGTGGCGCAGGAATTCGGTCACAAGGTCAAGCGTATCACCGAGAGCGCCGTCGAAGACGCGCTCAAGACGACCGACGACGACGAAGCGGCAATGAAGACGCGCCCGCCCGTGGTTACGGTTATGGGTCACGTCGACCACGGCAAGACCTCGCTCCTGGATTCCTTACGCTCCGCAAACGTCGCCGCCGGCGAAGCGGGCGGCATCACGCAGCACATCGGCGCCTATCAGGTTCGCACGAGCAAGGGCCAGAAAATCACGTTTATCGACACCCCGGGCCACGAAGCCTTCACCGCCATGCGCGCCCGTGGCGCCAAGGTCACGGACATTGTCGTCCTGGTGGTAGCCGCCGACGACGGCATCATGCCGCAGACGGTGGAAGCCATTAAGCACGCGAAAGCGGCCGATGTGCCGATCATCGTTGCCATCAACAAGATGGACAAACCCGGCGCCAATCCTCAGCGGGTGAAAACCGACCTCTTAAGCCACGAGGTCGTGGTGGAAGACATGGGCGGCGAAGTACTGGCCATCGAAGTTTCGGCGACGCAGAAGACCAACCTCGACAAGCTCGAGGAAGCCATCATGCTGCAGGCCGAACTTCTCGACCTGAAGGCGAACCCCGACCGCGCCGCCGAAGGCGCCATCATCGAAGCCAAGATGGAAAAAGGCGTGGGCTCGGTCGGCACCGTGCTCGTGCAGCGTGGGACGTTGCATGTGGGCGACATCTTCGTCGCCGGCGCCGAGTGGGGCCGTGTGCGCGTGCTGATCAACGAACACGGCAAGCAGGTGAAGTCCGCCATGCCGTCCGCGCCCGTGGAAGTCGTCGGCTTCGGCGGCACGCCGGCGGCCGGTGACGACTTCGTGGTTGTCAACGACGAAGCAAAAGCGCGCGAAGTCGCTGATTTCCGCCGCCGTAAGATCCGCGATAAGGAACATGTGGCCTCGGTCGGCGGCTCGACCATGGAGCAGATGTTCGCCAAGATCAAAGCGGGCGAGTCCACCGAGCTTTCCGTGATCGTGAAGGCGGACGTGCAGGGATCGGCCGAAGCGCTGAACGGCACGCTGGCCAAGATCGGCACTGAAAAAGTACGGGTGAAAGTGCTGCACAGCGCCGTCGGCCCGATCAACGAGTCCGACGTCACGCTTGCAAAGACCAACGGCGCCGTGATCATCGGGTTCAACGTACGCGCCAACGCCCAGGCCCGCGAAGTCGCCAAGCGCGACAACGTCGACATCCGCTACTACTCGATCATTTACGAAGTCACGGACGACATGAAGCAGGTCTTGACTGGCATGCTCGCCCCGACCTTCAAGGAAAGCTTCATCGGCTACGCCGAAATCCGCGAAGTGTTCAACGTCACCAAAGTGGGTAAGGTTGCCGGCTGCCGCGTGACGCAGGGCGTCATCAAGCGCGGCTGCAAAGTCCGTCTGCTCCGCGACAACACCGTCATTCATGAAGGTGATCTGTCGCAGCTCAAGCGCTTCAAGGACGACGTGAAGGAAGTTCGCGAAGGTTACGAGTGCGGCATGGGACTCGCGAACTATCAGGACATTCAGGTCGGCGACATGATCGAATGTTTCGAAATGGAGCGGGTCGCCTCGACCTTGTAAGACCCACCCGCCCGCGGGCCCTTCGGGGCGGCGGGCGGACGATTGCTTGAGGAAATTCCCATGGCACGACAGCGGCCAAAAGCGCCGGGCCAACGGCAATTGCGCATCGGAGAAGAGATCCGACATGTGCTGGCCGGCATCTTAGAACGCGAGACCTTCCGCGACCCGGCGCTCGCCGGGGTCAGCGTCACTGTGACCGAAGTGCGGCCGAGTCCGGACTTGCGCCACGCGCGCGTCTATATCGTGCCGCTGGGCGGCGGCGATCCGAAACCCATCCTGGAAGGGCTTCGCCGCGTGAAGCCGTTCCTGCGCCGGGAGCTCGCGAGCCGTCTCACAATGAAGTTCATCCCCGATCTCGTCTTCGCCGCCGACACGACCTTCGACGAGGCCGAGCGCATCGCGCGCCTGCTCCACAAGCCCGAGGTCGCCCGCGATCTCGGGGCCGGGTTCGCCCCGCTGGCGAGCCTCCCCAGCGATGAAAATCGCGGCGAGGAAGAGTAGGCGTGGCGCGCAAGGCGCAAGGCGTCCCCATCCATGGCTGGATGGCCATCGACAAACCCAGCGGAATCACGGCGGCCAAGGTCGTCGCCCGGGTGAAGCGCGCCCTCAACGCTGCGAAAGCAGGTCATGGCGGGACTTTGGACCCATTGGCGACCGGAATTCTGCCCATTGCCCTGGGCGAAGCGACAAAAACGGCCGCTTTCGCCATGGATTCCCGCAAGACATATACATTTGAGGTCACCTGGGGCGCCGCCACCGATACGGACGATAGCGACGGTGCGGTGATTCGCTCCTCCAATCGCCGGCCGGACAAAGCTGCAATCGAATCCATGTTGCCCCGCTTCACCGGCCGAATTGAACAGGTCCCGCCGGATTACTCCGCCATCAAGGTGGACGGCCAGCGGGCGTATGACCTCGCCCGCGCGAAGGAGGCGCTGAACCTGGCGGCCCGGACGGTGGAAGTATGGCGGTTTTCCCTTACCTCCATGTCTGACACGGATCACGCCCGGTTCGAGGTGGATTGCGGCAAGGGGACCTATATCCGGGCCTTGGTGCGCGATCTGGCCCTGGCCCTGGGGACGGAGGGGCATATCTCGGCCTTAAGGCGCACAAGATGCGGTCCTTTCAGCGAAAATCGGGCGATTTCCCTGGAAAACCTGGAGGCCCTGGGGCATAAAGCCGCCGCTTCTGACTACCTTCTTCCGGTTAAGACCGTGCTGGACGACATCCCGGCTCTGGCCCTGACGGACGAAGAGGCCCGCCGCATGAGCCTGGGGCAAGCGATTGCTCTCTGGCCCGTCGTGAAGCGCAAGCCCCTCACCGGCCTTGATGAAGGCCAAACCGTACAAGCGTTGTGCGGCGGGAGGCTGATTGCGGTGGCCGAGGTCGGGAACGGCATGGTCCGTCCCGTCCGCGTTTTGAATCATTGACCTAGAAGGAGTCCCCGATGTCGATTAGCGCAGAGCGCAAACAAGCGCTCATTACTGAGTATGCCATCAAGTCCGGCGACACAGGTTCGCCCGAAGTTCAGGTGGCGATCTTGACCGAACGGATCAAGAATCTCACCGATCACCTCAAAGGCCACAACAAAGACAACCACTCGCGTCGTGGTCTTCTGGTGATGGTCGGTCAACGCCGCCGCTTGCTCGATTACGTCAAGTCATCGGACGCCGGCCGCTACGACACTCTGATCAACCGCCTCGGACTGCGGCGCTAGATCTTTGTTCCAGCCATAGTGGCGGACGCGGATAAGGCGCCCTTGCATGTGCAAGCCGGCGCCATTCGTGTTTCCGCCTAAGCAGCATCTATGGCTGATAAGTTTTTAAGTGCGCTGCCGCGCGCAGTTTCGCGCGAGTGTGTTCAAGGCGCGTAGTCGTTTCTACGCGGGATCGAAATCTCGGCTCACTCCCCTCTGACCGTTCACAGCCCACATGGGTGGGCCCCTGACGGTGAGCCGAGCGCACAATCCGGTGCCGGTCCAGGAGGAAGAAGGAAGAAAAACTATGTCTATGTTCAAAGTCACACGTAAGGAGATCGACTGGGGCGGCCGCAAGCTGATCCTCGAAACCGGCAAAGTAGCCCGCCAGGCCGATGGCTCGGTCATGGCCACCTACGGTGAAACCACCGTTCTGTGCACCGCCGTCGGCGCCAAGTCGCCGAAGCCCGGCATCGATTTTTTCCCGCTGACCGTCAACTACCAGGAAAAGACTTTCGCCGCCGGCAAGATCCCGGGCGGCTTTTTCAAGCGTGAAGGGCGCCCGACGGAAAAGGAAGTCCTCACCTCGCGCCTGATCGACCGTCCGATCCGCCCCTTGTTCCATGAACGCTATCGCAACGAGACGCAGATCGTCTGCACCGTGCTTTCGCACGACCTCAAGAACGACCCCGACGTCGTGGCGATGATCGGCGCCTCCGCCGCCCTCACGATTTCCGGCTTGCCGTTCATGGGCCCGATCGGCGCGGCGCGCGTCGGTTACATCGACGGCCAGTACGTACTCAACCCGACGATGGATCAACTGCCGAACTCGTCCCTCGATCTCGTCGTCGCGGGCACCCGCGAAGGCGTGCTGATGGTGGAATCCGAAGCGAAGGAACTGTCCGAAGACATCATGCTCGGCGCGGTCAACTTCGGCCACGACCAGATGAATGCTGTGATCAATATGATCATCGGCCTCGCCGAAGCCTGCGCGAAGGACCCGATCGACATCGCCGCGGAAGCGCCCGAAGTTGCGCTGGTCAAGACGAAGCTTGCGTCGTTCATGCCCGAACTCGGCGGCGCCTACACCAAGACCGTGAAACAAGAACGCTACGCGGCGGTCGGCGATATCAAGAAGAAGGCGCTTGCGACGCTCGCGGAAACGCCGGCCGAACTAGCCGTGGGAGCCGGGATCTTCAAACACATGGAAGCCGACGTCGTTCGCGGCAACATCTTGAAGACCGGCAAGCGTATCGACGGCCGTGACACCAAGACCGTCCGCCCTATCGAGATCGACGTGGGCGTGCTGCCGCGCGCGCACGGCTCGGCCTTGTTCACCCGCGGTGAAACGCAAGCCCTTGTCGTTGCCACGCTCGGCACCGGCCAGGACGAGCAGATCATCGACGCGCTGGAAGGCGAGTTCCGCCAGAACTTCATGCTGCACTACAACTTCCCCCCGTACTCCGTGGGTGAAGCCGGCCGCATGGGCTCACCGGGCCGCCGCGAAATCGGCCACGGCAAGCTGGCGTGGCGTGCAATCCATCCGTTGCTGCCGGGTAAGGAAAACTTCCCGTACACCCTGCGTCTCGTTTCCGAAATCACCGAGTCCAACGGCTCGTCGTCGATGGCGACGGTGTGCGGAAGCTCGCTGGCCATGATGGACGGCGGCGTGCCCCTGGCGCGCCCTGTGGCCGGCATCGCCATGGGTCTCATCAAGGAAGGCAGCGACTTCGCCGTTCTTTCGGACATCCTTGGCGACGAAGATCATCTCGGCGACATGGACTTCAAAGTTGCCGGCACTGAAGTCGGAGTCACGGCGCTGCAGATGGACATCAAGATCACGTCCATCACCCGCGAGATCATGGAAATCGCGCTCCGTCAGGCGCGCGACGGCCGCTTGCACATCCTGGGCGAGATGGCGAAAGCCATCACCGGCGCCCGCGATACGGTTGCCGCGACGGCGCCGCGCATTACCACGCTCATGGTTCCGAAGGACAAGATCCGCGAGATCATCGGCACCGGTGGCAAGGTGATCCGCGAGCTGCAGGAGACCACGCAAACCAAGATCGACATCGAAGACGACGGCACTGTGCGCGTGGCCTCGGCCGACGCCGACAATATGAACGAAGCGGTTCGCCGCATTCGCGAAATTGTCGCCGAGCCGGAAGTGGGCGCGATCTACACCGGCACCGTGGTCAAGATCATGGACTTCGGCGCCTTCGTGAACTTCCTCGGCAAGCGCGACGGCCTTGTGCACATCTCGGAGTTGGCTTCGAAGCGCGTGCAGCAGGTCGCCGATGTCGTCAAGGAAGGCGACGTGGTGAAGGTGAAGTGCCTTGCCATCGACGACCGCGGCAAGGTGAAGCTGTCCATGAAGCGTGTCGACCAGGCCACGGGTCTGGAGATCGACGGCGGCAAGGACGGCGGTGGCGACGCGCCGGCGAACTAGCAAGCGACCTGGGGCGCGTGCGTAACAAACCGCCGTTTCCTTTTGTGATCGGCCATCGCGGTTCGCCGCGGGCGGCGCCGGAGAATACTCTGGCGTCGTTCCGTCGGGCGGCCCGCGACGGCGCGACATGGGTGGAGTTCGATGTCTCGCTGACGTCGGACGGACGCGCGGTGATTTTTCACGACGACGATCTCGACCGCACGTCGGACGGCACAGGGCCGCTTGCCATGATGCCGTTCGACGCCGTGCGGGACTTGGATGCGGGGAGTTGGTTTGGCCCTGCCTTCGCCGGAGAACCCGTGCCGACGCTGGAGGAGGCGCTCGATCTTTTCGGGGAGCTCGGCCTTTCCTTCAATATGGAAATCAAGCCGGACCGCGGCCGCGAAGTGGAAACGGCGGAAGTGGCGCTCGCCATCGCGCGCGAGTCTTGGCCGGCGAGCGCGCCGCTGCCGCTGATCTCGAGTTTCTCGCGGATCTCCGTGGCGACGGCAAAGGAAGTTCAGCCAGGCTGGCCGCGCGATCTCCTGTTCGACCGTGTAACGGACGACTGGAAAGAGGCGGGCGCCAAATTAGAAGTGATTTCCTTCGGCGCGAATCACAAGCATCTCGACGCCGCTCAGATTGCGGCGATGCAGGACGCGGGCTTCGGCGTGATGGCCTACACCGTGAACGACGTGGAGAGGGCCAAGGACCTGAAAAGCTGGGGCGTTGACGCAATATTCACCGATATCCCGGCAGACATGCTGAGAGCCTTCCAATGAGTAATCTTGGTCCACCGGCCGGGGCGTCCTATATTGCGGTTGGGAGCGTACGGTTAGGTACAATGGGAATTTCGCGTTGAAAGCACTTAATCCGATTGTCATCGGCGGGCAGGAAATCCTGCCGATCATCGAAGGCGGCAAAGGCGTCAGCGTCTCGAATGGCCAATCGTCGGGCGCCTGGGCGGCCGCGGGCGGTGTCGGGACTTTCTCCGGCGTGAACGCAGATTCCTTCGACGCCGCCGGCAAAGTCATCCCGCAAATCTATCATGGCCGCACCCGCAAGGAGCGCCACGAAGAACTGATCAAATACGCGATCGACGGCGGCATCGCCCAAGCTCGGATCGCTCACGAGGTGCGCGGCAATCAAGGCCGCCTGCACATCAATATCCTTTGGGAAATGGGCGGCGCGGAACGCGTTCTGGCCGGCGTGATGGAAAAGTGCCGCGGCATGATTCACGGCGTCACCTGCGGCGCCGGCATGCCTTACAAGCTCGCCGAACTCGCAACGCACTACGGCATCTACTACTACCCGATCATTTCTTCGGGCCGCGCCTTCCGTGCGTTGTGGAAGCGCGCCTATCACAAGCATGCGGAGCTGCTCGGCGGCGTGGTCTATGAAGATCCGTGGCTGGCCGGCGGGCACAATGGCCTTTCCAATTCGGAAGACCCGAAGCGCCCCGAAGAGCCTTACCAGCGCGTCGCGGCCTTACGCACCGTCATGAATGAGTGCGGCTTGCAGAACACGCCTATCATCATGGCGGGCGGCGTGTGGTGGCTTTCGGAGTGGGAGCACTGGCTCGACAATCCCGAGATCGGTCCGATTGCGTTCCAGTTCGGCACGCGTCCACTGCTGACCAAGGAAAGCCCTATCTCGAGCGAGTGGAAGCAGCGGCTCGGAACATTGGAGCCGGGCGACGTACATTTGCATCGCTTCAGCCCAACGGGTTTTTATTCATCGGCCGTGCACAACGAATTCCTTGAGGAACTTGAGCATCGCAGCGAACGCCAGATTCCGTTCACGCCCGAGCCGGTGGGCATGCACGACACCGCGCTCAGCATCGGCCTGCGCAAAAAGCCTGTCTATGTCACCGGACCGGACAAGATGCGCGCCCAGGCGTGGATGGACCACGGTTTCACCGAAACCATGAAGACGCCGGACTCGACGTTGATTTTCGTCACACCCACGAGGGCCGAGGAAATCCGCGCCGATCAAATCGCCTGCATGGGCTGTCTGTCCGCGTGTTCCTTCTCCAACTGGTCGCAGACCGACGAAGGCACCACGGGCCGCAAAGCCGATCCGCGCAGCTTCTGCATTCAGAAGACGCTGCAGAACATTGCGCACGATGGAACGGTGGACTCCGAACTTATGTTCGCCGGCCACAACGCGTACCGCTTCGCCCAGGACCCCTGGTACAACAACGGCTTCGTGCCGTCGGTGAAGCAACTCGTCGAGCGGATCTCTACGGGTTGGTAAAAAAGATACGCCGCCGAGTGCGAAGTTTGGACCTTCGGACTCAGCGGCGGGTAATCCGATGATGTGCGCCTCTTTTGGAAGGAGGCCTATGGACGGTTACTTCACCGTCGCCATCGCTCGAATCACATTGGCGATCTTTCCAGCTTCGGCCTCGGTGAGATCGAAAGGGATACCCTGGACGAACACGATCGTGTCGGCCCTAATCGGAATCGGTAGAATATTGCTTGCCATCGGAGCGGCTGTCGGGATCGACGGCGTTTTTCTTTCAGCGCTCGGCGCTGCGCCATTCGCGACCTTGGTTTCCAGCTTTGCACGTGGTTCACGTGACTGAGCACTCGGGCGAAACCCGAGAGGGTTGCTAAGGTACCTCTCGAAATCATCGACTGCCGACTTAGTGCGACTCAGATAAGTCCTGAGGCTTCCCGGCGCGAAATTTCTACCCTCGAGATTTTGAAAACGCCTCATCACGTCGTCCAAATCGAGCGTGGTGACATCGGCCGCTTCATCGTCGTTGAGGATGCCCAATACGCGACTCGCCGACGCCTTCCGTGCCGCGACGGTCGCTTCCGCCATGAGGCCCTTTTCGGCCATATAATCGAGGAAATCGTAGAAATGCTGACGGGTGCGTCCGGCTGACATGGTGATGCTCCTTGTCCCGCCAACATCGTCTAAGACGTAGATTTTATCAATTATCGTCTAATAGAATTTTTCTACGTCCAAAATATGAGACGATTCAATGGCTTGATCGAGCTCAGGCGGCAGATGGGGCGGACTACGCTTTCAGCGCGCTCTTGATCTTGGCGTACTCATGCTCGAGCACCCCGTAGATCACCGTGCTCCACCATTTGCCCCGGGCAAAATGCACGTCGCGTAGGAGTCCTTCGCGCGCCATGCCGACTTTCTGCATGATGCGCATGGAGCCTTTATTCTCGGCGCTGCACTGTCCGCTGAGGCGATGCAGCTTCAGCTGCGAGAAGGCCGCCTCGATGATGGCCGCGGTGGCTTCCGTGCCGTATCCCTGTTTCCAGAACCGCGGCGCAACGCCGAAGCCGAGCTCACCCTGGCGCTCGGCGGCGTTGAGTATCTTGAGCACGGCCTCGCCCACGATCTCACCCGTGTCTTTGCGCGTCACCGCCAGAAAGTAGGCAAGCCGCGGCGCAGTGTTCTGCTCGTTCACGACCCATTTGATGAGGGCGTCGATCTGCTGGGCCGTCGGCGGCTCTGCGCGCTGGAACTGCCAGTAGGCCGCATCGTTCACATAGCCGAACACCGTCGGCGCATCGCCCACCACATAGTCGCGGATATGCAGCCGGCGCGTGGTGATCGGCAGCGAGAGAGATGGAATGGATGCGGCCATGGCCCGCGAATCGTAGCACGAATTCGCTGGACCGCTAGCGGGCGAGGACCCGCTTCGCCGGGGTAAGGCTTTCGGTTTCGTCGACAATGCGGAAATCAAAGTCGCGCGCGGCGCTCTTGTAGACGTCGTAATAAAGGACCTGATCGACTTCGTTGTCGGCCGTGAAGGTCAGGATCTTGGGCCGAAGGTCGTAGAACTCTGACGGTTTCACATCGGCTGATGCCGCGATGATGAGTTCGTCGCCGACCTGGCAGGTCCGCGCCGCCGCGCCGTTCAAGATGCAGCACCGGGACCCGGGCTCGCCGTAGATCACATAGGTCGTGAGTCGTGCGCCGGAGTTCTTGTTCCAGATTTCGACGAACTCGCAGGGGTAGAGGCCGGCGAGGACGCCGTGTTCGGGGTCGAGGGTGATAGAGCCGTGATAGTGCAAGTCGGTCCCGGTAACCCGGAGGCCGTGGAGCTTTGCGCGGATGACTTTGATCATTTGGACCTCTGCCGCCGGGTGGGTTGCACCTCATGTGTGCGGTGCGAAATCGCGGCGGAACGGAAGGCATACTGCCCGGTGGGGGAAAGCGGGTGCTCGCTTGCTTCAGCATAGCTGCCCGCTTAAAGTCGAATGCCGGGCGGAACATTCGATGAACACCCCAGGCTTGTCAGAACTCTTTGGTGCCACCACGACTGGCGGAGCTGAGATTGACCTCAGCCCCGGATCCACAGGACCTGTGCGGTCTCAGGTGCGGCCGCCTCCCCAGGTGGTCACGGCGGCGGTCACCCGCGGCGTCTGCCGCTGGCTCGGGGACATGGGATTCTCGACCCTGATCGAATTCAAGCTGGGCAACGGCCGGCGGGCCGACGTGGTCGGCCTCAATGAGGCCGGCACGATTCTGATGGTCGAAGTGAAGAGCACGCCGGAGGATTTCCGCGGCGACGCCAAGTGGCTGGAGTATGTGCCCTACTGCGACGCCTTCTCCTTCGCCGTGCCGCCGCACTTCCCGTGGCAAATTCTTCCGGAGAATGTCGGCGTGGTAATGGCCGACGCGCACACCGCGGCCATCATGCGCCCGGCACCGCAGCATCGGCTGCATGCGTCACGGCGAAAAGCGCTGACGTTGAGATTTGCGCTCGCGGCCGGCAAGCGGCTTGCGAGCGTGGTGGATCCAAGAGTCTAGGGTCTTTGTTTGTCGCGTTTTCTTCGAAAACGCTTCAGCCGCAGTACAGCCCGATGATGCGCCTCTGATCGTCGAGTTCGACGTTGAGGCGCGCGGGGCTGAACTCCTTCGTCACGATCGCGCGCGGCGGAAGAATCCGGTAAGGCGGCGTCAGGTTTTCTTCACGCAGGTACTGGCCGCTTGCGGGATTTTCCTGGCCTCTGGCCACGAAAGCCATGCCGAGGGCGGGCACAAGCACATGACCGCGGCATTGGACGAGCATCTCGGGCACCACCGGCTGGCGGATCACCGCGGGCGGCGTTTGCCGGATGATGCCAAGGCTTTCCTTGAAATAAGGATAGCCGCGGGTGGGCCCTTGGGCGCAGCCCGCGAGAAAAGCGGTGCCGAGCACCGCGACGGCAAGCCGATAGTTGTTCCGCATCATGCCCCCGACATCATGAATCGCGAACATCATGAGATTGATCGCGCTCCCTTCAGCGCCGTGATGGTGGCAGTGGTGGAGAAAGACGGCACCAGCTCCGCAAGGACAATGCGGCCGCCGTACCCTTCCACGAGATCGCCCCCGACCACGGTCGCACGAGTATAGTCCGCACCCTTCACGAGCACATCAGGCCGCAAGGCTTCGATCAAGGCAAGAGGCGTGTCTTCGCTGAAGATCGTGACCAGATCGGCCGAGGCAAGCGAGGCCATGACGGCGGCGCGGGCGGCTTCGGTCTGCACGGGACGGCTTTCGCCCTTCAGGCGTTTCACGGAAGCGTCGCTGTTGAGGGCGACGACCAGCCGGTCGCAGGCGGCGCGGGCTTGACGCAGCAACGACACATGACCCGGATGGAGAAGGTCGAAACAGCCGTTGGTAAAGCCGACTTTCAGTCCGGCGCGGCGCCAGGCGACGACGCGCGCGACGGCTTCGGAGCGGTCGACCACCTTTTGGTCGACGCTGGCGAGGCCGGTCTGGCGGAGGGTCGTGATGATGTCCTGCACACTGGCAACCGCGGTGCCGTGACGCCCGACCACGACGCCCGCCGCAGCATTTGCGATATGCATGGCAACAGGCAGCGGCGCATTGCACGCGAGGGCCAATGTGAGCGTGGCCGCAACGGTATCACCCGCCCCGGTAACGTCGGCGATCTCGCGCGTCTGCGCGGGCTGGTGGTGAACCGTACCGTCCGCCGTGACCAGAGTCATGCCTTCACCCGAACGAGTCACGAGAACTGCGCCCACGCCGACGTCGCGACAGAGGCCGCGGGCGGCAGTGACCAGATTTTCGCTGGTATCCACGGGCAGGCCGGTCGCTTCGGCCAATTCGGCACGGTTCGGCGTAAGCACCGTCGCGCCGACGTAGCGGCCGTAATCTGCTCCCTTCGGATCGACGATCACCGGCTTGCGCTGCGCTTTGGCGGCGGCAATCACGGCCTGCGCGATGTCGCCGGAGAGGACGCCCTTGCCGTAGTCGGACAGGATGACCGCCTCGGCGCGCAGGAGTTCGGAGGTCACCGCACGCATGACATCGGCCGCATCGTCAGGGGCGAGCGGCAGACGTGTTTCGCGATCGGCACGGAGCAGGTGGTGTCCGTCCAAGCTGAAGAATCGGTTCTTGATGGTCGTCTCCCGCTGGCGCGACACGCGCAAGTACGGCTCGACGGGCAGCTTTGCGAGAAGGTTTGAAACCTCGCGCCCGGCAGGATCGTCCCCGATCGCCGCGACGAAGGCGCAGGACGCGCCAAGGGCGGCGAGGTTGCGCACGACATTCCCCGCACCGCCCAGCTCACTGGTTTCGCGGGTGATCCGCACAACGGGAACAGGCGCCTCGGGAGAAATTCGCTTCACTTCCCCATAGATCGACCGGTCGACCATGACGTCGCCGACGCACAGGATTCGCCGGCCGTGAAACTTGCCAAGCACCACCGTCAGGGCGGCGAGATCGTCGAGGGCGGGATCGGAAGCCGTGGTCATGTCCTTGCGATCGTAACCGGAGGTCAAAAAAGGTGGATCCCACGCCTATCGCGCAGGACCAGGCTTATGATAATGGACGCCTCGATGGGAGACGATGGCGACCCCGGGCGCGCCGCTTCATGACACCCGGCCAGAAAAAGAATATTTGTTAATCTTTTCCAAATGGTTACCGTTCACGATGAGCTGAAATAGGCTTAGAGTCGTGTCAGATTCACGAGCCGCGGTACCTTAGGCCTTCTCGCGGCCCCGGCCCTTTGGTAAATAGCGCGTAAAGGTTGTATAACCCCCGAAGATGTCGAACCAGGGCGCACGAGGCTATCAGGAGACTTTGCTCGTCGACACGCTCGACCGGATTCGGCGCAATCCGGAAGGGCGCAAGGTGGTGCACCTGCGCCTGTCGCAGCTTCTTCCGCCGAACCGCACCCCAGTCCGCGTCAAGATCGTCACCCGCATGTTCCGCACGCTCGAAAGCGGACGGCAGGTCCAGATCTTCAGTCTGACCAACGACGATCTCGCGATGATCGTGGGCGCCGGTGCCCAGCGCGACGTGAACAACATCATTCACCGTATCCGCAAACTGTTCGAAGGCGACCCGCTGACGCTCGACGATGAAAGCGGCAACGACCGTTTTGCCCTGTGGTACGACCTGACCCTCGACGCGGCGATGGCGATTCACGCCGCCCAGCAGCTTCGCCAGGATGCCCAGCATGTGCAGCCCAAGGTGGCGGCACAGGCGTTCCCCACGATTACACCGGCCGCGCTGGACGAGATCCATAAAAAGCTCGCCTTCCTGAACGTCGTGCCGTTCGTGCGCGATCAGGTCGCACTGCGCGTCGATACCCAGAACAACGACGCCTCCATCGAGTTCTACGAATTCTTCCTGTCCGTGGGAGATGTTCAGCGGGCCATTGCGCCCAACTGGAATCTCTTCGGCGACCGCTCGCTGTTCCAGGATCTCTCCCGCACCATGGACCAGCGCATGATCGAGATCGTCTTGCGCGCGCCCCAAGCCCGCGGCGCTCCGGCGATCAGCCTCAATCTCAATCTTGAGACCGTCTTCACGCCGGCCTTTCAGACTTTCCTCGAGCGCGTCGAACAGCCGCAGAAGGTCATTGTCGAAGTTCAGGCCGTGGATGTGCTCACCAATTTCAGTATGTACCTGGACGCACAGAGTGTCCTTTCCAGCATGGGCCACGCGGTTCTCATCGATGGTCTCTCGACCTCCGCTCTTGCCATGCTCGATGTTGCGTTGATGAAGCCCGACTATGCCAAGATCGTCTGGGCGCCGGAACTTCTGGACATGATGGACCCGGCGACGAATCAAAGCGCGGCATTCATCGTGCAGAACATCGGTGCCGAAAAAATGATTCTGTCCCGCTGCGATTCCGCCAGTGCGCTGGCCTGGGGCATCAAGACCGGGATCCGCGTTTTCCAGGGTCATTTCCTGGACGCCTACCGCAAGAAGGCCGCATCGCGGCGCCGGGCGTAGGAGCGGTCATGGAAGCACAAGGCACCGCCGCCAATCCTCTCGGGCCAAGCCACGAAGCTCGTTTCCTCGACGATCTCAAGTCTCTGGACTCGAGTGCCCGCGACAAAGGCGTCATCCGCCTGCATCTGTCGCGCCTTGCCCCGGAAAACCGCGACAAGGAAAACCTGCGTAACGCCGAAACGGTGTTCGACGATCTGACGCGCACCCGTTCCGCCTGGCTTTATCGCTTACGCAACTCCGATCTCATGGTCGTGTTCGAGAACGGCGAAACCGGCACCGCCGAGCGCGCGGTGATCAAGCTTTTGAAGCTGTGGGAGCGCGACCCGCTCATGCAGAAGTTCAAGAACGACGCGCGCAAGAACCGGATCTCGAGCTGGTTCGACATGCAGACGGATTACGACAAGTTGCTGACGTTCGCCATGCGGCAGGCCGCCACGACCGGCGGGGCACCGCGCAAGACGCTGCCGGAACTGGTTGCCGCGCGCGAGTTGATGCGCAACAGCCCCGAGCGCGGCACGCCGCTGACGCCGACCGAACTTGGCCGCGCCGAAGACGCGTTGGCACGCGTCGATCTTTCCAGCTTCACGCGCCGCCAGCCGGTGTGTGCGTTCGTCGAAGACGGAAAACCGGAAATCGTTTTCACCGAAGTGTTCGTTTCGATCGCGGACCTGCGCGAAACGCTGATGCCGCGTACGGATCTCACGATAAATCCGTGGCTGTTCCAAAGGTTCACCCAGACGCTCGATCGCCGTGTCATGGCGCAGATTGCGCGCCGCGAAGACCGTACGTTGCTGCGCGACGGCTT